>CAYZFF010000073.1:0-15179 GCA_964477305.1 uncultured Cytophagia bacterium
GAACTGGTTTGACATAGCGCGGGAATACACGGAACGCTGGCATCATCAACAGCAAATCCGTGAAGCGGTGGGCGCGCCGGGCTTGACCTCCCGGCAATGGCTCTATCCGGTTCTCGACACATTTCTACGAGGCCTGCCGCATACTTATCGCGCCAGCGAAAGCCGCAATGGAACAAAGATCGAATTTATTGTCACCGGTGAAGCCGGCGGGGAATGGACGCTTTCACGAGAAAACCAAACGTGGGAACTTTATGCCGGCAACGCCACCAATGCCGCATGTCAGGTTCGTTTGAATCAAGACACCGCATGGCGATTGATGACCAATGGTTTAAACTCGGAAGACATTTTCGCGCGCGTTGAAATCACCGGTGAGAAAACGTTGGGAATGCCAATTTTGAAAATGCGGGCCGTCATGGTATAAAAAATATTTCTTATTCAACATGCACACAGCGACATCAATCTCACTGCAACTTACCCAAGTAATCAAATATTTTGAAACCGAAACGCGGCGTGTGGAAGTTTTACGTGACGTCTCATTTGCCATGACCGGCGGTGAAGCGCTCACCATCATGGGGCCATCCGGTTCAGGAAAAAGCACGCTGTTGCATTTGATCGGAACGCTCGATCAACCGTCGTCCGGCACCATTGAAATCAATCAACAAACGCCGTTCGCTTTGCCGGAACCGGAATTGGCAAGATTCCGCAATCGCATGGTCGGTTTCATTTTTCAAGATCATCATCTCCTGCCGCAATTTTCCGTGTTGGAAAATGTGTTGGTTCCGACCTGGGCTTTCAAAAACAATCATAACGACGCCCTCAAACGCGCGCGCGAATTATTGGAACGTGTCGGATTGTCGCATCGTCTCGAGCATCGTCCAGCCGAACTTTCCGGTGGGGAGCGCCAGCGCGTCGCGATTGCGCGCGCGTTGATCAACCGGCCGAGCCTGTTGCTCTGCGATGAGCCGACCGGTGATCTCGATCAGAACACGGCCAATTCCGTGGCTGCACTTTTGCTGGAATTGCATCGCGCCGAAAACAATATTCTGATCGTGGTGACGCACAGTCTGGAGTTGGCTGCACGCTTTAATCGCCGATTCGAATTACGCGAGGGGCGATGCGTCGAAGTCTGATTCATTATTGGCGCCTCAATCTCGCCGTCATTCTCGGCGCTGCGCTTGCCACCGCCGTGTTAACCGGCGCGCTGCTGGTCGGCGATTCCGTGCGCGGTAGCCTGCGGCAGTTGACGCTGGAACGGCTCGGCCAAATTGATGAGGCGCTTGTCACCAATCTTTTTTTTCGGCAGGAGTTGGCCGAGGAGCTCGCTGCGGCGCCCAGATTCAAAGAAAATTTTTCTACCGCCGTTCCGGCAGTCATGCTTTCAGGAAGCGCCGTTCATCCCACCACAAAAGCGCGCGCTTCCAATATCAATTTACTCGGCATTGATCAACAATTCACGGCATTGTTTGAACCCGATTCTTCGCATGCATGGAACGAGTTTTTCGCCAAGAACACCGGACAGGGCTTTCCGGCGCTTGTCCTCAATGAAGCTTTGCAAAAGGAGTTGGGCGCAAATGTTGGCGATTATGTTCTGCTCTTCGTTCAACAACAAACTGAAATCCCTCGCGCCAGCTTGCTGGGCCGACGTGAAACTTCCGATCTCGTCAAAACCATTCGCTGCAAATTAACGCACGTTATTCCAAATCACGGTGTCGGCAGATTTGGCTTGCGGCCTCATCAGACGCAGCCGTTGAATGCGTATGTTGGTCTTGCCAATTTGCAGAAAGCTTTGGCGCAGCCGCAGCGTGTCAACGCCCTTCTTGTCTCGCGCCGCAACACCGCAGCGCTGAACGCGCCGGATAGCGCGCTGCAAAATATTTTGCCGGGAAATTTGCAATTGGAAGATCTTGGCATTCGAGTGCGCCTGAACAAAAATTTTGCGACGATCGAAAGCGCCGAAATTATTCTTAACCCAACGATCGTCAATGCGGTTCATGCGACGAGTGCGGAATTGCGTGCTTCGGTGCAGCCGGTTTTAACTTACCTCGCCAATAGTATCACATGCAATGGCCGCGTGTTGCCCTATTCGACGATTTCGGCAACACGCCCGCCGGTGGCAAAAGCATTTGGCGAGTTTAATTTGACCGACGGGTTACCAGTTTCGCGATTGGCCGCAGACGAAATCCTGTTGAACCAGTGGGCTGCGCAACAGCTCGTGGCACAACTTGGCGATACGGTGAAGATTACTTATTATGCCGTTGGAACGCGTGAGCAACTGGAGACAAAAAGTTTTTCGTTTCGTGTTGCCGGTATCACGGCGATGACGGGTTTTGGAGCGGATTCTTCGCTCACGCCGGAGTTTCCCGGCATTCACGCGGCTAACGATATGCAGGCATGGAACCCGCCGTTTCCAGTTGATTTGAATTTGATTCGTCCGGCAGATGAAGCATATTGGGATCAATATCGCACAACCCCAAAAGCTTTTATCGCGTTGGAAACCGGCCAACAATTGTGGAACAGCCGTTTTGGCAATTTGACCTCGCTGCGCGTTGCGAATAACGGTGAAAATTTTCAAACGAAATTGCAAACGAGTTTACTGGCGAAGATCAAGCCCGAGCACATGGGTTTCGTTTTTCAGCCGGTCAAACAGCAGGGACTTGCCGCGGCAGAAGGGGCCACCGATTTTGGTATGTTGTTTATCGGCTTTAGCTGGTTTCTCATTGTTGCCGCGGCGTTGTTGGTCGGCATGTTGTTCCGGCTCGGCATTGAACAACGCGCAAAAGAAGTTGGAATTTTGCTGGCCGTAGGATTTCCGGCCCGCACTGTGCGCCGCCGTCTATTACAGGAAGGAAGCGTACTGATTGTAATCGGCGGCCTGCTGGGTTTACTCGGTGCCGTTGGTTATGCCGCGCTGCTCATGTTTGGCCTACGAACCTGGTGGGTCGACGCCGTCGGCGCGCCGTCTTTATTTTTGCACATAAATGTAACAAGCCTTGTCAGTGGTTATATCGCCGCCATCGCCGTCACGACGCTTGCTATTGTTTTGACCCTGCGACAACTGGGGAAAATTCCCACGCCTGCTTTGCTGCATGGGGGAACGACTCCGGAACGATTGGTGCGATCACGTTTTTCGCAATGGCTGGCCGTCTTTGCTTTTGGGCTGGCCGTGGTGATGAGTAGTTTAGCAATTTTTTCAAATGAAACTGCGGCTGTCGGATGGTTTTTTGGCACCGGCACTTTTTTGTTGATTGCGCTGCTGGCCCTATTTTCATTCTGGTTGCGCCAACGCCGACAATATGATTTCGGCTTAAATCGAATCGCGAGCATGGCGATTCGTTACGGCACGCGCCGGCCAGGCCGTAGTTTGTTGTGTGCCGCGCTCGTCGGGTGCGCCTGTTTTGTCATCGTTGCGGTTGCGGCCAATCGCCGCGAGCCGGTGGAAAATGAATTTGCTAAAATTTCCGGTACGGGCGGATTTACATTGGCGGCGAAGTCTGATATTCCGCTACATTATGATTTAAATACAAAAAAGGGGAGGGATGAATTAGGTTTTGCTGAAACGGATACGGCGTTGTTTAACGCGGCGCGTTTTTTTTCGTTGCGTTTGTTGCCCGGTGACGATGCCAGTTGTTTGAATCTTTACACCCCGCAAAAACCGCGCATTCTTGGCGTTCCTGCAGATCTGGCGCAGCGTGGCGGTTTCCAATTTCAAAAGATCAGTGATGTTGCATTCAAAGACGATCCGTGGCGCTTGCTCGAGCATGAAATTGCGCCGGACGTGATTCCCGCTTTCGGCGATTATAATTCGGTGCAATGGATTTTGCATCTTGGCCTGGGAAAAGATTTGCTGATGCGTAACGAGCGCGGCCAGGAGATTAAGCTGCGCTTCGTCGGCTTATTGGCGAGCAGCATTTTTCAAAGCGAAGTGCTGATTTCCGAAGCGAATTTTATCAAACATTTTCCCGAGACGAGCGGCTACGCTTATTTTCTCATTGAAACGCCCTCAACGCAAAGTGAGGTTGTAGCCCAAACATTAGAACAGAATTTGCGCGATTACGGCTTCGACGCGGTGTCAACAGCGATGCTGCTGAAGAATTTTCAAGCAGTGGAAAATACGTACCTTTCCGTGTTTCAAACGCTCGGTGGCTTGGGACTTTTGTTGGGAACATTGGGATTGGGAATTGTTTTGATCCGCAATGTCATCGAGCGCCGTGGAGAGTTGGCTTTGCTGCGCGCGCTCGGTTTTCGCCGCGCCACGTTGATGCAGATGTTGTTGCTGGAAAACAGTTTTCTAATTCTGGTGGGAATTTTAATTGGCAGCGTTGCCGCGCTCGTTGCCGTTGCGCCGCATTTGGTAAGCCGCAGCACGCAATTGCCGTGGCTCTCGCTGGGTTTTACTTTGCTGGCCGTGCTATTGGTGGGGCTGTTGGCAAGCGGCGTAGCTGTTATCGCGGCAACGCGCATTGCGCTGTTACCGGCGTTGAAAGCGGAGTGAAACTGTATTCAACGCGTCCCATTCCCGCAATATGATTTGTAAAGCTTCAACATAAATTTTAAGAATCGCGTTTTAAAACTTTCCCCTCACTTTACCTTTACCACCACCAGCGTTAAATCATCGGCTTGTGCAGTATCACCGGCAAATTGATGCACGGCGTCGTAAATGGCATTGCGAATAAGTTCGGCGGAATGGAAATAATTTTGCCGGATCACGTCATTGAGCCGTTCAACACCGAACTCCTCCCACTGGGCATTCATCGCTTCGGTGATTCCATCGGTATAAAAAATGAGCACATCGCCGGATTGCACGGTGATTGTATGCTCGTCGTACTTAATTCCCTCGCGCACCCCAACAACTAAATTACTTTGGCGCAGCTCGCAAATGCTGCCATCTGCATGGCAATGCAACGGGAAATTGTGGCCGGCGTTGGTATACGTGAGTTTTTTATCCGGCCAGAGAATGGCATAAAAAAATGTTGCATATTTTTCCGCGGTGGTGCTGCGGGTGATCTGATTGTTCAATTCTTCCATTACCGCTTTCGTGGAGGTGCTGCGAATCGCCGCCGCCCGGCCAGCAGCCTGCAAATTGGACATCAACAACGCGCCGGGAATGCCCTTGCCGGCGATGTCGCCGATAGCGACGCCGAGAACGCTATCGCGTAAATCCACAAAATCATAATAATCACCGCCGACTTCATGAGACGGCAGATTGAGGGCCGCTATATCAAAATACTCGTTACGCGGAGTTTGCCGCGGCAAAAGCAAGCGTTGTATTTCTCGCGCCAGATGCAACTCTTCATCGATCCGCTGCCGGGTCAAGCGCTCTTCATACAATCGAGTGTTCTCCAGCGCAATGGCAATTTGCGTCGAAAGCAGAGAAAGCAGCGTCATGTCTTCATAGGAAAAGCGCCGGTCCGTAATTTTTTTGCCCACAGTCAAGACCCCGACCAGTTCGTCACGATGGGTAATCGGCAAGAAATGATGCGCGCGCAACAGCGCCAAATTTTTCCGCTCGACCGGCAGGTTGATTTTTTCTAAAATGTCGGCTTCTTCAACCGGCGCCTCCATGTGTTCCATGAGGGAAATAAATTGACCGGTTGGCTCAAAGCGCAGCTCAACGTCATTGTTTTCCACCGCTACTGCTGGTGATTGGCCAGCACTGTTATCAAGCAAGATGGGCAAGGGTTTGACGGTGGTGAAAAAGGCCAGCGGCGCCGGCGGCCCGGAATTTTTATTCATCCCGGGGTGCAATTTGGGTAAAATTAAATGTGCGCTTTCAACCAGCATGGCTTCTTGCAGCGTCGAGGTAATCTTTTTGCGCAACTGCGCCGGATCAACAATGCCAAAAATTTCGCGGCTGAGTTGATGTAAAACTTGCTGATAATTTTGTCCACCTTTGAAGAACAGGCGCTCCACCAAATCTTCCAAAAAGCTGAGCAGCGGTTGAAAAATGATAACGGCCAGAGTGAGAAACAGAATTTCGACCACAAGCACACTGCGTGCCGAGCTTCCCAGCGCCGTTTCCACAATGGTTTTAGCCTGCGTGTAACCCAGCATGTAGATGCCGATTAATAAACCGGAGGTGATGGAAAACATAAAACCGCGCCGGATGATAAAACTGACGTCGAGAAATTGGTAACGAATGATCGCCCACGCAATAACGCCGGCGCCGATGAGCAGGCTAAAAATTGTCAACGTGTGTGCAACATCCTGACCCAACTGCAGCGGCGATAATTTGGGTAGCAGAAAAGCAATCGCATACAGCCCCATACTGGCGCGAATGCCCCACAGCACCCAGCGCACTTGGGTGATCAAGCGAGGATTGTTCAATCGGTGGCTGCTGACATACATGACGATGATCGCAGTCAAAACATACGCCAGGTTGATCGCCGCAAAATAAATTTCGCGATAAGTCACAAAAACATTTAGCGCCGCCAGCGAAACTTTGAACAGCATTTCGAACGGTCGCAGCAATAACGGCCAATCTTGGTTTAAACCCAACCATTGACCGAGGGCCTGCACTTGCTCAACGCGCGGCACCAATAAGGCCAACAACAAATTTAGCGTTTGCGGAATGTAGAGCACGAACGGCAGCCGCGGGTGCGAGCGGAGAATCGGATGCTCGGTTGGAAAGACCAGGCTAAATAGAACCAATTGCGGAAAGAAAAACTCCCACACGAGATAGAGCCGATACAACAGATCAACATTAACTTTGTTCTGCGGCGGGACTTGATCCAGCAACAAGCCAAATGCACCGAGAATCGGCGCCAGCGCCGCGAGAAACAACATCGCCGCGGTAATGCGGTTGAGGCGCTGACGGCCATCTTCGCGAAAAATTAATAAACCCAAGAGGAAGATGACAATGCCGCCAATGAGGTAGATCAGAGCTGTGAAGTTCGAGAGGTTCATGGAGAGTCAAAAAAGAAAAAAGAGAAAAAGCAAAAAAGGCAAAATGGGTAAAGCCGTCTAAACGTTTTGCAGCGTGCTTACTTCTTTTTTCTTTTGATGATCGTGACTTGCGTGCCGCCGTGGGAAAAATCATACGAAAGCTCGTCCATTAGCGAACGCACAATGAAGACGCCGCGCCCGCTTTCACGCAGTAAATTTTCAGGATCGAGCGGATTGCTCAAGGTGTCGGGGTTGAAGCCCTTGCCCTCGTCGCGGATGGTCATGTGCACTTCCGTGTCGAGCACTTCGACCGTGACATGCACTTTTTTGTTCGGATCGCGTTTATTACCATGAATCACCGCATTATTTGCCATTTCGGTAACGGCAATCGCCAGGCTGTCTTGTTCTTCCTGATTAAAGCCCGCAAGGGTGGCGGCGTCAGCGGCCAGTTTTTCAATTTCTTCCACGGCTTCCGGTTTACTCGCTAAAACCAACTTCTTGTTCTTGCCAGTAGATGGGGGCATGAATACCTCGATGACGGGTTCGGCTCGTTTAAGGTTTTTTAGAATGATTGCCGGTTGGCCTCATGGTCATGAGGCCAACCAGTTAACCGCTCAATCTTTTAAATCGCCCACTGTAGAGTTAGACTAACATGGTTAATCGTCGAAGTCTGCCGACGATCACGATACACCGATTGGCGTCCTGCCGAAAAAATGAGCACCGCCTGCGGGGCGCGAATATAACTGACGGACAGCGCTGGGCTCCAGATCGTTTGGTTGCTGCTGCGCATGCGAACATACCCGCGCGGCGGCGACAATTTATAGGCCCAATCCACTTGTTGCTGATACGCCAAGCTGGGCGTAATTTGCCAGAACGACATGGGACGATGATTCACCGCCACCGCCAGCCAATGTTCGCGGCGATCAAACCACGGCCGTTGTTGCCACTGCTGCCAATCCAGTTGCCCGCGTTCTTCGAGACGCAAGCGGTATTGCACGATGCCGTTGGTGCGCCGGCTGAATTGAATGGCCAATGAATCCGTGATAAAAAAATTTCTGAACACATTGCTGAGGCCGAGCGCCAGCGGCTCGGGAAAATCATAGGCGATATATTGCGCCAGCACGCCGAAACTTTGCTTCAAATAAAATCCTGGCGCCAAAGCGAAGATGCCGGTCGGTTGCAGTTTGAACACCCGTCGCCAGTGGTTACCGGCGGAATGGCTGCTTTTTAAATAGACATGGTGTTCAAGATAAGTGTTCGCTTCCCATAAAACAAGAAAAGTTTTGCTGAAGCGATGGCCGTAAAACAAGCGGGCCTGAAAGATTAAACGATCAAAATCGTCTGGATTGGTGCGATTGCCGGTTTCATGGGTTTGGCGTGTAGCGCTGCCGGCCCAACCCAAAGAGTCGCGATTACTGAGACGCCAATGCAAACGATGGTTGGCGCGCAAATGCCAATCTTCCGAATCATACCCGGCGCCGGCATAACGCCGAAAAAGGGGGGAAGCGTTCGCCTGTTCGGAATAGTCGATGGTCTGTGAAAAAAATTGTACGGAAAATTCATTATAAAGATTCGGGCGCTGCCATTGTAATTCGGCGCGCTGCTGCGTGTCAAAATCGGTGTGTTGAAACGCCGTTACCCGGCGGCTGGCATTCGGCCCGCTCGTGGCGGCGAGCAAGCGGCGTCCGATATCAACGTCCGCTTGTCCCAACTCGGTGCGCAGCGCCAGGCGCCAATTATTGTTGATGCGATAATCGAGACGGTTTTCCAGCGCGCGCCGGGTTCGGTTCAATAAATCAATATAGAGCGTGTCAATGTCGGCAAAGTAGTTGTCGCGGCGCAAATGTGAAAAGTGCAGAAACAACGAATCGCTGGTGGCATTTTCAAATTGCCGCGACACGCCGTAACTGACGCGCCAATCGTCATTGCGGCGTTCACCCAGTTGATTAATTTCAGCTTCGGCGTCCAAGCGATGATAATAGTTCTGCCACAACGTCGGCGCCAGCGCGACACTGAATTTGCCCGTCGGCCCGTGATCGTTGCGGCCCAAAAGATTTTCGAGACGATAGCCGGCCTGTCCGCTCACCCAAAGATTGGGACGCAATTGACGCTCGAGGCGGGAAGACAAGCTGGAAAGGGCGAAATCGTTGTTGCGCGTTTCAACTATTAAACGGGAAAACTCATCGCGAAAAATTTTGGAATTCGCCGCCAATTGCCACTGCCAGCCCGTAAGCAAACCCGCTCCCTCCCACGGCACGCGACGCAAGATAAACTCCGCCTGCTGATCATCTTTCCAGCGATCCGGCCGGCTTTGCAAGGTGGAATTAAAATTTTCCAGTACCGTCAATTGCCAGCGCGAAGATAGGGTTTGCTCAATGCTAATTCGGGTCAACCAGTTATAAATCGCAATGTCATGCCCAAAAAAAGTTTCGACCGTACGTGTCGACAACGGGGTGAGACGAACCGGGCTGCGGCTCATGGTCGAATCGCCGCTCGCCAATGAATCCGGCAGCGCCGAACCAGCCGGGCCGGCCGCAAAACCAATCAACAACATAATGGCTGGCAACCTGCGCATTATACCAGTTTGGGCGGCACGAAAAAGCATGACTTCCGATGACACAATGTTATTTCGCCTGCTCACGAGCTTTGCTCTGTAAGCTTTCGACATTATCACGCGTCAACATCATCTGCAGCGGTTTACGATTTTTCGGCAGCGCCGTGCCGCCGGAGATAATCAAATGCAACGCATCTTCCACCGGCATTTCGATTTCGATCACTTCGCTTTTCGGGAAAAAAACCACAAAGCCGGAGGTGGGATTGGGCGTGTGCGGCACGAGCACGGTCACGACTTCATCGCCAAGTGCATTTTTTATTTCGCGGCTGGGTTCGCGGACGATGAAACCAATGCGCCACATGCCTTTGCTCGGAAAGGGTACGAGCACGGTTTTTTTAAACACATCGTGACGGTCGCCGAAAAACGCCTGGCTCACCTGCTGAACGGTGCCGTAAATGCGGCTAATGAAAGGGATGCGCGCCACCACGTTGTCGCCGACATCGACGAGTTTTTTGCCAAAATAACTGCGCGCCGCCATGCCCGTGCTGAAAATGAGCAGGAACAGCGTAATAAAACCCAAACCCGGAATCGGCTGGCTGATTTGCACGCCGAACCAGTCGCTGATCATCACAAAGATAACCTGTTTTAAAATGCCGTCAATGGCGAGGAAAAGTTCATAAATAATATAGACGGTCAGGCTGATGGGAACCAAAACGAGCAGGCCGGTCAAAAAATAACCTTTGAGCTTGTTGACAAAATGATGTTCAGGGGGTGACGCCAATGCGGTCATGGTTTTTCCGGCTTGACAATCGTATAGATTTTCTCACCCGGCTTTCCAAGTTTGTAGCGCTCGCGGGCGATTTTTTCGATATAGGTGGTGTCAGTTTGCAAAAATTGTATTTCGCGGCGCAGGCTATCTTGCTGCACCTGTAGACGCATCACTTCGCGATTCAACGTCACTTCGCGTTGCTTCAGTCTCCATAGTTGAATCAAACCATAACTGCCGCCGAAATAGGAATACGCGATATAAAGCAAAAGCCCGAGTGTGGCCCACAGCAATAGGCGCGCGCTCGCCGGGCTTTTGGCTAATGAACCCGTCGCGGCCCGGGAAGAAGTTTTCCGAAGATTAGGGAACATATTTTTTGGCTACTGGTCTCTGGTTTCTGGCGGTTAACAGTTTATTTTGAGTACCAATAACCAGCAACAAGGAACCAGAAATGATTTACTGAAAATTTTCAAAAAAGTCAACAAGCAAACGATTGGGAACAAATTTAATCTGCGCGCTGGGGCTTTAAACAATTTCCGAAACTGAATCGTGACAAATGTATTCAAAAGCAAAAACCGCTCGGACACTCTGTGCCGAGTTTTAATGACCTATTTTTCAATTTAAAAATTTTACTGGAAGCCGTGCAGGCTTTAAGAAGAAGGATGGACTTCGGTTGGGAATGCGCAAATTACCAAGCCGTGGTTGAGTAAAATTTGCGCTTGGGATTAAAGCGATGGTGTTAAATAAATCCCGAAGAGAAATTATCGCGGCAGTAAACTTTCCGGCATTTTCACCGCAATCACTTCGCCGCGCGCGCAGATTTCTCCCTGCGCCGATACCGTTGCGGTCACGACCACTTTGCGCGGTTTAATCTCTTTGATGAGGCCGCGCACCTCCAGCGGCACGCCGAGCGGCGTCGGGCGCAAATAATCGACATGCAACGCTGCCGTCACAAAACGCAATGCCGGTTCACTATCCAGGGCGCGGCCTTCGGCGCGATACGTCGCGGCTGCCGCACTGCCGATGCAGTGGCAATCAATGATCGAGGCGATGAACCCTCCGTAAACATAGCCGGGAATGGCGAGGTGATGGGGTTGAGGTTGTATCGTGCAAATCGTTGCGTCGCCGTCCCAGTAACTTTTAATGTGCAACCCTAATTCATTGAGCCGCCCGCAGCCGTAGCAATGGGCGAAATGATCGGGATAGTAATCTTGAAAGGATTTCATAAGCGAAAAAGATAAAAGGAAAAATGCTAAAAAGATTTTGCAATGGCGCGATAATTCGGAACAACAAACGCTCGATGTAAAAGCCTTGAACACGGAATACACGAATGACGCGGATTTACCCGGATAAAAAATCAGTGGGAATCCGTGTATTCCGCGCGTCCGGGCTCGAGGCTTTTTTTCTATTTCGTTCCGGCCTGATTCCTCGCTGCCCGCACAATTTCTTTCACCTCCGCAAGCAGCGTCGGCGCGTGATATGGAATGCCGTCTTTAATCGTCCATTCGATGCCGCCTTTGCCGTCGGCGCGTTGACGATCTAAATTCGGATCGATGCCGTTGGGAAAAAGAATGTGCAAATCCGCCAGCGGATTGCCGTTCACCACGATCAAATCCGCGAGATAGCCGGGTTTGAGACGTCCCAGCTCGTTGCTTTTCCCCAGAATTTTCGCGCCGTTTCCCGTGGCATGTTGAATGACTTCGAGCGGCTGGAAGCCGGCTTCTTCGTGCAATTCCAGCTCGCGCAAATAACCGAAGCCGTACATTTGATAAATGAACCCCGCATCTTCGCCGGCAGTGACGACGCCGCCCAGCCGCGCAAAATCAAGCACAGCCTGCATCCAAATGCGATAATTCTCTTTCCAGTAAACTTCATCCGTGTGCGTCCAACCGAAAAAAAACGAGCCGTGAAATTCGGGGTTTGGCGTGAAAAAGGTTTCGAGCGCGGGATGCAAATACTCTTTGAACCACGGCTGCGTCACCGCGCGTTGCAGATCGCGCGAGGCTTCGTATATGCACAACGTCGGATCCCACGCGACATTCGATTCAACCAATTTCTGCAAAACTTTTTGCAGCTTCGCGGGATTGGCTTCGCGCCACAAGCGCCCGGCATAGCGAAAGCGATGCAGCTCGTTGCTGTAATTGAACTCCGGCGGAAAATGTTGCACGCCGTCCAGCGCCGCATCCGGCACGCCGTACCAATGCTCGATACTCGCCGTGCCGAGCGCCGCGTCGTCCCAAGCATTCGCATCTTCCACACCGACGTGATGCGCGATTTTCAAGCCGTTTTGGCGCGCTTCATCGGCCACGATCGTGTAGGTAGCGCGATCCATTTGATGGCACTTCAAACCGTCGGCGCCTTTGGCTTTCAACTCGCGAATGCGGGCGCGAATCTCCGCTTCCGTGCCGGCGCCGGAAACCCACATGTAAAGCCAAATGCGCGGCGCGGCAATTTCATTCGCGGCGCTTTTTTGTTTTTGCCCGAGGGCTTTTTCCACCTCGCTGCCGACGTCGCGAATCGTCGTGATACCACAGCCAAGCCAGAGCTTTTGTTGATACTCGAACGGCTGCGGCTTGCCGGCGCGCTCGTCCTGCAAATGCCCGTGCATATTGATAAAACCGGGTAAAACGTACTTGCCCGTGCCATCAATCACCGCCGCGTTTTTTAAATAAGCGGCATCGCGCCGCGGGCGATTGAAGCTCACAATGCGGTTTTGTTTGATGACGATATCGACCGGCCCTTCCGCCGGCGTGCCGATTCCGTCAATCACGGTTGCGTTGGTGATGACGAGCTGATCCGCGCGTTTGGCATGTTGCGGCGCCTGGTTCTGTGCCTGCACAGCAGGTATTCCCAGCAGCAATAAGAATGTAAGACGAATAAACTTTTTGTTCATGACGCTTCCTCGCGCATAGAAATTTGTGTTTGCGTTTCCAGCCATGAAATCGCCGGGCTCCATCTCAAACTAACATGTTCTTTGGATAATGTCAATTTCAAAGTGCTGGTATTTTTTATGCTGGTATTTTTAAACGGTAAGCTTGCATTTTCCCGGTAAAAGATGTATAATGGAAACCATTAACGCAAAGCAACTCAAAATTCCGGAGAACCCTCTTGCAAAATTTTTCGCCTTTTCAACCGCAGGCCGAGGTGCCCACGACGCAACTTGAATTTGAAAAGAAGGCGCTCAACTTTGGAACGCCGGTCGTCATCGGCCTCACGCTGGCGGCGCTAATTGGGGTGATTTATGCCGCCCAAAGCCTCAACGCGTGGGCGCAGAACACAGAAAAAACGTGGAGTTTCATTTCCAATTTGGTCACGATCAGCGGCACCATCGTCGGCCTGTGGCTGGTTTGGCTTAAATTTTTTAAACAACGCGAAAATGCGGCGAAATTAGAAATCACGCCCACCAGCGGGAAAATTCCTCTGCCCGATCACAGCGGCAACCTGCACTGGTTGAACCTCAAGCTCGAAAACAAAGGCAACCAGGCCATTCAAAATTATCAACTCGCCGTGCAACCACTTTACCATCAAGCCGGTACTGCAAAACTCGCGACCTCAGCGGCTGTTCAATTCTCGATTCCTCAGGCCAACAATGCGCGAGCATCCGTTATCGATGTCGGCGCCGCCTCGTTTGAGCATGGCTATTTAACGGTGAAACTCGCCGAAGCCGAGGCCGTTACTTTCGTGATCGAAGTCGCCGCCGCCCAAACGAAATGGTACAACGGGGTTACGGTTTCTAACGCCATCGAGGCTGACCAGCAAAATAAAAAGAAGAGTTCCTGAAACCGCCAATTAACGCGAATGTGCGCTAATTTTATTCGCGTCGATTCGCGCTCATTCGCGGTTCGCGATCTGAGAACGGGATTTAATCAATAGTGCAAATTTAAAATTTCACATTGTTTGACGATGGAGAATATCATGCAAGATTTAATTCCCGGCCTGCAAAGCTGGCGCGCGCGCGGCGAGGCGATCGCGCTGGCCACGGTTGTAAAAACGTGGGGCTCGTCACCGCGGCCGGCAGGCGCCAAAATGGCTGTCAATGCCGCCGGCGAGATGGTTGGCTCCGTGAGCGGCGGCTGTGTGGAAACTGCCGTGATTGCAGAAGCCTTGCAAGTTATCAAAAGCGGCGCGCCGAAACTACTCTCCTTCGGCGTTTCCAACGAGCAAGCGTGGGAAGTCGGACTCGCTTGCGGCGGAACCATTGAAGTGTTTGTGGAGAAACTGGATTCTTGAGCCTTGATTCTGGATATTAAAAATGAAGACAAATATTTTTGATCGGCTGACAACGGCGATTGCAACCGGCGAGCCGGTTATTCTCGCGACGATCATTCGCGGCGCAGAACACGAAGTCGGCCGGCATCTGCTCCTGCAGCGCGATGGCAGCATTCACGGTGATCACACCGACGCCGCATTCGTCGCGTGTGTGCAGGCAGAGGCCGCCGCGCTTTTCGGCCAGGAAAACAGCAAAACGATCAAGGAGGGGACGAGAGAGATTTTTCTCGAATCATACTTTCCGCCGCCGAAACTCATTATTGTCGGCGCGGTGCATGTGGCCATTCCACTCGTGACGTTCGCGCAAGAGCTGGGCTACAAAGTCATTCTCGTCGACCCGCGCCAAGCATTTGCAACCGCGGAGCGTTTTCCCGATGTTGATGGGTTGATTCAGCGTTGGCCGGAAGAAGCGCTCGCCGAGATTGGTATTGATGCGAGCACTTGTCTTGCCGTTCTCACGCACGACCCCAAATTCGATGATCCAGCAATAAAATATGCGTTGCAATTTACACCGGCCTATCTCGGCGTGCTCGGCAGCCGCAAGACGCACGAGAAGCGTTTGCAGCGTCTCAAAGCGGACGGTTTGACCGAGCAACAATTGGCGTGCTTGCACGCGCCGATTGGCCTTGATATCGAGGCGCGCACCCCCGCTGAAATTGCGTTGAGCATTATGGCTGAAATCGTTGCGGTACGGCGAGGAGCGAAGCC
>CAYZFF010000074.1:0-3737 GCA_964477305.1 uncultured Cytophagia bacterium
TTCTTTTTAATTTGGAACTTGACTCTCAAAATGGATTTTCTTATATTTTAACACTCTAAATATTTAAGCCGGGATGGTGAAACTGGTATACGCGCTGGACTCAAAATCCAGTGGGAGCAATCCCTTGCGGGTTCAAGTCCCGCTCCCGGCACCAAACAAAATGGCTCCTCGCTGGAGCCATTTTTATTTTGTGGCGAATTTTATTCAACGAAACCTGAGGTCCGCGCTCGAGGCTCGGGCCGATTCATTGCAGCGCCATTCTCTTCGCGTCTATTGGCAAGATGGCTGCGGGCAGCCATTGCCGTTCCGGCAAAAACAGATTCGCAGGCGAAACAAAATTCGTCGCTGGGATTGACTTCGTGTCCGCAATGCGAACAATACCAAATTTCTTCCTTTAACGGCATACGTGTCCTATTATAAAATTTTACGACGCCGGCTTCGACGCGAATCGATAATAGCGCGCGCCGTTGCGAGCCGTCATGACCAGATCGCCGTTTTTTACCAACAGATCGGCGGCACGTTCAAGCTCCGTGAGATTGCCGCCAACATGCGCTTTCTGGACAATCCCCAGCAGGTGTAATTCTTCCGCCGGATGCGCGAGAAAATATTCTTTAATTCGCGCCGCCGCGTCCGTGGAGGTCACGGTTTGATTGCTCATATCAACCTCCTTCTCCACCTCGGTTTGTCGTTGCGATTGGGAGTTGCCTACAATTTGCATGGCCTCGGCCACGACTTCGGCCAAATCTTTGGTTTCGTCAACAGCGGCATTCAGCATCATTTTACATTCCGGGCAAGCGGTGACCAGCAATTTAACGCCGGAGGCCGCGATCTCAGCCTTGCGCTCCTGATCAACACGACGGTTAACTTTTTGTTCGCGCACAAAGCCCGCACTGCCGCCGCCACAGCACAGCGCGCGGTCGCGGTGGCGCGGCAACTCGTGCAGTTTGTAACCGGCTTCGGCCAGTACGGCGCGGGGCGCCTCAAAAATCTCCTCGTAACGCCCAAGGTAGCAGGGATCGTGATACGTCAACATTTTATTCGCGCCATTCGTGCCGTTGAGACGAATCGCGCCGCGCGCAATTAAACCGGTGAGAAACTCGGAATGATGCGTCACCTGCGGCCCCAAAGCATTGTTCAGCATGGGATATTCCCGCCGCATCGTATGGAGGCAATGTGGACAGGGCGTCAGAATTTTTTTTACGCCTTGTTCGCGGAACGTTTTTAGGTTTTGCTGCGCCAATGTTTGAAATTGCATCTCTTCGCCTTGACGCCGTGAATGGTGGCCGCAGCACACCTCGTCTGCCAAGACGCCGAAATCGACCCTCGCATTTTTTAACACCTGGATCATCGCCGTCACCGCGTTGCGGGCGTCATGATTATAGCTCCAGACGCAGCCGAGCCACAAGAGCCACTCGGTTTTATGCTTGACGAAAATGGGAATTTGCAAATCATCAAGCAGTTTCGCGCGCACCTCGTTGGCCGCGGAAAAAGGATTGCCGTAGCGTTCGACGGTTTGCAGAAAATCTGTCGCCACCATGCCCTTCCCAATGGCCAGGGCCTGCGCGCGTTTGGCGCCAAGCAACAATTGCAAATGCTCGATGCCGACGGGACAAATGTTTTCACATGCGCCGCAACTCGTGCACTGGCCCAACGCGGTTTCGGAAATAATATTGCCGATGACAGCAGCGTCGGCACCCTGCGCAATAAGCGCTTGGCGTCCATCGAGAATGAAGCCGCGCGGATCAAGTTCCTGTCCGCAGATATTTGCCGGGCAGTTGTCGGTGCAACGCCGGCATTCCACACAACTCAGAAAATCCATGCGCATTTTCCACGGCACCGCGGCCAGCTTTTCCAAACCGAGCGTCATCTCGTCCGTCGCCGCGAGCGCTTCCATGTCGAGATTGAGCGGCAAATAATCGCCAAGCCGGTGCGTGCGGAAGAAAATATTAACCGGCGCCAGCACAATATGAAAATGCTTGCTGCGCAAAATGAGATGGGGAAAGAGAATGATGATACCCGCATGGAGCCACCAATTGGCTTTTGCCAAAAAGGGCTGTGCTTGCATGCCGTTGAGATAGGTCAGCATCAAGAGCAGAATGAGCAACGCCACGAAGCCGGAACTGTAAGATTTGGGATCGGGAGAAATTTTCACCAACACAAAACGGCGGAACGCCAGGCTGATGATCGCGAGACTCACCAACACGGCGAAGACGGCGAGCAGGTTTTTATAAACTGGCAAAGCCGTTCCCAACAGCGGCGCCAGAAAAGGAAGGTCGAAGCCGTGGAGAAAGTGGTCAATCGTTTCGAAGCTAAACAGAACAAAGCCGAAGAACACCGCCGTGTGCATGACGCCGACAATCGGCCGGCCGCCGATCACGCGCGATTGTAGCAAAACTTCCTTCAGCACGCGCAACCCGCGTTCGTCCAGCCGGTCGGTGCGAACGCGATCCGGGTTGCCGGCTTTGATAAGCGCAATCTTTTTGGCAAGTTCCCTGATAAAAATCGTGATCGTCCCAATAATAAGGATGGCCAACAAAATTTTTTCCCAAAGCGCAAAGCTCATTTCTCCGCCCTCTGTGAGGATACACAACCAGATCAGCGCTGAATTTGCAGAAGGTCAGCGCAAACCCCATGCCGCCCCAATTTATTTTTACCGTTTGTTTATCAGTAACTTAACTGATGGCAGCAGGCTCCTTTTAATCAAGCTTCTTAAAAGTAAGATTTTGGCCCTGAACTTTTTGCAATTTTAAGAAGGTCAATAAAGGATGGATTGCCAACGGAAAACAAGTCGACAATATTCTTGCGAAGGAAATTCGAGAGGCTTTTGGCAAAATAAGGACAGATTCAATCCCAGCCCCAGTAACTCCTAAACACCTCACCCGCCATCGGCGCGGCATCCAATGCCCCGCGGCCGTTTTCTAAAAAAACCACGACAGCAACCTCCGGCTTTTCAAACGGCGCAAAGCCAACAAACCAGCCGGCGGTTTTGTTGCCAAAATATTCTGACGAAGTACCGGTTTTGCCTGCCATCGTCAACTCGGATAATTTTGCCGCAGCGCTCGTGCCATACGCTGCACTTTGCCGCAAACCTTCTTTAACAATCCGCAATTCATCGCCGAAGTGAATGCTTTCTTTCAATGCAGGCTGAAACGAGGCGAATTCTTGCGGCGAGTTGGGATAAAACGGCTGATAAAATAATCCGCCATTCGCAACAACGGAAATCATTGTCAGCATTTGCAACGGCGTCACCGCCAACGCGCGCGCCTGTCCGACGATAAAATTGAGCCGTTCGTCGCCGGAAACCCAATCTGGAAGCTCGCCACAATCTTCATTGGCGAGATTGATACCTGTACATTTTCCGAGATGAAGTTGGCGCGCCGTGACATTGAGCTGCTCGGTCGCGAGTCTCTCGCCGGCCTGAAAAAAATAAACATTGCAGGAATTGGCCAACGCTTGAAAAAGATTTTGTTTGCCGTGCCCTTCCCGCCGCCAACAGCGATATATCTTGCCGCGACTCTCGATCTGCCCGTTGCAAATAAACTGTTCGTTGGGCTGAATCAGCCCATTTTGCAGCAACGCCAGCGCCGTCACAATTTTAAACGTTGAGCCGGGGCGCGTCGAATTTTGGACGCCGAGTTTTTCATTAACCAAAGCCAATACCAGCCCATTGCGCGGATTCATCACCAGAATCGCGCCGGAACGCTTGCCGAGAATTTCAGTGCATTTTTTTCGGAAGG
>CAYZFF010000074.1:3837-6930 GCA_964477305.1 uncultured Cytophagia bacterium
CCTGTTTCTTACGCCGCCTTCTTTTTTTCTACAATCGCGATGCTCGCCGAGGCGCCGATGCGCGAAGCGCCGGCTTCGATCATTTGCGCCGCGGTTTCATATTCGCGAATGCCGCCGGAGGCTTTGACCCCCATGTATTCGCCGACGATGCGGCGCATGAGCGCGATATCTTCGATCTTCGCGCCGCCGGAGCCAAAACCGGTGGAGGTTTTCACGAAATGCGCACCGGCCTCCTGCGCCAGCACGCAGGCTTTGATTTTCTCATCGTCGGTTAAAAAACAAGTTTCGATGATGACTTTGACCTGTGCCGGGGCCGAGGCCCGCACCACATGATAAATGTCATGTTCGACCGCATCGTAATCACTGGATTTGAGGCGGCCGATGTTGATCACCATATCGATTTCCGCGGCGCCGCAATCAACCGCTTGCCGGGCCTCAAACGTTTTGGTTTCCGTCGTCGTCGCGCCGAGCGGGAAACCAATCACCGTACAAACCATCACGTCGGTGCCACGCAAAAGCTTGTAGCTGAGTGGCACCCAAGTTGGGTTTATACAAACGCTGGCGAAGCTGTATTCCGCCGCTTCCTGGCAAAGCTGTTCCACTTGCATCTGCGTCGCTTCGGCTTTGAGCAAAGTGTGGTCGATGGTTTTTGCCACGTCGCCAAGCAACGGGCCGATGCCGGGATTGGCGCCGACGCGTGCCGCGCCGTTGCGGACGATGTGTGACACCACTTCCGTTTTGCAATCGGGGCAGACCCAGCACCAGTTGCACTTGGGCGCATGATGCTTGTGGCCGCGTTCCGCGGCAATCATCCGGTTGATGCGTTCGTCTAAATTCATTTTCGACTTATCGCGTTTTACAAAACCCAATAAAACTTTACGACGACACCATCGCTACGAAGCCGGTTGAATTAAGCCGGAACGTCAAGATCGTCGACAACGCCAACGATCACGGCTTGCACCGGAATTTTCGGATCGCCCAACAACAAGCGCGCCGAGCCGCCTTCGCGATTCACCAGCACCAAATCTTGCGGGCCGGCGTCAACTTTGTCGAGCGCAATCATCGTCTCGCCTTTCGGCGTCACACCGTCCAAATCGACCGGTTGCACGAGCAAAAGCTTGTGGCCTTTGAGATGTTGATTTTTAATGGTGGAAACGACGTCTCCGACCACGCGGCAAATGAGCATGTCTGGTTATTGGTTACTCGTTGCTGGGTACCGGTAGTTGCGCAGAAATTAAATAACGAGCAGCAAGATGCCAGCAACAAGCTTAAGATACACAGTTTTCCGTCGATTTGCAAATTGAAAATCATTGCCGGCTATAAATGAAAAGCCCGGACGTTATTGGAGGCAAAGCGCTCCATCTGCGCCCGGGCGCTGCTCATCGAGTAAATTTTCGCTTAAAAGCCGCTGACGCTGATATTGCCATTCACCGTCGAGAGCGAGATCGTGCCCTGCCCGTTGCCCAGCTTGCCGCGCAAGGATTTGGGTGTGCTCACGGAATTGTTGAGAGACAAATTAGAAAGATTGATATCGCCATTCGTCACCGCCGCGGAAAATTCTGCGGTCGTTGAGGTTGGTATCGTCAATAAAATTTGGCCGTTCACCGTTGCCATTTTACAGGTGCCTTGCACGGGCAACCACAGCTTGCCCGTCAATTGGCCATTCACCAATTCGGCGTTGACACTGCCGAATACTTCACGCAGTTGTACGCTGCCATTGGTGACCTTCAGCGACACGTCGTTTCTCAATGAGTCAATCGTCACGATGCCGTTCACATGATCGACGGCAAATTTCCACGTGTTCGGCAGCCGCAGATGATAAACCACTTTGTAATTGCGCCCGTGCGAGTTATCGGGCTGGATCGTATTCACCGCAATCTCGTCTTGACGATCAGTGACGCGCACTTCCAGTTCTTTGAGATGCGCTTGCGCGTCGGCTTCACTTTCGGATTCGACGCGGCGTTCACCGAAGATTTTTGCGGTGGTGGCGCCCGCCACGCCAATTACGTCAACCGGGCCATTAATCGCAGCCAAATTAAGGCGCGTTTGATTTTTAACGGTGATTTCAAAAGCAAAAGTTTCAACGGCAGAAAAGTTGGTATTGGCGACGTTATCGTCGGAATCAATGACGCGAACATCGCAAGCGGTGAGCGCGACGAGGCTCATTAAGATGAGGGCAAAGAATAAAGCGGCGTTTTTGAGTGAGCGAATATTTTTCATGGGAGTTTTCTTTCCTGAGCAATGATACATTGATTTGTCATGGTGAGCGGAGTCGAACCATGACATGCTGATAAATTTAGGCAATGAGGCGCTAACACCAGAATTTCAGATCGGTGATCAGAGTTGCCTGGCGATTATTTCAAGCGTGCAATCGCGCGGCGAGCCTCTTCGGCGCGCTGTTTGGATGCGTCATTATCGCAGAGCCGTTCAAGCACGGTTTTGTACGCCTCAATCGCCTGTCCAGGCTTGTGCAGCGCTTCGAAGGCTTGGCCAAGATTAAAATGCACCTCACCGCATTCTTCGAGACCGGGGTATTTTGCCAGTACTTTGTGCAACTTGAGAATCGCGTTGGGATAATAGCCTTGCTCGTACAAAGCCTGCGCGCCATTGGATTCCGGTTTCCAATTTGGTGTTGTATTCGCAGCGGATTTATTGGACGCGGTTTCGGCTTGGGAAGCGCCATGAATGACGCTCACATTGCCGACGCGCAATTTCGCTTTCTCCGGGCGCTCGGGAATTTGATTCACTTTTTGCGACATCAAATAAAGGAACATCTCGCGCTCGGTTATTTTGCGCAGATCGGCAATGTCTAAAATGGCAAAACTGCCCAGCCGGAACGTGGCGCCGTCTTGCATTTCCAACGTCACGGTCGCGGCTTCACCGGTCAAAATGGTGTCAACCGCTTCGAGCAACATGCCGGCGGCAGCACGCTGCCAATTCTCCTCGACGCCACGCCGGATTTTGACTTCACCGGAAACGCTGATAATTTTTATCGTCGAGGCGGCGAAGGCGCTTTGAGAAATATAGGCTAATAGGAAAATCAACCATTGAACTCGTTTTAACATGATTGCAAACTCCTAAATTGCTCTTTAT
>CAYZFF010000074.1:7030-15062 GCA_964477305.1 uncultured Cytophagia bacterium
TGGCGCACAATGCCATCCTGCAAATATTCCAGCGCGCCGGTTTTCCAGGCTTCTTCAAAGCCCCGGCTAATCAGCGTGGTCTCAATTGGGATCCAAACAGTCTTTTTACCGCGAGTATCTTCGCGAATCACGTAACGCTTCTCGTTGCTGCTGATCAAGTTGCCTTCGCTCGCGATTAGTCCGGCATCAAACAGCAGGAACAAATGCGCCAGATCTTTTTGCGGGTCGGTGACTTCGACGAAGGCCGTGTTGATACCGGCGCTCTCCAGCAACGACGCATACAACACCACGAGATCATCGCAATCGCCGTGACGGAGATTGAGGGTTTCCGTCGCAAATTGCACGCGATCGTCTTTATAAAAAGGAATATTGGGATCGCGCTGATATTCCAGGCCCATTTTACCAAGCTCTTCAAAAATGGCCTTTGCTGCCGGCAGATTTCCTGCTGCGGCCGAATCTGCAGATTTTTGCGCGCGGATAATTTTCTGGCTCACCTGCAAAACCTTTTCATCATCCGAGGTCACAAAAAAGCCGAGCTTGTCGATTTCACCATTCCACGCATTGCGATTATGCACCATAATTTCGGCGCTGGCTTCTTTGCGATGCGTGCTGCCGGCGCGCGCTTCCACTTCCAGGTCGATCACCGCCGGCGTGCGGCGTGAAGTGTCACGCAGATTGGAGCCGAAAATCGCGGTCACCGGAATGTCTTTGGTTTCATTGCGATTGAGTTTGATAAAGCCGCTGTCTTTTGATCGCACCGAATAACCCTTCACATAACTGCGAACGTTGATTTCGATGGGGTGGCCCGCCAGATTTTTCACGGTGACCAGCGCAATTGGATAAGTGTTATAGAACTGATAATACGCCGGATAAATATCGCGCACCACCACCTTCGTTTCTTTGATCTGGAAAATCTCGCGTTTGCGCCCCCACATGAAGCTCAGACCCAGCGCAAACTCAAATCCGCTCGGCTCGCGCTGGCGCTGAAAATCGACAAAGTGATAGCGCAAGTCAAAATTGATGGCGATCCAACTGATCGGCACAAAATTGGCGCCGCCGCCGGCATAGCCGCCCATCTGCAAATCCGCTTGGCCATTGACGGTTTCCCCGGTAACTTGATTTTGCACGCGGAACGCTGTCGACCAATAAGGGCCAACGCCGCCGGCGAGATAAGGTTGAAAAGAATTGGCGTGCCGATTCGATAACACATCGTAACGCCATCCCAGAAGAAATGGAATAACCGCCGAGACTTCGACATGATCTTCCATGCCGATTTTTTCTTCGCCGTGCACGCGCGCCATCGCGCCGAGGCTGAACTCGAAAAACCAATTGCTCTGCTGCACGCGCGAAAAAAAATACAGCGATGAGCCAAGCCCGGAGAAATCGTAAACGGCGCTGGTTGCGCCATTTGAGATATTGAATCGCGTCGGCTGGCCGGTGATGTTCCAATAGCTCACCCGCAGGCCAATGCCGGATGAACGCGAAACGCCTTGCGCGATTGCATTCGAAAGCAACCCGGTGAATAAAAGGATAATGATTTTTAAGCAGCGATTCATGCGTCCTCACATTGTCATTCGTCGGAATGGCAATTTGCTAACAACAAACAAGATTCCTACGGAATGACATTTTCGATTCTCGATCTTCAATCTTCAGTTTTCTACCTTCGATACCGTCCCCACATAAAACAGAACCCCAGGCCGTACTCGAAACCGCTGAGATCGTGATTGACGTTGAAATCGATGAAATGATATTTGACGTCAAAATTCAAACCGAACCAGCTTGCCGCCATGAAATTCATGCCGCCGCCGGCATACGCGCCGGGCTTGAGTTTGGATTTGACCACGGCTTCGTCTCCATAATAATCTTCGCGGACTTTGATATCATGCAGCCAATACGGCCCCGCTCCATAGGCGATATAGGGTTGTAAAGCGCTCTGGCTGCGCATTGAAAACAAATTATGCCGAAAACCAAGTAGCACCGGCGTCACCGCGGTGACATTGACATCGTCGTGAAAACCATCATGCGAGAGGGTTTCCACGCTGCCGACCGCGCCCAGACTAAATTCAAAAAAAGTTTGCTCGTCAATACGCGAGAACAGAAAAATCCAGCCGCCGCCGTTGCCCACGTCGACCGCGCTGAAATCGTCGTGATTCGCCACGATGACATGCGCCGGGCCGTTGTTCATGTTCCAGTACGTGCCGCGCAAGCCGATGCCGGTCGAGCGGCCTTGTGCCCACCCCGAGGCATACGAGAACAGCATGGCGAGAGTTGCTAACAGGATGGAGCTTAAGCGTTTCATAATTTTCCTCACTTTGATGATAATATAATTGTTGATTTGTCCAAGAACTCTTTATAATTGCTGTCATTCCGCAGGAAGCCTTTTGACAAGCCACGAATCGCTTTGGAATGAAAAAAGATTCTCACAGAATGGCAGTTCCATATTCTGCCTGGAGGTGAATGTCTGCTTGTGCATCGCGATAAAAGCAAAAGCAATGCCGGAAGCAAGAAGCTTGTTTAATCAAACAGTTAGAATACGGTGCAAATAAAATTCGGAAATTGAAAGCGCGGAATGAGTGGGGAAATGCGGAAAATTTCCGCAGAACACCAAGCCGGCAAATGGAAAAAGGCATTGACAATGCCCGTAAATTTGATTATTATGAGCCGGTTTGAATGTCTATTGTACTGATTGGGGCGGCAGCAAAAAAGCGCGAGTTGTGCGTTGGCTCGAACAACGTGATCTTTTGCAACACGTACACGAAACAAAGTTACGCTTATATCGAAAAATGCAATTTAAAGCTGCCAAAATAAAACTGGAAGCGATACAACCGCTGCGCGAGTTATTTCTTCAAGAAGCCAATTGTCAGGTTAGATATAATGCCTGTCATGAGCGCGGCTGGACGGACTCCTATCTCCTGACGAATGGCGAGGTGCAGATTGGTTACGGTTCGATTAAAGGAGATGACGTTGCTGACCGCGACACCATTTTTGAATTTTATTTGATTCCGCCGTTTAGAAAATTTTCCAGTTCCATCTTTCATGAGTTGATCGCGGTTTCGGGCGCACGGCTGATCGAATGCCAGAGCAATGACGTGCGGCTCACTTCGCTGTTGTATGATTTTTCGCATAACATCAATGCCAATGTTGTGTTATTTGATGATCACGTGACGACAGCGCACACGATTTCCGAAGTGAATTTTCGCGCCAGAAGAACTGACGATTCTATCTTTACGCATCAAATCGAACCGGTTGGCGAATATGTTTTGGAATTGGCTGGAGAAATTATCGCCACCGGCGGATTCATGCTGCATTACAACAAGCCGTTTGCAGATTTATATATGGAAGTGAAAGAGAGTTTTCGCAGAAAAGGATTCGGTAGTTTTATCTTGCAGGAATTGAAAAAGGTATGTTATTTGGCGGGACGTGTGCCGGCAGCGCGCTGCAGTATCCAAAACCAAGCTTCTCGAGCGGCATTGATCAAAGCCGGCATGAAAGTTTGTGGATTTATGCTCAAGGGCGATATCAAAAAATGAATCGATTAAAAACCGAAACCCGGCAAGCGAGACAGCGTCAAAGCAAAAGCCTTTGAACACGGATGACGCTGATCACACGGGTTTTCGCGGATTTTTACCCTTTACTGTATCTGCGTTAATTCGCGTTCACAAACAGTTAAAGATTTTCAAAATTCAAGTGCGTTAACAATCATGACCGACCCTATTATCAATCCCATGTCCGCCGAAGAGATGGTCGCGCTGACCAAAGCGCACTCGTTTTTTTCCTGGTCGGCGCAGGATGCGGTGAATCCCATTCCGATGGCGCGTGCCAAAGGCGTGTACTTTTGGGATGCAACCGGTAAGCGCTATTTTGATCTCAATTCGCAATTGATGTGTGTCAATATCGGCCACGGCGACGCGCGCGTTATTGACGCCATCAAACGACAGGCCGAAGAACTAACCTACGCCGGACCGAGCATGGCCTCGCGCGTTCGCGCCGAGATCGGGCGTGAGTTGGCCGTGTTGACGCCGGGCGATCTCAAGAAATTTTTCTTCACGCTCGGCGGCGCGGAGGCCAATGAAAGCGCCATCAAAATGGCGCGCGCTTTTACCGGGCGGCAGAAAATTCTGGTGCGCTACCGTTCCTATCACGGCGCCACCGCGGGCGCGATCACGCTGACCGGTGATCAACGCCGCTGGGCCAACGAGCCGGGCATCTCCGGCGTCATTCGCACGTTTGATCCGTACAAGTATCGCTCTCCGTTTTACAAGGCCGGCGATAGCGACGAAATTTTCGCGCGCAAATGCCTCGACCAAATTGAAGAGACGTTGATGTATGAAGGCCCGCACACGGTGGCCGCGATTTTTATCGAAACCGTGACGGGCACTAACGGCATCATCATCCCGCCCGACGGCTATTTGCAAGGCTTGCGCGAAATCTGCAATCAACACGGTATTCTGCTGATTTGCGACGAGGTGATGGCCGGGCTGGGCCGCACCGGCGCGTGGTTCGCGGTGGATCATTGGAACGTCGTGCCCGATATGATCACGCTGGCCAAAGGTTTGACTTCGGCCTACATGCCGTTGGGCGCCGTCGCGATCAGCGAAAAAATTTCCGATTACTTTCGCAAAAATGTTTTTTACGGCGGCCTGACTTACAGCGCGCACCCGATGAGTCTCGCCGCGGCGGTCGCCAATTTGCGCGTGCTCAAAGAAGATGATCTGGTCGGCAACTCCAAGCGCATGGGCAAAGTGATGGCGGGCTTGATGCAGGATTTGCAAGTGAAACATCCCTCTGTCGGTGAGGGGCGCAACATCGGATTATTCGGCGCGCTGGAGTTGGTGAAAAACCGTCAGACCAAAGAGCCGCTGGCGCCTTACGCCGGCGCCAGCCCGGAGATGGCCAAGCTCGGCGCGTTTCTGAAAGAGCAAGGCGTCTATGCCTTCACCTGGCGCAATCTGCTTCACACCAACCCGCCGTTATGTACGACGGAAGCCCAATTGCGCGAAGTGTTCGAGATTATTGATGCGGGCTTAGCGATCACTGATGAGGCCGTTACCAACCCATGAAAAATGCACAAACCTACGAGCCGCAGCAATTGAGCCGGCTTGATCAACTCAAGGGCATGCCATTGGCTTCATTTTGGGCACGCGCTGCCGCTTTTAGCATTGACCTCATCGCTGCCTTTACCGTGTTTACCTTGATGGCGATTTATGGCGCAAAGCTTCTTTACTATTTTGGCCTGCTTGATCCGAATGCCAATTACAATTTCAAATTTAATTTTACCAACTGGTACAGCCTGGGTTTTATCGTGCTTTATTTCGGCCTGTTTTCATATTGGGGCCGCGGCCAGACCCCGGGAAAACGGCTGCTGAAAATTCGCGTGGTTTCACTGGTGCACGAACACATTTCGCTGTGGCATTCCATCGAGCGGGCGCTGGGTTATGGCGCCTCGGCACTGGAGTTGGGTTTTGGATTTCTGCAATATTTTTTTCATCCCAATAAACAAACCGTGCATGATCGCATCGCCGAGACGATTGTCATCACGCTTAAGAAAAAGGTTGAGGCGCATTCTCCCGAAGGTCAGTCAACACCAGCATAATGCTCTGGCTTGGTGAATTTCAAGCGTTGGCCAACTGTCATAATTATTTTGCATTAAATTTTTTTGACAAACCAATGAATTTCTGATTTTCAAAATCATAAAAATCCGTTGTTGACAAGGAGACTTTCATGCAAACAGCTTCAGCGGTATTTCCACTCGAAAAAGCAAAGGCTTATCGAGCCATCTTCTGGGGCGGTTTGATTGCCGGCGCTTTGGATATCATAGCGGCGTTTATCAATAGCGGCCTCAAGGGTGTGAAACCGATGCGCGTCCTGCAAGCCATCGCCAGTGGGCTGCTTGGCCCGGACGCTTTTACCGGCGGCTCTGCCACGGCGGCGCTGGGGCTCGGCTTGCATTTTTTCATTGCGACGATGGCAACCGCGGTTTATTATGTGATCAGCCGCAAGTTTAAATTGTTGGTTCAGCAAATTTATGTTTGTGGTCCGATTTACGGCGTCGCAGTTTACCTGTTCATGAATTTTGTCGTGTTGCCGCTCTCCGCGGTGCCTTTTAAAACGCCCCACACCTTTTCAGCCATTGCGACGGGCGTGCTCATCCTGGTCTTTTGCATCGGTTTACCCATCGCACTCACCGTCCGCCGATTTTCGAAATAGAAGTTTTAAGTGAGAAATGTTTTTTCTTCGTTGTATGCGGTCTCAAATGACTTGGAGAATTTCTGATGTACTCACCAGCCTCCTCCCGTTACGACACGATGCGCTACAACCGTTGCGGGCGCAGCGGCATCAAATTGCCTATCATCTCGTTGGGTCTTTGGCACAACTTCGGCGGCGTCGATGTTTTTGAGAATGGCCGGGCGATGATTCGTCGCGCGTTCGATCTTGGCATCACGCATTTTGATTTGGCGAATAATTACGGCCCGCCTTTCGGATCGGCCGAGGAAAATTTTGGCCGCATTTTGCAAAACGATCTCGCGTCGTATCGCGATGAATTGATCATTTCCACCAAAGCCGGCTGGGAAATGTGGCCGGGACCGTATGGCAATTTCGGCTCGCGCAAATATCTCATTGCCAGTTTGGATCAAAGTCTGAAACGCATGGGGTTGGAATACGTCGATATTTTCTATCATCATCGCCCCGATCCGGAAACGCCGCTTGAAGAAACGCTGGGCGCGCTTGATCAAATCGTCCGCAGCGGCAAGGCGCTGTATGCCGGCATTTCTTCGTACGATGCGCCGCGCACCAAGCAGGCCGCGCAAATTTTACGTCAACTCGGCACACCATGTTTGATTCATCAGCCGGTTTACCACATGTTCAATCGCTGGATCGAAGAGGCTTTGCTCGGGGTATTGGAAAACGAAGGCATTGGTTGCATCGTGTTCTCGCCACTGGCGCAGGGCCTGCTCACCGATCGCTATTTGAGCGGAATTCCGGCAGATTCTCGCGCCGGACGCCCGACGGGATTTTTGCGCAGCAAAGATGTGACGGAGGCGAAAATCGATAAAGTGCGTCAATTCAAAATACTGGCGCAACAACGCGGCCAATCGGTCGCACAATTGGCGGTGGCGTGGACGCTGCGCCATGCGAACGTCACCTCGGCATTGATCGGCGCCAGCCGCGTAAGCCAACTCGAAGAACTCGTGGCGGCACAAAATAATCTTGCTTTTACTGTCGAGGAATTGAAAATGATCGACGATATTTTGGCACAATGAAATTGCGATGGTTGGAGTGACAAACTTAAGTTTGTCACTCCAGTTTTGCAACATGCTGCCGAATTTACACGCAAAGACGCATCGGTTATGAATAATTCGAAAGTTGTTCCGTTCGCGCTCGGCTTTTCTATGTTTCTCATCTCTTGCACTCCGACCAAAGAGAGTCGCTGGGTCAGTCTCTTTAATGGCAAAAATCTTGAAGGTTGGAAAGTCAAAATTGCCGGACACGAGTTGAACGACAACTATAAAAACACGTTCCGCGTTGAAGCTGGGCTACTCAAAGTGTCCTACGATCAGTATGAAAATTTCAACGGCGAATTTGGCCATCTTTTTTACAAAGACAAATTCTCGCATTATCGACTGCGCGTGGAATATCGCTTTATCGGCGACCAAGTTCCCGGCGGGCCGGATTGGGCGTTTCGTAATAGCGGCGTGATGCTGCATTGCCAATCGCCCGAGAGCATGGCGAAAGATCAAAGCTTTCCGGTTTCGATTGAAGCGCAATTTCTCGGCGGCAATGGCAAAGATGAACGGTCGACGGGGAATTTGTGTACTCCCGGCACACACGTGGTGATGAACGGCGAATTGGTCACGCGTCATTGCACGAACTCGAGTTCAAGAACCTTTCACGGCGATCAATGGGTGACGATGGAAGTTGAAGTGCGCGGTGATTCGACGATCAAACATTTTATTAACGGTGAGCTGGTGTTGGAATATGGTAAACCACAGCTCGACGAGGACGATCCCGAAGCGCAAAAGCTTATTGTCAA
>CAYZFF010000075.1:0-14892 GCA_964477305.1 uncultured Cytophagia bacterium
AACTCGGCCCGAAAGATCGTAAACGACCAGCTTGACTTCGCTGCTTTTCGGCAAGCCGAACTGAATCGTCGTTGTCGGGTTGAAGGGGTTCGGATAATTCTGCGAGAGCGAGAACGCCGTTGGGATGGCGGCTTCTTTCTTCTCTTCGACGCCAACGGTTGCCGCAGTGGTGAAAAGTCTCGCCGTAGAAAATGCACTTTCTCCGCCGATATTCGCCGCACTGATCCGCCAAAAGTATGCGGTCTCGCCCGCGAGCGGCCTTACCAACTTCACGGTCGTCTTTTCGAAAACCACTGTATCGCGGACCACGGTGGCGAACTGGTTGTCTGATGCAATCTGCAGACGATACTTTGTCGCCGTCACCACTTCGGACCAGGAAAATGTTGGCAGTACGGGTACGTCCACGGCATTAGCGGCCGGGGCCACTGCCGCAGGCGCGGCCGGGGCGGCGATGAGTGTTATGAAAGAGTTCGTCCCGCTAAACAAGCTCGGACCGCCGATATTGCTCGCTTGTACGCGCCAGAAATAGGTCGTGAGTCTTTGCAGCCCCGTGACCTGAAGCGTCGTGTCTGATGTCGTAAACTCTCTGAGAACCAATCCACCTGCGGAAGAATTGGAAAGCTCAAGCTTGTAAGAGCTTGCTCTCGCCACCGCGCGCCATATCAGCCTCAAAGTATCCGCGCGCACATTTTGGGCGCCGGCAGCCGGAGTCACCAGCGCGGGCGTTGCCGGAGCCGCCAAAATGGTAAATGCATTGACCGTTGAAAAATTCGCCACACCGACGCTATTCTCGCCGCGCACTCGCCAGTAGTATTTCGTGCCGCTGAATAATTGCACCGTGTTCGTCGTATCGACGGATAATTGATTGACCGTAAACGTGGCGAACGACGGAAGCGTCGAAACTTGATAACGATATTGCGCCGCATCCGTGGTTCTGCGGACTATGAGTGTAAGCAGCGCCGCTTGATTGACTGCATCATTCGCCGGCGAAAGAAGGTTCACGACCTGGGCTGCGGCGGTATTTACGGTCGAGAAACTGTTTACCGTCGAGTAGGCGCTGGCGAATCCACCGTTGGCTGCCGACACGCGCCAGTAATATGTGCTGCCGAGACCGAGATTCGCGACGAGGCTAACACCGGTTACGGTTCTATCCACCGCCAATTTTTTCGCATCGGTGAAGGTTTGATCCAAAGAAACTTGCACACGATAGGCGACCGCGCCGGTTGTCGCATTCCAACTGAGGGTGAGAGAACCCGCTTGATTGGCGGCGCCGTTGGCAGGGCTTGCCAGCGTGGGAACATTCGGAACAACCGAACCTTGTTTGATCGTCCAATACCGATTCACGGCCAGACCCGTAAAAGTTTGTCGCGAGCCATTGGGCCAAATCACTGCGACGCTGTCAACCTTATCAGCAACTCCGAGGCCGAAGTTCGCCCAAACGTTGCCGCCGGTTGCGCCGCCGGAGCCGCCGGCTTCGATGTTGCGAATCTGTTTCGTCGTTCCACCGTTTGTATAAACCGTAAAGCGCGCGCCAGTGCCCAATCCATTATTGCCGCTTCCTTGCGCTTTGAAAGCAATCCAACTATTGAGGTTCCCGCCATTGCGCAACACGCCGGCATCGCCATTCGGCACGCCGTAGATATCGAGAAAGCCGTCGCCATCATAATCGATAAACCCAACCGAACGGGTATTGAAACCTGCTGCCGGTATGTTAATGGCCGCCGAGATGTCGGTAAATGTGCCGTTGCCGTTGTTCCGCCACATCGTCGGAGGATTAAAGCCCCGGCTCATCAGCAAATCAGCGGCTCCATCATTATTGTAATCACCCCACGATAACGCACGACAACCATTGTTATAGGTTATTCCTGAGGCGGCGGTTACTTCGGTGAACGTGCCGTTGCCATTGCCCTTTAACAAACGGAACCCGCTTCCCCGCTCTTCACCACCCAGCGCTGAAAGCGCCAAGTCCATGACGCCGTCGTTATCAAAATCACTCCACGCCGAGGCGATGGCGGAGTACTTGCGGACGACACTTCCAATAACAAGTCCGGTGTCGGCGCCGGCCGTGGCTGGCGGTGAAAAAGTTCCGTTTCCGTTGTTAAGATAAAGTACGCAACCAGTGCCCGTGGTCAGCAGGCTGTTGCGGAAACTCGGCAGGAATAAATCCATATAGCCGTCGTTGTTGGCATCCACAAAATGAGGATTCCAGCTTTCAAAAAAACGCAACGTATCGAGAGCAGGCGCCGCGGAGGCCCCGCCGACGCTGGTAAAGCCGGTCGCGCTGCCTCGGAGCAACCGCACCCGGCCGCTCGTCGCATTCTGGTTGGCCGCGCCCGCCCAGGCGATGTCTAAAAATCCATCTCTGTTATAATCGGCGGCTGCAAGCCCGTACATTTGCCCGTTGGAGCCGGATGTAATCGTGGCGAGGGCGCCGGATGTCGTCGTGACATCAGTAAACAAACCGGTGGAACTGTTGTACTGATACAGACGCGGCGTCGCGCCGCCTTGTGTAACGAGCAAATCCGGATATCCATCGCCGTTAAAATCCGCCCACAACGAGCCGACCAACGCCACATTGAAAGCAATGCCGCTGCCCGTAATCCTTGTAAAGGAAGTGCCGTTGTTATTTCTGATCAAATTATCAGGCTCGACGAACAAATCAAGCGTTCCATCTTGGTTATAATCGGCCCATGAAAAACCCAGGCCCTGCAGGTTCTGCGCGCCAGTAGCCGGCCCTCCAGAATAAACGACTTCCTGCGCAGCTAACGGACTAAACCCCAACAACAATAAGAATAGTCCCGGAGTAATTAAACGTAGAAAAGCCTTCATCATCTTGCCTCCTCGGGTAAATTTGTTGAATGAGTTGGTGAAGTCGGACTGACGCCGCTGGATTTTGGAAATTAAAGAATCGTTCTGCGGAAGCCCGACTTCGCTTATTATCATCATTATTTCATTAGAACAAGCTTCTTCATGATTGAAACATTGCCAGATTGCAAGCGGTAAAAATAAACGCCGTTGACCAAGCCAGCGCCGTCAAAAGTCACAACGTAATTTCCGGTTTGCTGGGTGTCATTAACCAGTGTGGCGACTTCCTGCCCCTGCGTATTATACACTTTCAACGACACGTGGCTGGTTCGCGGAATCGTGTATCCAATTTCAGTGGTTGGATTGAATGGATTCGGATAGTTCTGGCTGAGCGTGAAGCTTGAGGGGACAGCGCTGTTGGGCTTCTCATTTATACTGGTCACCGGATCCTTGCCCGTATTCAGCCAAGTGGAAATTCTCGTATTTTCTGCAGCTTCCTGCGCTTTCCAGGCGGTATATCTCGACGGCCACCAACGATACAAGTCTCCTAATGGAAATCCACCCATACCGGCAGTTCTTAACGTGCTGTTCAAGTAAGATAAATTTTCATTTATCGGCCATACTTGGTTCGTGCCCGCCGCGGGATCGAAAGCCCAGTTAATATCAGCGTTCGTTGTCCATTTATAAAGGAGAAAAGTCTTCAGATCCGTTATATTCGTTGGGGCAATGAGAAAATTCGGATTGGTATTGTCATAGAGAAAACCCCGATTCATATATGGAAAGAGCTTTTGCCCGTTCGCCGTTGCATCGAAGAAAGCCAGCGTTGCCGGACTCAGCATTGGCTGCGGTCGAGGAACTGCATCTCGGTTCTTCAGCGTGTCACTGTATGGATTTTTTGCCATCCAATCTTTCAGCCAATCCTCAGTATAATAACTATTGTACGCGAACAGAATACGGCGATCCTGTTCCGTAAATGGGACCGTAAATCCAAAAGTCGCAACGCTGTCGATGCGCATAGTGCCGCCATTCGGATCATCACCTCCCATAGCGGGGATGTCGCCAAACATGAAGGTGTTTACAAAAATGGAGTTGGTGACGGACGCTTTCCACCACCATCCGGATTGCAGGGCAAACATCATGGTATTCAGGAAGGTACAATGGTTGAAATGAACATTGTCTCCGTATTCGCCGGCCTCCTGCATATAAACATATCCGATATTTGCAAAAGTGCAATTTTCAAAGAGAACAGCATCGTGGTGCCATCCCGTGGTGCCAAACGGGAATGAAAGCGCTCTGCCGTAATACCGCAGGTGGGTGTCGATACAGTTCCGGAAGTAGCAATTCTTGAACGTTCCCTTAAAACGGTCGGCAGTGACGGTTACCGCTCCGCCGGCGTTCTGGGGAGTGGGTGCATAGTCGAAGATAACATTTTCGAAGACGGCAGTCTCCTGAACGTTGGGATCCGGATTATTCTGTATTTGTAAACTTGAACCGACTTGCGTGCCGCCGGTGTTCGCATACAACAACCAAAGGTTCCGCAGCGTAATGTTGCCGAAACACTCAAAATTGAAGTTCGTCGTCACACCACCGCTGGCGGTCCACACGATCTGAGGCGGAGCTGTATCCTGAGTGTTTCCCGGCACCGGACCTTCGATCTCAAGATGCTGTCCGGCCGGAACGACAATCGTTCCGGTAAGGATGTAAAGGCCATACGCTTCCAGTTTAAAAATGGTGTTGGAGAGTGTCCCCGCAGTCACTGCGGCTTGAACGGCGCGGTTAAGACTCCCTTCTCCAACCCCGAAGTCGCTTTGAACATTCACGGTAACCTTTTGCGCTTGGGCTGGCATTGAGGCAGACAACATTACCGTAAAGAGCAGCATTGTAAAACAATGTTTCATCTCTTTCCTCCTTGGTTTTTGAAAGGGATTCAATTCTTTCATGATATACTTTTCTCTCCGGCGCATCGAAAAACCCAACCCGGCAAGCGGGAGTTTTTTCTATGGGTTCTGCAATCCGTTGGAAAAATGTGGCTTATAATCTCTGTCTAAATCCAAGATTGGCGGTGAGGCCGTAATTCTGCTCGTTCGTGAAGCCGCCAATCGAGCGCTGTGCCGAAGTATTGGTCTCGCCGTTGAGATTGCTGAAGTCCAAATAAATTTCACTTCCAGGCCACGGCAACCGTTGCTTGGCGGAAGCATCAATACGGAAATAGTCCCGGCTAAAACCATCCTGCTCGGCAAAAGCGCCAATGCCGCTGACCGAATTGCCTTGGAAAACAAACGAGACCCGAGTGGAAAAACCCTTGAAGTCAAAGCCGACGTAAGAGTTCAATATGTCATCCGGCTGGAAAATCAAACGCCCGGTCCGAGTGCTGTCATACACGACGCTGTAAGTTCGCCGGGGCGGGCCAGGATCAAAAATAGTTATGTCATCTCTCCAGGGATACGTGGCTTTGGACTGGATATGGGTATAATTGACCCCGAACACCACGCCCTTTAATGGAAATGGCAAATACCAGAAACTGGTTTGAAAGTCCAACTCAAACCCCTTGACGGTTGCATCGTAAGGGCTATTCACGTAGGTGTACAACGTCGCGCCGTCCTTGGGTGTGATGAAACCGGTTTGAGCTGAGCCGATTCTGAGTGACTCTATGCTTTCGAGTCCCGGCAGCGTATTTGCAGGCGTGTGCAGCCGGTATTGCGTGAAATAGGTAAAATCCTTCACCGTCTTGTGGAATCCGCCAATGGAAAAGAGGCCCAATTTATTGCTGTGAAATGATACAATCACATCGTGATTGATTGCCTGTGCCGGTTTAAGATTGGGATTGCCGGCCCACACATTGGTGAGGTTGAAATCCATATTCCGGCGGGGCGAAAGCTGGTGATAATCCGGACGCGCCAGGGTTTTCGTGTAAGCATAGCGAATGTCGCCCCATTCAACCGGTTTGTATCTTAATTGGGCCATCGGCAACCAGAATTCATTCTCCGGACGCGCCGTTTCCGGATAAACGTGCTGGGTCACCGGATTGCGCTCATCCACCATATTAAAGACGGAATATTTCGATTTGACTTTTTCATAACGGGCGCCACCGACGACCATAAAATCGAGGAAATTCAACTCCGACATCAAGTAGCCGGCATAATAATTTTCAATGTATTTATAATCGTTGGGAAGTTGCTGATATACCCCGTCGAACCATCCTCCCGTCTCCGTACCGGTGGCTCTTCCAGAGAACATGGGATTATTTTTCAAATAATTGGCCATTCCGATCAGGCGGGTGGGATCAACCGCCCAATAAAACTCCCCAAAGCGGTTGCCCAAAAAAGCAGCCGTTAGATCGCGGTTGCCGGAAGCAAAATTCGTCGCCGCAAATCGGCCATTCGGCGCCAGCGTCGCACCAAACTGTGCCGCCAGAGCGTTCATCATGTCTTGCTGAAAACCACCGCCGGAGGAGGATAAATCAACGTAAGGCGTGCTCTGGTCGTTTTCGTGGTCTTCGTGCAGGTATTCACCGCCAAATTTTAAATAGCCTGAAAGAGACGAGCCCACGGTCAAAGGAACCTTGAAATTAGTTTTGTACGACTGGTTGTCTTCCTTATATTTTGAGCTGAAGAGACTTAAGTTGCGTGAAAAGATTTCTCCAGCGCCACGATAAGAAACCTGTTGGGTTAAACTATTCGGAATGACATTATCCGCGATGGCGCCGACAATCGACCCAGTCTGGCTGAATTGAATATCGGGCGCTTCGGGCAGCTTGTTTCTGGACAAGGTGTTGGCAAACTTCAAATCCATTTGCAGCGATCCCAAATCATACTTAAAATCCAAAGAATTGACCGCAAGATCGATTGTATTCTCGCCTTTTCGATAGCTGAAATTCAGGTTCTTATTGGTGTAATCCAGGGTCGTCCGATGATCCTGAAAATCCGAATTCAAGCGGGTAAACAGGTTGATGGCTTTAAGGGAACCTTTGGGCAATTTGTAATCAAGGATCAAGTTTCCCCCAAAGCGTTGTCTGGTTTCCAAGTGGCGATTGAGCTGAACGGTGTTGACCTTGACCGGCTCATACCCGTTCGGCCCGGTTTGGTGCTGCGAAATCAAATACGCGGCATTCATGTTGTCGGCATCGCGGTCGTACTTTTCCGCATTGCCAAGAAAATAGATGCCAAGTTTGTCGGTAAAGAAGCGTTTGCTAATGGCCCCCACGCCGCGATAATTTCCGTAGGTGTTGCTTTTCTCCGTATAGCCGGATTGCCACAACACGTCATAGTGCAATTCCGAGGGCGCTTCCCGCAACTCCATATTCACCACGCCGCCAATCGCATTGGCATTCAAATCTGGCGTCAGTGACTTATAGACCGAGATCGATTTAATCATGTAAGGCGTGACCATGGAAATGTCTACGCTTCTATCATTGCTGATGGCCCCGGCAGTACCTCCCTGGGAGGTCGCACCAATCTGTGTGCTTCCTGTAGAAGCAAGTTTAACCCCTTCAACTGCAACCTGGTTGTATTGAGGAGCCAAACCTCTGATCACAACTTTGTTTGCTTCACCCGAGCTTTGGAGGGTCGAGACGCCCGGCAAACGGCTGATGGCCTGCGCCGCATTGAAATCCGGCAGTTCCTGAATTCTTTGTTCGGAGACAATGTTGGCGATTTTATCCGAAGCAAGCTGCTGGTTAATTGCTCCCAATTGCCCTTCGGCCTGGGCCGTAACGACGACCATTTCTCCGGCAACGGCCTCGGGATCCAAAGCGATCACTTCTTTAAGCTCCCGGCCTTCTTCAACAATAATATCAATCGTTTTACTTTGATAACCGATATATCTAACCACTAATTTGTAACGGCCACCTGTTACGATCGGAATGACAAATTTACCATTCAGATCTGTAGAAGCGCCTAATTTTGTGCCTTTAAGAAAAACGCTTGCTCCCGGCAGCGGCTCACCGGAGTCAGCCGCTTTTACCTGGCCGGATATTTTACCGGAAGGTGCTGCTTGTAAAGTGGAAGCGGTTACAAACAGCGCGAAAAACATCATGAACACTTTGATCTTCATTTGCTTTTCTCCCTGCGTATTAAAAGATTGAACCGATCGCTCATAAAATAAAACGGGAGACTGCGTCACGCTTTTGCACTCTTTAAGTTTTTGTTAAGCTGGACAAAAAACAAAAGATAAAGCGTAACGCAATCTCCCGTCAAATTTTGCAGAAATTCTTGCCATCGGCAAAGACCTGTTAAGGCATTCGTAAACTGCCTTGTCCTGGGAGATAGAAAGTAGCGGAGTTAACCGTTCCTGGAAAAACTCCTCTATAATTTGAAACGTTTCAATTAAACGTAAAAAAATTAAATTTTAGAAAAACTCAAGTTTGATAATAATTTTCTGGGATGGAATGATTTAACTGGTAATTTACAAACTTTTCAAATTAGCTATTGACTTGCGACGCGCTATTCGCTATATTTGAAACGTTTCAAATGTTAAAGCGTCAAAATATAATAAATTTTTAATACCAAGTCAAGAGAAAAGTTCATATTATGAAAAAAAAATATTTGGTAGGCGTCTTTGTCGTAGCCTTTGTTCAGTTTTATCACACTTTTTTGCAGGCAGAAGATGGTTACCGGTTATGGCTCAGATATGATCTCATCACCGATACTAAAAAGCTGGGCATATACAAATCTGCTCTCACCCAGATTAATCTGAAAGATGATTCGCCAACTCTCAAAGCAGCGAGTGAGGAGTTGAACAACGGGCTTGCAGGTTTGTTAGGCGCGCGGTTGCCCTTTGTGCGCACAATCACGAAACACGGTGCCCTTATCGCAGGTACGCCGAAAAACTCGGAGACGATTGCAGCGCTCAGTCTTCAAGTCCAACTACAAGAGATCGGCGCAGAAGGGTTTCTCATATTCACGACAACAACAAATCAAAAAAAATGTACCGTGATTGCCGCGAATACCGACCTCGGTGTTCTCTACGGTGTTTTTCACTTTCTGCGATTATTGCAAACTCACAAAGACATCAACGCGCTGTCGATTCTCAGCGCGCCTAAAATTAAATTGCGATTGCTGAATCATTGGGATAATCTCAACGGAGCCGTGGAGCGAGGTTACGCTGGCTCCTCGCTGTGGGATTGGCACAAGCTGCCGGATTATATTTCACCGCGCTACAAAGATTACGCTCGCGCCAACGCCTCCATCGGTATTAATGGCGTCGTGCTCACAAACGTTAATGCCAATGCACAAGTATTGACCGCGAGGTATTTGGAAAAAGTCGCGGCGCTCGCAGAAGTTTTTCGGCCGTATGGCATCAAAGTTTATCTCACTGCCAGATTTAGCGCGCCAGCCGAAATTGGCGGACTAAAAACTGCTGATCCACTCGAGGCGCAAGTGCGCGTCTGGTGGCGCGAGAAAGCAGACGAAATTTATCATTGCATACCCGACTTTGGCGGCTTCCTGGTGAAAGCCAATTCGGAGGGCCAGCCCGGGCCGCAGAATTATGGCCGCACGCATGTGGATGGTGCGAACATGTTGGCCGAAGCCGTCGGCCCACACGGCGGTCGAGTGATGTGGCGCGCTTTTGTTTATGACAACAACGTGCCTGAAGATCGTGCCAAACAAGCGTATAACGAGTTCAAACCGTTGGACGGTAAGTTTTGGAATAATGTGCTGATTCAAGTAAAAAACGGGCCGATTGATTTCCAGCCGCGTGAGCCATTTCACCCACTGTTCGGCGCGATGCCTCGTACGCCACTGATGATGGAGTTTCAAATCACGCAAGAATATCTGGGATTTGCCACGCACTTGGTTTATCTCGCGCCGCTGTTCAAAGAAGTTTTGGACGCTGACACGTACACGAAAGGCGAAGGCTCACATGTAGCAAAAGTGATTGACGGCACACTTGACGATCACGTCCTGAGCGGAATCGCTGGCGTTTCCAACATCGGCACGGACCGCAACTGGTGCGGTCATCCGTTTGCGCAATCGAACTGGTTTGCGTTCGGCCGGCTGGCATGGGATCACCAACAAACTTCGGAAACGATTGCGGACGAGTGGCTGAGAATGACTTTCACGAACGACGAGAAATTTATTGTGCCCGTGAAGTCGATGATGTTAGCCTCACGCGAAATCGCGGTGAGTTACATGACTCCGCTCGGCTTGCATCACCTCATGGGCTGGAACCATCACTACGGCCCGGCGCCGTGGATCAATCAGGGTCGCCCGGATTGGACTTCGGTTTATTATCACCGTGCAGATTCTGTGGGCGTTGGCTTTAACCGTTCGTCCACTGGAAGCCATGCCGTGAGCCAGTACTTCTCTCCGGTAAGAGAAAAATTTGACAATCTCGAATCATGTCCGGAGAAATACCTGCTTTGGTTTCATCATTTGCCGTGGACTTACAAAATGAAATCAGGGAAAAATCTTTGGGAGGAGTTGTGCTCCAAATACTACAACGGCGTTGATAGTGTCCGAAATATGCGCAAGACGTGGGAAATGCTGATTGGACGCATTGACGACGAGCGCTTTAGCCACGTGCAGACATTGCTGAAAATTCAAGAACAAGAAGCCGTGTGGTGGCGAGATGCCTGCCTGCTGTATTTTCAAACCTTCTCAAAAATGCCAATTCCTATGGAGTATGAAAAGCCGGGTAAAACGTTGGAATATTATATGCAGCTCAAGTTTCCGTATGCGCCGGGAATTTGAGACAAAACGATTCCGCCACCAAATCACAGGATGATTATTGGGCAGAATAATTTTTAATCATTTTGCCGTGCCATTATTCTGCCCTAAGTTTGTCTGAAATGATTTTGCTTTTCTCTCGGAAGGAGTGAAGAGTCAATGAAAATCACTGACGCCAAAGTTATCGTTTGCTGTCCCGGCAGAAATTTCGTTACGCTCAAAATTTTTACAGATGCCGGTGTTTACGGCTTGGGCGATGCCACGCTGAATGGCCGTGAAAAAGCTGTCGCTACTTATCTGGAAGCCTATTGCATTCCGGCGCTCATTGGCAGGGATCCACGTCATATCGAGGACATCTGGCATTATTTCTACAAAGGAGTGTATTGGAAACGCGGTGCCGTCACGATGACTGCCGTTTCTGCTATCGATATGGCGTTGTGGGACCTCAAAGCCAAGACTTTGAACACGCCGTTGTATAATCTGCTCGGCGGCAAGAGCCGGGAGCAGGTGTTGGTTTATGCGCATGCCACCGGCAAAAATCTTGAGCAAACGATTGACGATGTCGGCAAAAAAGTAGAGAATGGATTTCTCGCGGTGCGGGTGCAGTCCGGCATTCCCGGCCTCGAAAAAATTTATGGCGTATCAAAAGACGACAAACCTTATGAACCGGCACAAAAGGGATTGCCGAAAGAAGAAAGCTGGGATACCGCAAAGTATCTGAATTTCGCGCCGAAAATGTTTGCGAAGGTTCGTGAGGTTTTTGGTGAAGAGTTACATCTGCTGCACGATGTGCATCATCGCTGCATGCCCATTGAAGCCGCGCGACTGGCCAAGGAGTTGGAGCCGTTTCATCTGTTCTGGCTCGAAGATCCGGTGACAGCCGAGTTGCAGGAAGGGCTGCGGCTCGTGCGCCAGCATTCGACGACCCCGATTGCGATCGGCGAAGTTTTCAACTCGGTTTATGACTGCACCACGCTCATTACCGAACAGCTTATCGATTATATTCGCATGCCACTCGTGCACGGCGGCGGTATCACGCATTTGCAAAAAATAGCGGCCTTTGCTTCGATCTACCACATCCAAACCGGCTTCCACGGCGCCACAGATCTCTCGCCGATAAATCTGGCCGCCTCGCTGCATTTCGACCTGGCAATCAATAATTTCGGCATTCAGGAATACATGCCGCATCAGGAAATCGTTCATGAAGTTTTTACCGCGAACTATCGCTTTGAAAACGGATTTATGCGCATCGATGATACACCGGGAATTGGCGTGGAGTTGAACGAAGAAAAGGCGAAACAATATCCATATCAAACCGCCTGCCTGCCGGTGAACCGGAAATCCGATGGGACGATGTTTTATTGGTGACGTGCAATTAAAGGATAATTCTTGTTCAGATTTCTTGCTTTTCACCAAAGAAGCTATATATTTTCCAAAAAACTTTTCCAAAAAGGTTGATGAAACGGTTGTAATTTTTTAGGCTGTGAATGTTGAGTTGAGAGGAGGAAACAAACGTGATACTACAAACGCTGGATTGGGTCGTCATTGTGGCGTATTTCGGCGTGATTCTGGGATTGGCCTGGTGGGTGATGAAGCAGAGAAAAGATACGCCCGCGGATTATTTTTTGGCGGATCGCCATCTCGGCTGGTTTGTGATTGGGGCCTCGATCTTTGCCTCCAATATCGGCTCCGAGCATCTCGTGGGTTTGGCCGGCACGGGCGCCACCGACGGCGTGGTGATGGCGCACTACGAATTGCACGCGTGGTGTCTGCTCGTGTTGGGTTGGGTGATGGTTCCTTTTTATATGCGCTCTAAAGTTTTCACCATGCCGGAATTTTTGGAGCGCCGTTTCTCGCCGACCGCGCGCACCGTGCTCTCGATCATCTCGCTCGTCGCTTATGTTTTAACCAAAATCGCCGTGGGAATTTTCGCCGGCGGCATCGTCTTCAGCGTGTTACTGCCGGACCTCAATTTTCTCGGCCTCAATAGTTTTTGGGCGGGCTCTGTTTTAGTCATTGTGCTCACCGGACTTTATACCATCTTCGGCGGCATGCGCGCCGTGGCCTACACCGAAGCGTTGCAGACGATCATTTTTGTCATCGGCTCGGCTATGGTCACCTTCTTTGGTCTGAAGGCATTGGGCGGCTGGAGCGAACTGCGCGCGATTGTTGGACCGGAAATGTTTAATCTTTGGAAACCGCTGGTGCCCGCCGGAATCGAAGGCACCTGGGCGCCCGTGCGCGAAGCGGGCCGCATGGCTTGGTACTTCAACGACAGTTATCCCTGGCTCGGCATGTTATTCTGCGCGCCGATCATCGGGCTTTGGTATTGGACCACCGATCAATATATCGTGCAACGCACTTTGGGCGCGCCGAATGAAACCGAAGCCAGGCGCGGCTCGATTACGGCCGCCTTTTTAAAACTGCTGCCGGTTTTTATTTTCATCATCCCCGGCCTTATCTGTTTTGCGCTGGCACAAAGCGGAAAAATACCGGCATTGCGCGAGCAACTCTTCAGCGCCGAAGGCGTGTTATTGCGCGACAATGCGCAAAAAGCTTTTCCTTTGCTCGTCGCGCATGTGATGCCAATCGGCGTTCGCGGGCTGGTGGTGGCGGGCCTGTTGGCGGCATTGATGAGCTCGCTCGCCGGCGTTTTCAATGCCTCTTCCACGCTGTTTACAATGGATTTTTATTCCAAGCTCCGGCCGCAAGCCACTCAGCATCAATTGGTGTGGATGGGAAGAGTGGCGACAGCCGTTATGGTCTTCATTGGCCTGCTTTGGATTCCGGTGATTCAAGGCGGCAAGGGGCTTTACGATTATCTTCAAGGCGTTCAGGCTTATCTCGCCCCTCCAATCTTTGTCGTCTTCTTTCTCGGCGTCTTCAACAAACGATTGAATGCCAAAGGCTGTCTCGCGGCTTTGCTCGTCGGCTTCGCGCTCGGGCTTTTTCGCCTCGCGGTCGATACGCCGGTCAAGCTGATTGAAAACTTTGCTTACGCTGAAGGCTCCTTTTTCTGGATCATCAACAACATTTTCTTCCAATATTATAGTTTGCTCATTTTTGTTGTCTGTGTTATCGTCATGATGGTTGTGAGCTACATGACGGAAGAACCGGCATACGAAAAAATCAACGGGCTCACATACGCGACGACTTCGCGCGAAGATCGCGAAGCTTCGCGCGCCAGTTGGAGCAAGGGCGACGTGATCGCTTCAGGAATCGTATTGGCGCTGATTTTGATAGCTTATCTTTATTTTACCGGATGAATTGGAGATCACCGTGATTTGGGAACAGAGATGGCATCCGTTGCGCGAAGAATGGGTGATTATTGCCGCCCATCGCCAGAATCGTCCGTGGATCGGGGAAACTTTAACAAACGCCAAAGCCGGCGTGCCCGAATATGATTCTACATGTTATCTCTGCCCCGGTAATAAACGTGTGAACGGCGCGCAAAACCCCAACTATCAACAAACTTTTGTTTTTGACAACGATCATGCTTGTGTCAGTTGGGCGGCGCCGGCAATAGCGAAAAAAGAAACGGGAGTTTATAAAACCGCCCCGGCTCGCGGCGTCGCGCGCGTCATCTGTTATAGCCCGAAGCACAATCTTACGCTGGCCGAGCTTGAGATATCGGAAATCATCACCTTGCTCAAGGTCTGGCAAGAGCAATATCGTGAGTTGGGCAGCCATTCCGAGATCAATCACGTGTTGATCTTCGAGAACAAAGGCGAAGCCGTCGGCGTGTCGAATCCTCATCCGCATGGCCAGATTTACGCGACCAATTTTGTTTTCAAGTTTATTGAAACCGAAGCGCGCGTCGCGCGGGAATATTTTGCTCAACATCGGCGGACGTTATTTCAAGATATTCTCAAGGAAGAAAAAGCCGATAGCCGACGCCTGATTTATGAAAACGATTCCGCCATTGCGTTCATACCTTATTTTGCTCGATATGCTTACGAGGTTTATGTCGCCCCGAAAGAGACGCACCAAAGTGTGGCGGATTTGTCGCGTGAGGAATTGCGGGATTTTGCCGAAGTTCTGCAACAGGTTTTGATCAAGTTTGACAATCTCTGGCAACTGTCTTTTCCCTACGTGATGCCGCTGCATCAAGCTCCGACAGACGGAAAAGATTACAGCGGCTTGCACTTTCACATTGAATTTCATCCGCCCCTGCGCAAGCCGAATTTGTTGAAGTATCTTGCCGGCCCGGAGATCGGCGGCGGCAATTTTTTGAGCGATACCTCTCCGGAAGAAAAAGCGCAGGAGTTGCGCAGCCAGGCGAATGTGCATTACAAAAAAGTATCGAAATAAAAGCACCACAAAAAATCTGGCAGCATGATTTTGCGGCAAAATAATTGGGTTTAAAACCCAAACTGAGCGATTTTTGTCATTCCGAGCGCCAGCGAGGAATCTTTTTGGT
>CAYZFF010000076.1:0-14703 GCA_964477305.1 uncultured Cytophagia bacterium
ATTGAAGTGATGGTGCGCTACGGCATGGCGCCAATGGCGGCCATCAAAGCCGCGACGATGGTGGCGGCAGAATTGATGGGCTGGCAAAATAAAATCGGCAGTCTGGAAGCCGGCAAGCTCGCCGATATTATCGCCGTCAGCGGCAATCCGGTGGCTGATATCACGGAGTTGCAGCGGGTTAAATTCGTGATGAAAGACGGCAACGTGATTAAAAATAATTTTTAACTGTCTGAATTTTGCAACGAAATGAGAACCGCAACGAAAACTAAACGGCAAGTCTTTAATTTTGCAACGAAATGGGAACCGCAACGAAAACAAAACTGCAAATTTTTTTCGTTGCGGTTCCATTTTCGTTGCAAGCCGTTTTTAACCGTGAAATTTAGAAATTATGTTTAAAAAAGTTTTTGCTCGAATTTTGCCGGCGGGCCTTCTTCTCCTGTCAAGTTGCCTCGGGCCAGTGGCGCGTTACGATGTCGGCAATGACCCGATTGTGCGCATTGGCCTGCTGCAAAATATCAGCGAGTTGCGCTTGCAAACGCCGGAAAGTTTTTCGCTGCGGCACCCGAAAGGACGCATGATCGCGCGCAACCTTTCGGGGCAGCGCTGGCTGGTGTCGATCAAACAAATCGATCCGGCGCGCATTGAATATCGCCTGCTGGCCGCTTCGACGCGCAACAAAGACGAAGCCCGCGCCAAACTCAACAAAGTGGTGGACGCCGGTCTGCTGCCGAGTATGATCGAAGAACGGCCGGACCTGGCGCGGTTGTGGGTGGCGCAAAATGCGACGACGATTTACAAAGTCGCGTTACGCGAGAAATTTGCGACGCGCGAAGCGGCGTTGGCCCGACAAAAAGAAATTGCCGATCGGGTTCAAACCGAGTTATGGGAAGACGTGAAAAAAGACGCCGCGGGCATTTTGGAGCTGAAAAATCTTGAGACCAATCAATCCTACCAATTACCCAGCGGTTTTCAAATCATCACCAGCCGCCTGGAAATTCCCAACGTGCCGATTGGCTCGGGGTTTCATTGGGAAGGCACGGAAGCCCGCGCCTATCGTGGCCGTCTTGAAGTTTTCATTGATCGTTTTTCCAAATTAACGATTGTGAATATTCTGCCGCTCGAAGAATACGTGCGCGGCGTGGTGCCTTCGGAAATGGCGCATTCATTTCCAGCCGAGGCGTTGAAAGCCCAAGCCGTGGCGGCGCGCAATGAGACTTTCGCCAAAGTTGGCACCCGCCATCTTGAGGACGGCTTTGATCTCTGCGCTGAGGTGCATTGCCAGGTTTACAGCGGCATTAATCGCGAACAAGCCACAACCACCCAAGCCGTGACAGCGACGGCGGGGCTGGTGATGAAAGCGAACGGCGTGATCATCGAAGCGAATTATGCCGGGGTTTGCGGCGGCCACACGGAGAATAATGAGAACGTCTGGAGCGGTCAGCCGCAGCCGTATCTGCGCGGTATTTTTGACGGCAACGGCAAGCCCGATCTGCTGGGAAATTCACTGCAAGATGAAAACACCTTGCTGCGTTGGGTGACCACCAAACCGAATGTGTATTGCAATACATTGCAAGGCGAAATTCCCGCAGCGCTGGAATACACCAAAAAATATTTTCGCTGGGAACTGAATTACACGCGCCAGGAATTGCAGAATTTTATTCGCAAGCGCACCGGCGAAGATTTCGGCGAGTTAAAGGATCTCGTGCCGTTGCAGCGCGGGCCTTCCGGCCGTTTGATTCGCTTGCGCGTCGTTGGCGACAAAAAAACGTTTGAAATCACGCGCGAGCTGGCGATCCGGCAAGCGCTCGCCGAAAAAACCTTGTGGAGCGCCTGTATCACCTTTGAAAAATCCGGCCGTGATCGCAATGGCTCATTTGCCAAATTTAAAATTCTCGGCGCCGGCTGGGGCCACGGCGTCGGTATGTGCCAAACCGGGGCGGCGGTCATGGCGCTGCGCGGACAAAATTTTATGCAGATTCTGCAGCATTATTATGCGGGCGTGAAATTGGATAAGAAATACTAAAACTTCGTAACGAAAGAAATATGCCGCCAGCATGAAAAAACTTTCACCCTGGCAGCAGTGCAGCTTTTAGAAATTGCAACGCCGAACACTGCCCACAAAAATTTTGTGATATACGTAAAATTCTGATGCAAAACAGTTTTTGAGTTTGAGATTTGAAAATTTTTCTCTGCACGTCAAGTAGTTTTTATATAGCGACAATCAAGCTAAACAAGTAATTCTTACCGACTCTACACATTCCTGGTTTTATTGTTCCCGTTTAAATAACGGCGTTAACTCCCCAATAACCATACCATTCCAGCCCGCATTCTTTGCCGATAGAGTTTTGGCATTGCACTTGCTTATTCTACATTCAGAAAAACGCGTGATGCGACATGAAAGCTTGATGCGTTACAAAAGGCAAGTTTATCAAAATCCAATGGCGGTCCGCCCAATTTGGGAATTTTTCCCTGGCGTCATCAGCGCATCCGGCGGGCCGCCAAACCTTATCGCTGGTTTTAGAATGAGAATTTAAAATTGCTGAAAGTGTGAAATGAGAAAAACAAGTACAGGAGCAATGCGGCTGTGGCAAAAGTCTCAATCCAATGCTCAACAGGTGGACAAGTCGCTGGATGAATCCGGCACTTCGATTTATCTCGAAGCTTATCACTATGCTTTGGATTTGTGCGACAATCCTGCCATCGCCCGAGCGGTGGCGTCGCGGTTTTCAAAAAGCTGGGAAGCTCGGGAACAATCCGTAGCGGAATTTACCAGTACCCAGGCCTAATCGAGGAGAACGTTCATGTTCGGTCGCAAAAAATTTTCAGCCCCGTCAGTGCAGCGGCTCATTGGGCTTATTTCATTGCCGTGCCGCAACAATTTATTTGTCACTCGCATTTACGAATTGCGAAAATTCAATGATCGCTCGTTCGCCGCCGAAACCGCGCTCGGCGAAGCCGCGGACGAACGCGTCGTCTCGCATGCGGATCAGCTTGGCGATTTGCTCCGCATTCATCACGACCGAATTTTCGAGAAGCAATTTGCGCACGCGACCGCTCAGTAAAATTTTGCGCGGCGTGTTTTTATTCCCCACCCAGAAAAGGAGAAACCAATGAAGCACAAATTCCTCATAACCCTTTTTGCCTTTATCCTTTTGAGCGCGCTGAGTTTTGGCAGCGCTGAAGCACAAACTCGTTTCGGCGTGCGCGGCGGTTATTATTTGGATCAGGACGAGCCTTTTGTCGGCGCCCACTTGGTTCACAAAATTCAGCGCGGCTGGATGTTCAATCCAAACTTTGAATATATTTTGGTTGAGCGCGGCTCGTTGTTCACAATCAATGCCGATCTGCATTATGATCTGCCCTCGCGCTCCACCACGATTTTCTGGCTCGGAGGCGGTTTGGGCATCAGTCATTTTTCTGTGGAAGATTTTAGTAATACCGACACCGGTTTGAATCTGTTGATGGGCGCAAGCTTTGGCCGCCGGGGCGCCATACCCTTCGTGCAAGTTAAAGTGAGAGTTGATGATGGTTCACAACTCGTGCTGGGAGGCGGCGTCACGTTTTAACCCGAGCCGAATTAAAAAATTGGCTGTTGAACTTCGAAACAGAGGCGGAGTATAAAATGATTGAAGAATAATTGTTCGCGCTTACACGATAGCAAACCCATTCATACAAGTTCGGAGGTTATGATGTTCAGAAAAATGCTGTTCGTTTTAATGTTCTGCATCGGCGCTGCTGGTTTGGCAGGCGCGCAAAATCTTAAGTTCGGGCCGCAAGTGGGTTATCAAAAAGCCCAAGATGCCGATGCGGGAAAAGTCACGTTCGGCGCGGCCCTGCGTTTGAAATTGACTTCGGCGTTCGGTGTTGAAGGCACAATCAATTATCGCCAGGAAAAATATTCCGATGGCGCCTTGACGGTGCGAAGCTGGCCAGTGATGGCGTCAGCGTTGATTTATCCGCTGCCGTTCATTCACGGCACAATGGGCGCCGGTTGGTATAACACCACGCTGGATTATGATCAAACCCGGCTCGGGCTGAACGCCGCTAAAGATGAGACCACACAAGAATTCGGCTGGCACTTTGGCGGCGGCGCGGAGTTGCCCATCGGTGGTAAGTCCAAGCTGGCGGCTGATATTCGTTATGTTTTTCTCAATTATGATTTTAAAACACTGCCCGGCAGCCGTGAGTTGAAGAACGACTTTTATGTTGCCACGGTTGGCCTCATGTGGGGCCTTTAACCATCCTCGGCTCTGGCTGGATATGACGTCTAGCCAGAGCCGTGTCTTTTCCCTCCTCAATGTCGCCCACCGATCAGCCAGTAATGTCTCACACACAAGCGGACTGATTAGCCGCTATCGCTTGCCGATTAAATAACTTACCCAAATGATCGTCATGTCCGAGTGCTTTAATCGGGCATCCACAGGCTTTCAACCACTGGATTCCCGCTAAAAGCATGCGGGAATGACAGTCGCATGAAAGGAAAAAGTTATTTAATTGTCGATTCTAAATGATAATTCCCAATTCATTCAAGTGCTTGGTCAGTTTTATCAACACAGCTTTCCCTTGCTATTCCTGCGCTTTTTTTATATGTTATAACTCGATATAGGATTGCACAGCAAATTGCGCTTCAGGAAAATTTTATTTAAATGGATTTAATGACGAAAAATTTTACCACAACGCCGGCTCCCGCCGAACTTGTGAATCTGTCACCCCCGCTCACAACAATCGATCCGAAGCCACTTGTCAACGGCGTGGTGATTCATTATCATGAAATTGCGCTCAAACTCGGCAATCGGCGTTTTTTTGAAATGCAGCTCCGGCGTAATATTTTGCGAGCCACCAATCATCTCGGCGTCAAAGACGTGCTGCGGCTGTCTGGACGCCTGTTATGCCTTTTCAGTTCCAGCGTCGACGAAGCAAAGGTTATCGCCGCATTACAAAAAATTTTTGGCATCGCCTATTTTGCCCCGGCGGTGAAATTAAAACAAGACGTGCCGGAAATCAAAGCCGTGGCGCTGAATTTACTCGCCGGAAAAAAATTCGCCAGCTTTAAAGTTGAAACCAAACGCAGCCAAAAACATTTCCCGATGACCTCGCCGCAACTCAACGCGGAAGTTGGCGAGCACATTCTGAATCATTTGCCGACTCGCGTCGATCTGCATCAACCCGAGTTGATCTTGCGCATCGAGATCGTCGACAACTACGCGATCATGTATACCAATCGCCTTGAAGGTCCCGGCGGGTTGCCGGTCGGCACCAGCGAGCGCGCCGTGTGCTTGATTTCCGGCGGCATTGACTCGCCGGTGGCGGCGTATAAAATGATGAAACGCGGCATTAAGCTGATTTTCGTGCACTTTCACAGCGCCCCGTTTACCAGCGCCGCTTCGCAGAGAAATGTTGAGCGTCTCGTCGAGTTGCTGAACACGTATCAATACCGTTCCAAATTGTATCTCGTGCCGTTTGCTGAAATTCAACAACACATTGTTGCGAATGCCGCGCCGTCGTATCGCGTCATTCTCTATCGTCGCGCGATGGTGCGCATCGCTGAGACGATTGCCGCCGAGAATCACGCCTATGCGTTGATCACCGGCGAAAACGTCTCCCAGGTGGCGAGCCAAACGCTGGTCAATATGAACGTCATCAATCAAGCCGCCACCCTGCCAATTCTGCGGCCGCTGGCCGGCGACGACAAACAGGAAATCATCGCCGCGGCGCAGCGCCTCGGCACGTTTGAAATTTCCACTGAGCCGTTTGAAGATTGTTGCTCGCTTTTTGTGCCGCCGCATCCGGAGACGCGCGCCAGGTTGCCCATGGTGCAGGAATTCGAGGCCAAACTTAATCTGCCGTCACTCATTGAACAGGCGTTGGCAAACACGATACAAAAGATTTTACGAATGGACACATGAAAGATCCCAAACTCCCATTTCAGGAAGGCGATCCGTTTATTCTTTTAGATCGCAAGCAGCGGGTTTATTACGGCGTTTTGCAAGCCGGCAAACAAACCAATATTCGCGGCGATATATTGCCGCATGACACGATCATCGGCCGCACGGAAGCGTTCTTGTTGCGTTCACAGCGGAAAATTCCGTTTTGGGTTTTCCGCCCGACGCTCAACGATCATGTGGTCAACATGCCGCGCGGCGCGACGGTGATTTATCCGAAAGATCTCGGCATCATTTTGCAATATGCCGACGTTTATCCCGGCGCGAAAGTGGTGGAAGCCGGGCATGGTTCCGGCGCGTTGGCAACCGCGTTGTTGCGCGCGGTCGGGCCGGCCGGGCAAGTGATTAGTTACGACATTCGCCAGGATTTTATCAATAACGCCCGAAAAAATTTGCACAATTTTTTAGGCGCGGCCCCGAATCACACCGTGCGCGAAATTAATATCTACGAAAGCTTTGTGGACACTGAAGTGGATCGTCTCATTTTGGATCTGCCCGAGCCGTGGCAGGTGGTTCCACTCGCGGCGCCGCATTTGCGCCCCGGCGCAATGATTTGCAGTTACTCCCCCACCGTCATCCAGGTCAAATCTTTTTGTGAGGCTTTACGGCAGGCGCGGTGTTTCATCGATGTGCTCACGCTCGAAACGCTGCTGCGCCGTTGGAATATTGACGGGCTTTCGGTGCGGCCGGAATTGCGCATGATCGGCCATACCGGATTTCTCACCTTTGCCCGTAAAGTGGAACCGCCGCCGCACTCCGCTACTGATACACTTGAAACGGAAGTGACTGAAGAAAATTCGGAAGATGATCGCGAGCGGGGTGAGTCGTTCGAATCTTAATGGCAAAACGCATTATTATTGACAGGGAAAATCATGGCAAAATTACGCAAAATTCTGGTGCCCACCGATTTGTCGGAAGTGAGCAATCGCGCTGTTTCGGTTGCAGTGGATCTGGCCAAATCGAACAACGCTAAATTATTTCTGCTTACGGTTATTGACCCGTTGCCCTCGACGGATGAAGAAATGATCATGCTGCGCGTCAGCGTGGATAGTGTGAAAGCTTACAATGAGAAAAAATTTTCCGCCGCCGAGGCGCAATTGCGCAAGCTGATTTCTCCGGCGCTGCAAAAAATGCTCGGCGTAAAATTTTTCGTTCGCGACGGCAAGAAGCCTTATGCGGAAATCATTCGCCTTGCCGAAGAAACGGCAGTCGATTTAATCGTGATATCCAGCCACGGTCACGGCCGTCTGTTGGAGATTATCCTCGGCGGCAACACCAATCGCGTCGTCCAGGAAGCCCCGTGCTCGGTTTTAGTGGTACGGCCGAATCAGCGCAAAACTAAAATCGCCTGAAATAAAAAAGCCCAACTGCTTTTTCGCTGTTGGGCTTTATGTTTTATTTTCTATTTGACTTCGGGCCGTCAGTGCAGCGTAAAGTTGATCATAATTCCTTTGGTATTTCCGGTGAGGGGATCCGGCAAATCGGTAAAATCGTTGTCCTCATCGCCAATGCGTTGCTTCGTGTAATCAAAATCCTTCCAGAAAACTTCGGCGCCAACCGAGAGAAACCGCGCGAGACGATACTCGGCGCCCAGCGCCCAATTTACCCCGCCGCCGTTTAACACCGTGCTCAGTCCGTCTTCCGTGCCGAGAAAATTAGTGCCCAGCCCCAGCTTGCCATAAGGCCGAAATTTTTCGTGAGGCCGAAATTTGTATTGCATGCCGAGTTGAATGCCGACCAAATCATTTTCCCGACTCGGATCCAGCTCCTGCTGATGTTTACTAACATCGGCGCCCAGCCACAACGTGATGTGCTGTGAAACGCCGTAACCAAGACTCAAGGAAGCGGCTTCGCCTTTTTCCAGGTTTCGATCTTTGGCCACATCCTGCGAACCGAGGCCGAGATTGAGTTTCAAACCGATATTAGAATTTCTGTCGTTAGCCCGAGCGGATTGCGTCGCGCCCATGCTGATCGTCAGCAACGCCGCTACTGTTAAAATAAACTTGCGATTTTTCATTACATTGCTCCTTTATAAATAATGCACTCAATTCGACTTTTGCAACTGCCTTGATTTATACAAAAGCCATACCAACTGGTTGATGGCTCATAAAAGCTTGAAATTAAAGCGTGACAAACAAGTGGGTGCAAGGTAAAATTGTGATAAATACACACGGTGTTGCATTTTCACCACAGTCTGTGCGAGCGACCCGACCCTTGCCCCGGTCAATTTAGTGCTTGCTATTAAGCGATTTTTATCGAATATTTTATTTCTCATTTGGCATTTAGAAAACATCTAAACAACTCTGCAAAGAGATGAGAGCACTTTTTTATCCCGAATGGGACCGGCTTGAAGTATGTGAACGTTCCCTCCCGAAAATCGCCGATGCAGAAGTGCGGCTGCGCGTCGCCGCCTGTGGCATTTGCGGCAGCGAGTTGGAAACCTACAAAAACCGCAATCCGCGCCGCACGCCGCCGCTGATTATGGGCCATGAATTCTGCGGCACGATAGTCGATGCCGGAAACACGGCTCAACCATTTCACGCCGGCCAAAAGGTCATCAGCCATTCCGTAGCGAATTGCGGCGCGTGCCGGCCCTGTCGCCGCGGCAACACCCATCTTTGTGAAAATCGGCAAATCTTTGGCATGCACCGGCCCGGGGCGTTTGCTGAGTTCATCAATGTCCCGGCCCAATGTTTGATCCCGTGGCCGGAAAATTTGTCTGCCTCGGTTGCCTGTCTCGCTGAACCGCTGGCCAATGGGGTGCATGTCGCCAATTTAGTAAAAATTCGGCAGCCGGAGATCGTGTGCGTCTTGGGTGCCGGTCCCATTGGCTTGATGTGCCAACAGGCGATGCAAATTCTGTTGAGCAGCACGACAATTGTTTGCGACTTGATTCCCGAACGATTAGAGATCGCGAAAAAATTAGGTGCCCATACCACAATCAACGCGCGCCAAGAAAACGCCGTCGAGGTTGTGCGCGACATCACCGCGCACGAAGGCGTTGATGTCGTCATCGATGCCGTTGGCGCCGGCGCCACCAAACAACAAGCTTTGGAAATAGTTCGCCCCGGCGGCGCCGTGGTGTTGATTGGCCTGCACGAAAACACTGTGACACTTGATTCGTACAAAGTGACTCTGCCGGAAGTGACCATTCACGGCAGTTACGCCGCAACGATAAGCGAATTGCAGGCTGCGGTAAATCTAATGGCTGACCAGCGCGTCGACGTTGAAAGTTGGGTGCAGACCTTTCCACTTGCAGAAGGCGTGGAGGCGTTTCACAAAATGCTGACGGCCAAAGGCTCGGACATCAAAGCTGTTCTCATGCCATAAACTTTTTTAAAAAAGCGTTAGAAAATGCCCGCACACAAAGTTCTCTACACCGACTATGGTTTTGCCTCCATCGCCAGTGAAAAGAAAATCATCGAAGCGGCGGATGCTGAATTGATTGTCGCGCAGTGCAAGACACCCGCCGAGGTCATCGCGCTCGCGCCAGACGCTGACGCGCTGTTGGTGCAATGGGCACCGATCACTGCTGACGTCATTCGCGCCTTGCGCCGGTGCAAAGTGATCGTGCGTCTCGGCATCGGCGTCGATAACGTTGACATAGCCGCCGCGACGGTGCATGGCATTCCGGTTTGTAATGTGCCGGATTATTGCATCGACGAAGTGGCTGACCACACCGTGGCGCTGGCTTTGACACTCGCTCGCCAGATTCCATTCGTGGATCGCCGCGTGCGCGACAACGTTTGGAAAATAACGCCGCCGGCCTCGATGCCGGCATTTAAAGACATGACCTTTGCCACCATGGGTTTTGGCCGGATTGCGCGAGCGGTGCATCAGCGCATGCAAAGCTTCGGTTGCACCGGCGTCACCCATGATCCGTATATCGCCCCCGAGGCCTTGCAATCAGCGCACGTCGCCGCCAAGCCGCTTGACGAGATCTTTGCGACTGCGGATATTTTGTCGCTGCATTGTCCTTTGACGCCTGACACCCATCATCTCGTCAACACGGCCAGACTGCGACAGATGAAACCGACCGCCATTCTGATCAACACCGCGCGCGGGCCGCTGGTGGATACGGTGGCTTTGGCGCAGGCGCTGGACAATGGGCAGATCGCCGCTGCCGGGCTTGACGTATTCGAACCGGAACCTTTGCCGGATGACCATCCGTTGCGATTCTGCAAGAATGCGATACTCACCTCGCATATCGCCTGGTACAGCGAGCGCAGCGTTCCGGCGTTGCAGCGCAAAGCTGCCGAAGAAATCGTGCGCGGCTTGCGCGGTGAGCCGTTGAAAAATCAAATCAATATCAAAAGATAACGAGCAACCGCAAATGAAGATCATCCGATTTTTGGCCGACAACGGTGACGTTTGTTATGGAACACCAGCCGTGACGGGCAAAGCGAACCTCATTCGTGGAGATATTTTTGGTAATTTTGAGATCACGAATGAAGTCGTTGCCATCAAAAAATTGCTCTCACCTATCGCTCCAACTCTTATTCTCGGCACCGGATTAAATTACCGGCGGCATGCAAAGGAAGGCGGCATGCCGATTCCCACTTATCCGGTCTTGTTTGTCAAAGGGCCGAATACGCTGCAACATCCTGGCGATCCCATTGTGATCCCCAAGCATTTGCAGAGCGATAAAGTTGACTATGAATGTGAGCTGGCGGTGGTCATTGGCAAGACCTGCAAGAATGTCACGCGGGGCGAGGCTCTCGACTATGTATTCGGTTACACCGCGGCGAATGACGTCAGCGCGCGCGATTGGCAGCTCGAACGCGGCGGTGGACAGTGGTGCCGGGGAAAATTCTTCGACACGTTTACGCCTCTCGGTCCGCAGTTGATCACCAAAGACGAATTGTCAGCCCCAAATCATTTACAAATCAAAACCATTCTCAACAGCGAGGTGATGCAGGATTGGAATACGGATGACATGATTTTTGATGTCCCGGCGCTGATCGAATTTTTTAGCGGCAGCACCACATTACTGCCGGGCACGGTGATTCTCACCGGCACGCCGCACGGCGTCGGCATGGCGCAGCAGCCGCCGCGCTGGTTGCGCGCCGGAGATGAAGTGACGATTGAAATTGAAAACATTGGCCGGCTAACTAATCCAGTAATCGATGAAAAACCGTAGGGAGACGCGCTATGAAATTGATTGATCTCTCGCATCCGTTGGAACAAGGACAATTGAACTTTCCGTGGGATCCCAAAATCAGTGTGGTGGTACATAACACGGTTACCTCTATCGGCTACAATATCACGCAAATCAGCATGTCAACGCATCAGGGCACCCATCTCGATGCGCCGTTTCATTTTTATGATGACGGGAAAACTGTCGATCAAATGCGGCTGGAACAATTCTATGGCAAGACCACGCTGGTCGATCTCGCCCCGGGCAGCGCGCTCGCGGCGAAAACGCCGCTCACGGTCGAAAAGTTTGCGCCGCATGCGCATAAATTCCAGCCGGGCGCAAAGATTATTTATCGTACCGGCTGGGATCGCAAATTTGGCACGTCCGAGTATTTTGCGGAATTTCCAACTTTAACGCTGGAAGCCGCGCAATGGATGGCCGACCGCAAAATCGGCATGCTCGGCATGGATACGCCCACGCCCAGTACGGCATGGAAAGAATGCCATCATATTTTATTGAAAGCGGGAATTGAAATTGTCATCGTCGAGGGCCTGACACGTTTGGAGCAACTTCCGGAAACCTTCATTTTCATGGGTTTTCCATTGAACATCAAAGGCCGGGATGGCGCCCCGATTCGTGCCGTCGCTTTGGTGGAGGATTGAACATGCGCGGTTTGAAAGATAAAGTTGCGATTGTGACCGGTGGGCTGGGTGATCTCGGCTACGCTAGTGCGGCGCGATTAGTGGAAGAAGGTTGCCGGGTGGCGTTGTTCGATATCAAACCGGATGCGCAGAAGCGTGCTGAACAAATCGATTGCCCGCTTTACCAGGTTGACATCAGCAATGAAACGCAAATCGAGCAAGCTTGCCAACAGGTGGCAGCGCAGTTGGGCCCCGCCTCAATCTTGGTAAATGCCGCGGCATTTTTTGTCTTCAAAAGCGTCGACGCGACGGTGGTAGACTGGCAGAAGATTTTGGGCGTCAATGTGATGGGCACGTCGCTGGTCACCAAACACGTGGTGCTGCAAATGCAACAGTTGGGGAAAGGCAGCATTGTCAATTTTTCTTCGGTCAGCGGCTTTGTTGGCCAGCCCAATTTCGCAACGTATAACGCCACAAAGTTTGCCATTCGCGGCTTGACTAAATGTTGGGCCCAGGATCTCGCGCCGTACGGCATCCGCGTCAACAGTTTGTGTCCGGGATATATTTACACCTCGGCGTTCGTCAATTCCTGCCAGCAGCTTGGCCGTGATATTGCGGAAGAAGACCGCAAAGCCGCAGCCATGCATCTTCTCGGTCGTCAAGGCCGACCCGAAGAAGTGGCCGCCGCCGTGGCGTTTCTCGCGAGCGATGAGGCCTCCTTCATCACCGGCAGCGATCTGTTGGTCGATGGCGGCTATTTGGCAAAATAGTTTCACTGAATTCAATTCAGCGAGCCATAGGGTAAATTCCTTTTAGCAGGTTGCTGAAAAAAGCCTACAATCATTGCAGCTTGTCATTCCTATTTTGCGGGAATCTACAATTTTTTTGATTCTTGAGTGTTTATCTTCGCGGCATGACATCAAAAATGGATTTTCAGCAACCGCTTAGACCTTCGTTATCTCTTTGAGCAGGTTCCGCGTTTCCGCAAATCCCCGAATCGTAACTTTCAACACCATAAAAGCAAAGCCGATAATACCGGCGATCAATACGACCATCCAAAGCAGTTTCCAAATGTCCATCTTAGTTCCTTGTTTATTTTTATAGTCATTCAGGTTGTTGAACTTTGCGTTGGCCAAACGGCAGAAGCGATCCCAATCCCATTCCCACAAACCCTAACGCAAAACTCAACACGCCGCGCATGTTCGGGGATAATAGCCGACTGACAAATCCGGCAGATTCGCCAGCGGGTGATTGGATCAGCATATCTTCCACTACATAGGCCAAAGGAAGAATGGCGCCAAAGATAAAAGCCAGATAGGCGCCGAACGTATTCGCCCGTTTCCAATATAAGCCCGCTACGAGAACCGCAAGGCCACCGGCATAATAAATCGTGGTCACGTCCAGAAGGTAACGAAAAGCAGTTTCTTTTAACTCATACCAAATACCGAAAGTCAGCATGAGGGCGCCGATGATGACCACGAACAAGCGCGCCAGAAAAACCCGGCCCTTGTCTGAAATGCCGTTTTTCCGGAAGGGGCCAACAATGTCTTGCACGATGACGCTGCTCCACGCCAGCATGTAGCTGGAATCAGTTGACATCGAGGCGGCAAACATGCCGGCCATAAAAAAGCCGAGCATGCCGACCGGAAGAATCGTAGAGAGAAATTTCGGCATGGCAGCAACGGCATCGAATGACGCGCCCAAATAAATCGCCGCGCCGATGCCCCAGACAATGGGCAGAAAAGCCCGGCCGAGAAACATCAGGCTGGTGGCCTTGAAAATGGCTTTGTTCAACTCCGGCTTTTGTGCTGCGAGCACGCGCTGAGCGACCGGCTGCCAAAGGATGCAGCCAGAAATCGCGAATACCGACCAATAGGCGATGAACGACCAGCCGTACTCCGGATGAGAAATCGGGTTGAATGCCGCGCGGCCATAAAGATGCTCGGCCTGTTCGAACATGCCAAGAAAGCCCTGCTGCTCGAAAACGAAAAAGGTGGCGAGCAACATGCCGAGGGCCAGCAGAATAAACTGGATGAAGTCCGTCACCACCACGGAGACCATTCCGCCCAGAACCGTATAAACGACCACCACGACCACCAAGGTCGTCATGGTAAAGTGGATATACGTCTCCGAAATGGCGAGAAACTGCACCATGAACACCGCGCCCAGTTTCAAGAAGACACCCAAGCTCAACACGCCAGCAACGACCAGCAGCATCGCGCCCAAAACGCGAACGCCCCGGCTATAACGCAATTCAAAATATTCGGTGATGGTCATGATTTCGAGCCGGCGCACGCGTTCCACCACGAAGCCGGTGCTGCCGATGAGAAGATAAGCCGCAGCCCAAATCACCCCGATGATAAAAGCGGCAAACCCAAAACGAAATCCCTGCTCGGCGAAATACATCACCGTCACCAGCCCAAGCTCGGTTGCCACCAGCGAGGCGACGCCAAGATGAAAACGAATCTGTCTGCCGGCAACCAGAAAATCCGCGACATTCTTGACGCGTTTTGTCGCCGCGATTCCTACGATGAATGCAATGACAACGTAGGCAAAGACAATAATCCAATCCCAGAGAGAAAATTTCATGTCAGGTTCTCGGATAAGTTACAGAGAAATGAAAGAGCTGAAAAAAAACAAGAGTCGCCAAATTATTTCACCTGGATTATTCATAAAACTTAAACCACGAAGACACAAAGACACGAAGAACTGCAACTTAACATGTGCTGATGAAAAAAACTGAGATTTCTGCTTGGTAAGTTTGCTCTTATCAAAATCAAGGCTTTGTGCCTTCGTGTCTTTGTGGTTATGAACTATTCAGGTTAAATCGTTAAACAAAAGCAATGGCAGAAAAATTGGGCCGCAAGCTTGTGCTACATCATTTGTCGCGTAAATGCACATTCCTAATCGGCTGTCATCCAAACATTGGCGCAAGGCTCGCCTTCGCGATATAGCACTGGAAAATACGGGCCGGCGAAGAAAT
>CAYZFF010000077.1:0-11592 GCA_964477305.1 uncultured Cytophagia bacterium
GGACGATTATTGGCGCGATGTTGCCGAAACCTAAGTAAAAACCACCGCGTAAATAACTTGCTCGTTTCATGGACACGTCATTCCCGCGCGCTTTGGGCGGGTGTCCAGCTTTTAAAAGCGTGGAAATCCGATTAAAGCGTTCGGGCATGACAGCCAACTGGTAAATTATTTGAACGGCATTCTTAACCCGGTTTGGAGGAGGTTGATGGGGGTTCGCTATTTTAATATTGGGGGCGTGATTCGAAAATTAAAGTGACCGGTCAAGGGCAAATTTATTCACTCACTCGTTTGATCACCACCACGGTGGCGTCATCTTCCCACTTCGCGCCGTTGCCGTATTGAAACACCGTATCAAAAATTAAATCCAAAATTTCCTGCGCCGTCTTGTTCTGGTTGCGCACCACAAGTTTTTTGAGGCGCGGAATGCCGTATTGATCGTCGCCGCGATTGAGGCGTTCAAAAATACCGTCGCTGTACATCACCAGCACCGAGTTGGGTTGAAAATGAGCGATGGAGCGCTGGATCGCCAGCTCCGGCAGGGCGCCGAGAATTGTGCCGTTGGCTTTCAACTCTTGTACTTGTTCGCCATGCACCAACAGCGGGCCGGGGTGGCCGGCATTGGCGTAAATGACATTGCCGTTGCGCTCGAGTTCTGCATAAAACAGGGTCGCGAACCGGCTGGAGTACGTGCTGCGATATAAAACGCGGTTGAGCTTTTTAATGGTGTGCACCATCTTCATTTCTTTTTCCATGCCCATGCGCAGGCCGGTCACCACATCGCGCACCAGCATGGCCGCCAGCAAGCCGTGGCCGCTGGCGTCGCCGATGCCGACCCCGAACATCTCATCGTCAAATTCAAAGTAATCGTAAAAATCGCCGACCACCAACTCCGCCGGTTTCGAGCGCGCCGCGATTTGATAGCCTTTGATCTTCGGCGTGGTCGCCGGCAGCAGGCTGCGTTGAATCAGTGCGGCTTGTTCGTACTCATTTTTTACCGCGTCCGAGAACATGCGATAATTGAGCGCCGAGCGCACCGCATTTAAACAAAATTCCACTTCTTCGCGAATCCAGCCGCTTTTTAGTTCAAAAATAAACATCCAGCGCTTGCTTTTGCGGCGAATATAAAACGCCGCCGGGATCGCATATTCATGCTGCGTGTTGATGTGCGGATCGATGCTCATTTGCGGATCGTCGAAAATATAGCTGCCATTTTCGATGACGTGCTTGACCGCTTCGGAATTGGCGCGCAGCCTCGGTGTCACGGACAACGGTTTCGTTTTGCTCAAAGGCCCAATCAAAACGTATTCATCGCCGCTTTCTTTATAAAGCCGGCCGTGGGCGATTTTCAAATCCTCACCGAATGTTTTTTCCAGTTCGGTGGCAATTGAGGTTAGAAAATTTTGACTGGTTTTTTCCCGGCCGATTTTGGTGATGAGATTGTCGAGTTTTCGGTAAAAGTCTTTGGGGGTGATCATAAAACGATTATATCTCTTTGAATCTTGTATTCAAATAAAATAATTTTGGATTTAAGCACGGCGCAATGCACGGCGTTGGTTATTTGTATAAACATGAAAAGGCCATTCCTCATATTTTGGGAATGGCCTCTTTTTAACTTACGAAATTTTGCGTTAAGAGTCAACTTGTGAAATTTCAAATCGCCCTTAATTTGCTAAATCGCGATCCGTCGTTTTTAAAAGCCGCATCCCATTCAGCGTGACGAGCAACGAGGCCCCGGTATCGGCAATGACGGCCATCCACAATGTGGCGAAGCCGGGCAGGGCCAAAGCCAAAAAGATGCCTTTCAGCGCGAGACTGACGGCGACGTTTTGTTTGATCACGCGCATGGCCTTGCGGCTGATCTTGATGGCGAATGGCAGCTTGCTTAAATTATCGGACATGAGCGCGACGTCCGCCGTTTCGAGCGCCTGTGCTGTGCCGGCATTGCCCATGGCAATACCCACATCGGCGCTGGCCAGTGCCGGCGCATCGTTGATGCCGTCGCCAACCATCGCCACGCGCTGATACGCATGCCGCAGTGATTTCACGGCCTCTAATTTTTGCGCTGGCAGCAATTGCGCCAGCACCTCATCGACGCCGACGACGCGCGCAATCATTTGCGCCGTGGTTTGATTGTCGCCGGTAAGCATCACGCTTTTTTCAATGCCTAATTTTTTAAGCGCCTCAATCGCGGCGCGGCTGGTATCGCGCGTTTTATCGGCCACGGCAATGTAACCGGCGAGCCGTTCGCCGTCACTCACCATCATGGTGGTGCAGCCGTTCCTTTCGACCGCGTCCATCGTGCGGCAAATGTTTTCGTCGTGCGGATGTTCGGCGTCAAACAACGCGTGGCTGCCCACGACGATGTTTTTGCCATTTACTTTGCCGCGCACGCCGCGTCCGGTGATGGCTTCGACCTCTTCGGCAACGTAATTGTTGTGATGGGGTTGGCCATTGGCGGCATTCACGACGGCTTGCGCCAACGGATGTTCGCTGCGGCGCTCGACTGCGGCGGCGAGTTGCAAAACGTCATCGCATGATTCGCATTCCTTCTCCGCCGCGTGCCGGCAATCGAACGCGCGCAATTCAACCACGATCGGTTGACCGTAAGTCAAGGTGCCGGTTTTATCAAACGCGAAGGCGCGAACTTTGGCCAGCGCTTCGAGATAGGCGCCGCCTTTGATGAGCACGCCGTGTTTGGCCGCAGCGCTGATCGCGCTCACAATCGTTACCGGCGTTGAAATCACCAGCGCGCACGGACATGAAATGACGAGCAACGTGAGCGCGCGATAAAGCCAGCCGTGCGTCCCATCAGCTAAATTCCAAAACGGCGCGTTGAATAGCAGCGGCGGCACAATGGCCACCAGCAGCGCGGCGACGACGACCGCCGGCGTATAAATTTTTGCAAAACGATCGATGAAACGCTGCGCCGGCGCGCGCTGGCTCTGCGCCTCTTCGACGAGGTGAATGATGTTACTCAACGTCGATTCGGCCGCGGGACGGATCATGCGAACTTTCAATGTGCCCTCGCCATTGACGGTGCCGGCAAAAATTTCATCGCCAACCCTTTTGGTCACTGGAAGGCTTTCGCCGGTAATCGGCGCTTGATTGATCGCCGAAGCGCCGGCGAGGATAACGCCATCAACCGGCATGCGTTCGCCCGGTTTGATGAGAATGGTTTCACCGACCTTCAACCGCTCAACCGGCACGCGTGTTTCATGCGCGCCACAAAATGGGCAAGGCCCGCCGGTGTAGCCCTCGCGACCGAGATGTTCGCGGCAATCGACACAGGCGCGCAGGACCGTGGCTTCGGCCGGCGTGAGCGTCATTAGCTTGCGAATCGAATGGCGCGCGCGTTCCATTGTGTAACCTTCCAACGCTTCACCGATGGCAAAAAGAAAAATCACCGTTGCCGCTTCCGCCGCTTCGCCGATGACAACTGCGCCAATGGCGGCGATTGCCATGAGCAGGTTGATGTTGATCTCGCGATTGAACCACAAACGCCGCGCCCCGGAACGCACAATCGGATAGCCCGCAATCAGCAGCGCGAGCCAATAAAGGTTTTGCGTGAAAAGCTGCGGGGCTTGCAAAAATTCGGCGACCATGCCGCCGCCAACCAACAAACCGCCGATGGCGGCCAGGGTCGTGTCTCTTCTTTTAAATAGAAAGGGGACGAAACCTAAAATGCCGCCGCGTTGCCGGGTCAGCCGCGCCGCTTGATTCGGCGTTTCGGTGTGAACATCATAACCCAGCGCCCGAATGCGTTCGACGACGGCCGCCTCATTGGTGTGCCCCGCGTCGTAATCCGCTTTGAGCCGCGCCGCGCCGAAATTGACAGAGCAGTTTTGGACGCCGGCCAGATTGCCGACGCCTTTTTCCAAAGTCGCGGCGCAATCGGCGCAGTCCATGCCGGTGATGCGAAGATGCAGTGTGTTCATATTCTAAATATGCAAATTTTTTTGATCATTGACAAGTATCTTGACATTCTGCTTGAAGATGGAGAAGGGTTTTGTTATATTAGGGTGGCGCGCTTTATTCTTTAATGATGGAGTATTGACATGAAAGAACCGCAAACCTTGGCAGAGATATTGGCAGTTTTACGAAGCCACAGAAATTTATTGAGCGAAAAATTTGGCGTACTCGATGTTGCTGTTTTCGGTTCCTACACGAGTAATCAACAGTCTGGAGAAAGCGATGTTGATCTGCTTGTAGATTTAAAACCCGAATACAAAACCTTCGATAATTATATGGAACTAAAGTTTTTTCTTGAAGACCGGCTTTACAAAAAAATTGATTTAGCGCTCAAAGATTCCATTCGGAAAGAACTGCGCGCCGATATATTGAATGAGGCGGTTTATGCCGAATAGAGATTGGAAACTTTTTATAAACGACATTTTAGATTGCATCAAAAAAATTATTTCCTATACCGACGGGATGGGTCAAAAACATTTTTTTGAAGATCTAAAAACTTATGATGCGGTGCTAAGAAATTTGGAAATTATTGGCGAAGCCGCGAAAAACATTCCTGATGAAATTAGAAAAAAGTATGGCAATATCGAGTGGAAAAAAATTGCCGGTTTGCGTGATATTGCCATCCACAAGTATTTCGGAATTAATGAAGACATCCTTTGGGATATTGTCAGCCATAAAATTTCAGAGCTTGAAACGAAAATCACGGAAATTGTTAACGAAGAAATGAAAAGCTGATTTTTTCTCTCCACAGCCACACTAATTCAACAACCGCCACACCTGCGCCACAAAAAAGCAAATCACCAATCCCATCACCACGGGCAATAGCGCGGAAATCGTGGTCCATTTCGCGCTGCCGGTTTCTTTGTAAATCGTGTAAATCGTCGTCGAGCACGGATTGTGAATCAAGCTAAAGAGCATGAGATTCACCGCGGTGAGCAGCGTCCAGCCGCCGGCAGTGAAAACATTCATGTAGGCGTTCGCATCGTCCAACTCGAACATCACGCCCGCGCCGCTGCCGAAACCGGCGAGTTTGGCGCTGAGCACGGTCAACATCAGCACAGTGGGAATGACGATTTCATTTGCGGGAATCGCGATGATGTACGCGAGCAGAATCACGCCGTTCAAGCCGAGGAGCAGGCCAAAGGGATTTAGAAAATTCATGATGTGCTCGGCCAAACTCAAATCGGCAACTTTGATATTCGAGAGCAGCCAGATGGCCGCGCCGGCCGGCACCGCAAACACAACGGCGCGCCATAATACGTAAATCGTGCGATCGATCATCGAAGTGTAAAACGTTTGCCAAATGCGCGGCGGTCGATAGGGCGGCAATTCGAGACTAAATGCCGAGGCTTCACCTTTGAGAACCGTGCGCGATAAAGCCCACGAAACGACGAAGGTAAAAAAAATTCCCAGCAAAGTAACCGCCAGAACGGAACCGGCGGAAACGAGTCCGGCGAGACCGGCGGGCGCGAGTGAGCCGATGAACAATGAGGCAATTAAAATTTGTGTTGGCCAGCGCCCATTGCACAGCGCGAAATTGTTGGTGATGATTGCAATGAGCCGTTCGCGCGGGCTGTCGATGATGCGCGTGGCGACGATGCCGGCGGCATTGCAGCCGTAGCCCATGCTCATCGTCAACGCCTGCTTGCCGTGCGCGCCGGCTTTGCGAAAGAGATTGTCCATGTTAAATGCAATGCGCGGCAAATAACCAAAATCTTCCAGCAACGTGAACAACGGAAAAAATATGGCCATTGGCGGCAGCATCACACTTACCACCCAAGCGCCGGCGAGATAAATGCCGTCGAGAAGAAAACCGCTCAACCACCACGGCATGCCGATTTGCGCGGCAAGATTTTTTAACACCGGATGAAAGTTGTCGATCAGCAGCGCGGCCAGCATGCCGGAAGGCACGTTGGCGCCGGCGATGGTGAGCCAGAATACGCCGGTCAACAGCAGTAGCATGACCGGCAGGCCGGTGAGGCGGCCGGTGAGAATTTTGTCCAACGTGCGATCCCAATCAAAACGCGGTTTGTCACCGGTTTTCGTGACGACGCGACCCGCGATGCGGCCAGCGTCTTGATAAATCGCATCGATCAAACTGTCATGATAATCGTCGCCAATCTCCCAACGCAGGGTGTTGGCCTTGGCGAGAATGGTTTCGGGTGAAGCAGGTGATTTATTCATAAAATTTTATAGACCAATGATTTCGGTAAGCAATTGTTTTATCATTGCAAAACCGGCAACGGCTTACTCGTGCGTTCGCGATTGCCAGGTTGTTCCGGTTTTCCATTTTGCGGAATATTCGTTTTTGCCGCAGCGATCTCTGATTGAGCCATTGGAATCAAACTGCCCAACTCGCCGGTTTTAATGGCATCGATGATGCGCTGATCACCTTCCAGCAGCCGCAACGCCACCCAACGGGTGTTGGTCAAGCCGGGGAATTGCGTTTCGATCATGCTGGTCAATTTACTCAGCGCCGGTTTTAATTCTTTCGGCTCATTCTTGAGACGATGGGGTTTGCAAACAAATTCGCCAATGGCGACAGCATGAATATTTTTTAACAACTCTTGAATGCCCTGGCCTTGGCGTGCCGCCGCGGGAACAACGGGCACGCCCAATTCTTTCGCGAGCAGGCGATCGTTGATTTCCAATTGGTGGCGTTTCGCTTCGTCAACGAGATTCAAACACACCACCGCGCGGTTGGTGATCTCGAGCACTTGCAACACGAGATTCAAATTGCGCTCCAGCCGCGTCGCATCCACCACGATGACGGTGACGTCCGGCTGGCCGAAGAGAATAAAATTGCGCGCGACTTCTTCATCGGTGCTGGTCGAGAGCAGCGAATAGGTGCCGGGCAAATCGACGATTTTGTAGCGCTTGTCCGCGTAGCTGAAGCCGCCTTCGGCGCGCGTGACGGTTTTGCCGGGCCAATTACCAGTGTGCTGGCGCAAACCGGTGAGACTATTGAACACCGTGCTCTTGCCGGTGTTGGGATTGCCCGCCAGCGCGATAACGTAATCCGCGTTGCTCATATTGACGCCGAGCTTGATCAAGTTGCCGGCGTTGTGGACCGGGCAGGTTTCGCATGCTTGAGTATTCATAAAGTAAATTTCCGAAAATTTAACCACGAAATCACCAAGAAAGCACTTTTTGAAAAGTTATCGGTAAAACAAAAATACTTCGTGCTTTTGTGTCTTGGTGGTTTATCAAATAGTCACGTGCCGGCGAATGTGAACGAGGTTCGCCTGATCTTTGCGCAGCGCAATCAGCGCGCCGCGAATGTTGTACGCCGTGGGGTTGCCGCTGGCGCTTTTAAGTTCGGCGGTTATCGTGGTGCCGGGAATGATGCCAAGATCCATCAAACGCCGGCGCTGGAGGCCGCGACAAGCCTTGGAGATGCCGAGCACGACACCCGCCTCGCCGGTGTGAAGCGCGGTGAGCGATTCAAATGGGCCTTCCATTTGATGCTCGCGCGGCGACGGCAAAATTGTGACATTCGCCGCGACCACGGGCGCGAGTTTGATCTCTTCGCCATCGGCGATAAAATGAATGCGCTCGGAAGATTTGCTCAGCATGCGAATTTGCATGCCGGGATACAAACCCTGTGCGACCAATTCGGCGTAGAGCGCTTCCGGCTCATCTTCGAGATGGGTGATACGCGCCATTTCGCTGACCGCAAGATCGGTGAGCGGCTTGCCCTGATGCGGCGGCAGTTCGCCGGTGGACGTCGGAATCGGATCGCCATGCGGATCGTGAAACGGATTGCCCATCTGTATCGCCAGCGCTTCGGTTTCTTCCGGCGACGTCCAATGCTCACGCCTTTCCGCTTCGCCATGCCACTCAGTTTCCGCGAGACCGGTCTCGTCAGCCAGGTAACGCTCCAGCAAGCGATGTACACGAATAATGCGCAGCGCCGAGAGCCGGCCTTCTTCAGTTAATTCAAACTCGTTTTGTTGCGATTGAATCAAACCGAGTTTTTCCAACTTGACCAACAATGCGGCGGTCTGATCGCGGCTGATTTCCATTGCGCCGGAAAGGCTTTCTAATGAAACCGGTTTTCCTTTATAGCGTTGATGATGCAGATGTTTGAGCGCATCTTCAATAAGCACTTTCTGGGTGTTGCGACGGCTTTTTTGCCATTGCCAAATTAAACCAAATTTCGGCCAAAGGCAAATGGCGGCGATAGCGAGCAACGCCCCGGCAATAAGTAAAGCTTTGGCTGGATCTATCATAGCTGTCAGTTTTGAAATGAATAATGCAGTTTGATAAAATATCTCACTTACCTAAAATTTAAATTAGGCTTACCTAAATTTAACGTCAATTGTTTTACGATGCAAGAGAAATTTTAGTTTCAGTGGTTATTGTTTTTTTCTAAAGGCACAAAAGTGTTTCGCAAGTTTACCTCGAAGAAACAAGTGAGCAGGCAATTTTTTTGAAGTGAAATAGCGTTTGCTAATGAAGGCTTGCATTTGGCCGGGGGTTTGTATAAATTAGAAAATGGCCGTTTATTTTTTCTTCTCCGACGCGCATCTCGGCGCCCCTAATCGCGAGGATGAGGGTTGGCGCCAACAGCAGGTGATAGCCTTTCTGGATTACGCCAAACAACATGGCGCGGGTTTGTTCATCGTCGGCGATCTGTTCGATTTCTGGTTTGAATATCGCCACGCGATTCCCAATCGTAATTTTGCAGTGCTGGCCAAACTGCATGAGTTGCGCGCCGCCGGTCTGCCGGTGGATTACATCGCCGGCAATCATGACTTGTGGATGGGTGATTTTTTGCGCCAGGAAGTTGGGCTGGCGTTGCACGAAAATCATGTTGTCCGCAATCTGTGCGGCTATGATTGCTACATTATTCATGGCGATGGGGTGGCGAAAAATGACGGCGGCTATCGCTTGATGAAACGGATTTTCAAAAACCCGCTCAATATAAAACTTTATCGCTGGGTGCACCCGGATGTCGGCATTCCGTTGGCCAAACTGGTGTCGCACACGAGCCGCAGCGTCAAAGACAATCCGAACACCTGGGAGCGCGATTATCGCGAATATGCCGAAGCGCGCTTTGCCGAAGGCCACGAAGTGGTAATCATGGGGCATACGCACAAGCCTTTGTACGAGGCCGTTGGGCAAAAAATTTTCATTAACCTCGGCGATTGGATGGAGCATTTCACGTATTGCCGGTTGGATGAGCACGGTCCGCGGTTGTTGACTTGGCCGGAGCAGAGGCCTTACGTGGCGGGGTCTGGGCAATTATTGCAAGTAAATTCAGCCCCGGTTTTTTCGTAAGAAAAGTTTTTAAAAATGGCGGGATTGTTATAAGTATTTTGCCGCCAGCGACGAGCGAAATTTATTGTTGAAGGATCTAAAATATGAATTTAAACCGAAGCACTCTGGCCTCCAAAACCACGTGGATTATTTTCGGCACGTTGCTGGCGATGATTGTTATTCCAGCGCTTCTTTATATATCGTATCTCAGCCGGGATTTGCCCAAGCTGTCGCAATTGGAAGATTATCGCCCCAAGCTGGTGTCGAAAGTTTATTCGGCGGACGGCAAGGTGATCAAAGAGTTTTTTGAAGAGCGCCGCTCGTACGTGCCGTTGGACAGCATTCCCTCGCATCTGAAAGACGCGCTGTTGGCCACGGAAGATCGTAATTTTTATCATCATTGGGGTTTCAATCCGATCCGGTTTGCGCAGGCGATTTTGATCGACATTATTCACATGGAAAAGCGGCAGGGCGCGAGCACGTTGACGCAGCAGCTTTCGCGGGTGCTCTATTTTACCACCGAAAAAACCGTGACCCGCAAAATCCGCGAGCTGCTCACCGCCATTCAGATCGAGCGCACCTACACCAAAGATGAAATTCTGGAAATGTATTTGAACCAGGTTTATCTCGGCCACGGAACGCACGGCGTGCAGATGGCGTCGCAAAAATATTTCGGCAAAAACGTGGAACGCCTGCTGCCGCATGAAACCGCAACGCTGGTGGCAATCGTGCAGCGGCCGGAGTCGTTGACGCCGTTTCGTAATCCGACGGCTTGTTTGGCGCGCCGCAATCTGGTGCTTGCCAATGCTTATCTTACCGGCAAAATGTCGCGGCTGGACTTTGAGATTTATAAAAAGCTGCCGCTCAGCGTTATCGAAGGCTCGGCCAATGACCATTATGGCGCGGCGCCGTATTTTACGGAATACGTGCGGCAAGTGTTGTGGAAGGAAAAACAATACGGCGACCGGATTTTGACCGACGGCATGCAAATCCAAACGACATTGGACACACGCGCACAGTTCCTGGCAGAGAAATATGTTAATCACCAATTGCAGGAAATGCAGCGCCGTATCAATAAACGTCTGATCGCCGACCGCGAGCATCTGAAGGTTTTCAACCAAGCCTTGCTGGATTCGCTCGGCAAAACGTTGCGCGAAGCGATGGCGGACTCGGCGCTGTTTTATGGTATGCTTAGTAAACGGCGCCCCGTGCAAGCAGCGTTGATCACGATCGAGAATAAAACCGGGCATGTGGTCGCGATGGTCGGCGGCCGCGATTTTGAAGAAAACAAATTCAATCGCGCCGTGCAGGCGCAGCGCCAGCCGGGTTCGGCGTTTAAACCGTTTGTGTACACCGCCGTCATTGACAATGGTTATCCGCCCACCTATGAAGTGTTGAATCAGCCCGTGGTCGTTAAACAAGTGGATGGCACGGAATGGCGCCCGCATAATTATGATAATTCGATCAGCGGGCCGGTGACGTTGCGCGAAGCGCTGGCGCGTTCCTTAAATTTGCCCACCGTGCGGCTGGTGCAGCACATCACCAATCCGGCGACGGTGGTGCGATACGCGCGCGACATGGGATTGACCACCAACATTCCGCCGTATGACGCCATCGCCCTCGGCGCCGGTGAAGTCATTCCGCTGGAGATCACCTCGGCTTTTACGGCGTTTCCCAATCAAGGCGTGCGCATGGAGCCGATTGCGATTTTGAGCGTCATTGATAAAGACGGCAATGTTTTGGAAAACAATCAATCGAACGGCAAAGAAGTTTTTAGCAAAGAAACCGCGTACATCATGACGGACATGTTGCGTTCCGTCATTGATTACGGCCGCGGCACGGCGGCGGGCACGCGTTCGAAATATCAATTTTATCGCCCGGCCGGCGGCAAAACCGGCACGACCAACGAATTTCGTGATGCGTGGTTTATCGGGTTTACCGCGCAGCTAACCACCGGCGTGTGGGTGGGATTTGACCGGCAGGATCAAGCTTTTGAGAAAGGCGAGACCGGCGCCGCGGTGGCATTGCCCATTTGGGCGCCGTATATGAAAGCGGTTCACGACACCCTCGGCCTACCGGTGGAAGAATTTCAAAGCCCGGGCACCATCGTGCGCCTCGAGCTGTGCACCGCAACGAAACGTTTGGCCAATGACGAATGTCCGAATGTCTATTATGACATCTTCAAAGCCGGATCGGAACCCAACAGCCGTTGCAGCCTGCACAGCGGCCGCCAACGTGAGCGCCGGCGAGAACGATCCTAATTCGTAAAACGTAAGGCGTAAATTTTATGCCTTACGTTTTATTTGATCAACTTCGACACTTCTTTAAATTCGGCGGCATCGGCGCGTTCCAGCAATTCAA
>CAYZFF010000077.1:11692-14698 GCA_964477305.1 uncultured Cytophagia bacterium
ATCAACTTCGACACTTCTTTAAATTCGGCGGCATCGGCGCGTTCCAGCAATTCAAACAATATTGCTTCGGCGGTCGTGATGATCGCGCCTTCTTGCTGCAACCGTTGCAATGCCGTCTGATGGTCCAACTCGTGACGCGAGGAAACCGCATCGCGTCCAACATGCACCTGATATTGATTCGCCAATAAATCGAGCGCCGTTTGCAAAACGCAAACATGCGTTTCGATGCCCACCACCGCCACTTGCCGGATATTTTTCTCCTGCAAAACCGTCATCAAATCAGCGCTGCCGCAGCAGCTAAACGCCATTTTTTGCAAAGGCAAGGTGGCTTGCAAGGCGTTACGAATTGAAGAAATCGTGTGACCAAGACCTTTGGGATATTGCTCGGTTAATAAAATGGGCACGTGCAAAAGCTGGCAGCCGCGAATCAGTTTGAGCGTGTTCGTTTCGACGGTTTCACGATAGCGCATGACGGCGTGAACGCGATCTTGAATATCGATGATTAATAACGCCGTCTGCGCGCGATTTAACAGGGTGTGGTGTCGCATACTTTTAGAAATTGAGTTTTCCGGTGTATCATGAATTGTTAAGACTATAGCATGATCACACGAGAAGTCATCCCGTGCTGATGTGTTCATGCACCAAGCGCCAGCCGTCTTTGCCATGGGCCCACACGCGTGTTACCTTCCCAACACCTTCAATAAACTTGTCGCCCGTTTTAGTCTGGGTCATATAGTTAAAGGTGACGACATAGGTCATATCATATAATTCGCCTGAACCTTGTACCATGCTGGTCGCGCCGGCGGCGGGCGCTTCCATTTCCATCTTGACCCATTTCGTCACTTCCCCAGCGCCTTCTATGCGATGGGGCAATCGTGGCTGATAGCGGGAAACCTTTGGATGTAACAAATTCTTATAATCATCATCTTTTTTCTTCGTGAAATACTCATCCAGTTGTTTGTTATAATTTTGGGCATTTTTCTTCCAGGTTTCCTTCTCATCTTTCTTGGGCATAACGCGGAATCGGCTGCGGGCCAGATAGCCGCCGCCAACCAAAATCAGCACGATCAACAAAACATTAATAATGATGTAACTCGTATTCATGCTTTTACGCTCCTGAGATTCGCGCTTAGGGAACCTCGATTTTGCTTGTATGGCTAAAATGTCGCCCATTGACTTCCGCACCCGTAAAAAATCCTACGAACGTAGCCGGGATTGGGCTTTGGTATATGCAAAATCAAGGTGGAAAAAAGTGGGATAAAATAAGAAGTTCAGCCGTAAAGCGCAAGCAAATTTTTGATTGAAAATTTGCTTGTGTAAAATTGAGAATTGTTTAGCAGCATCATTTTGCTATTCGCTTTTATCGAAAGATAATAATTCTCGGCCCAAAGTCAAGTCCGGCGGCATAAATTTCAATTGACATTTTGGCCGTTTTTTCTATCTTTAATGAAGGAAAGGAGCCGGTGGAACATGACCACAGATGAAATCGTCAAAACGCTCGCCGTACGGTTGCAGATCACGCAACGCGAAGCGCGGTTGCATCTGCGCCACCTGTTCGAATTTGTTGCCCAGCGTTTGCAAAAAGGTGAGACGGTAAGCCTGCCGAATTTAGGCGCGCTCAATGCCGCGGCCGACAAAACCCTCCGTACCTTCGATCCGATCACCCAGGAATTTGTTCCCCAGCCGCGTTCAATTGAATTTTTCTTCAAACCGTATAAGCGACTCAAAGCCCGTTTGCAAGAATGGAGGGCCGGATGAGCATAGCCAATTCTGCAAAAAATAAACTCACGGATAAAATCACTCTGGCCCATCTCGCGCAGATGAGCGGGGTCACCACCACGTTTATGCGCAAATTGGTGCGTGAAACCATCGCGATTATTGAAGCGGGGTTGCTGCGCGACGGCATCGTCAAAATCCACAATTTCGGCACGTTTCGCTTAACCGCCGAAGAATCTGCTATTCCACAAGTCGTTTTTCAACCGGCAAAAAATGTTCGCGAGTTAGTTCTGCAGACGTTCGGCCCGGCCGTTCATACAGGTAGCCGCGTTTCTTTGCCCTCTTTGCTCGAAAAACATTTGCATTGGTTGGCGCCACCACCAACCATCGAAAAAATTACGGCACCCATCTGGGAGAAATCCACCGTCGCCGAACCAGCATACGAAGAATTTGACATCAACGAGGTTTTTCCGGATTTGCCGGATGAATTGCCGCCGCGTTTGACTTTTGCGGAAACTGCTTTGGAAAAAGATGCCTCGGCTCCAGCGCCTGTGGAAGTTGAGACGTTGCTCGAGCCGCCGATAAAGCCGCTTCCAGCCAACGGCAAGCCGTTGAATGGTCAAACACCAAAATTCACCTTCGCGGAGCCGCCGGAAAAGACGTCCCCGGTTTTTTCACCCACTTTTTTTGAGCCGAACAACCTACCGCCCCAACCGGTTACTCCCACTCGCAAACGGCCTTTTATGTGGTATGCCGGCGCGGCCGCCGCGTTCGTCTTATTGCTTCTGTTTTTGTTGCCCGGCCGCCTCGGGGAAAAATCAAAACACGCCTCTGACGGCGTCACACCCGAGACCACTCGAGTGGTTGCGCTTTCTAACGAAACGACTCAACCCAAGAACGGCGAAGCCCAACTTACACCCGCCACGAAACCGTCGCCTTTTTTCGCGGGCGGCACGCATCGCGTCATTCCGGAAGATAATCTCTGGAAAATAGCAGGCCATTATTATCGCAATCCGTACTTGTGGCCCAATATTTATCGGGCCAATTTAGACTCCATTCCCAATCCAAATATTTTAGAACGCGATCAACAACTCGCCTTGCCGATTTTATACGGCCCGCCGGAGCAGTTGACGCTGGCCGATCGCCAGCATTTGGCCGAAGGCTACTTTTTGTTGTATCGTTATTATCGCACCCACGAGCCGGCGCTTGCGCCCTTCGCGTTGTGGGCCGCGGTACGCTACGATGTGCGCATTAAAGCCGAGTATGCGGCGGAACTGCGGGATGATGATC
>CAYZFF010000078.1:0-14521 GCA_964477305.1 uncultured Cytophagia bacterium
GCCACGGCGCAAGTTCCCACGCCACGCTTCTCCGATACCCTCCTCAATTCCGATTCGCTGGCGTTGGGAGTGCCGGACACGGTGCGCGCTGATACAACGCAAGCACCCTCCGATCTCGAAGCGCCAGTCGATTTTGAAGCGCAGATGGAAGACCACGATCTCGATCATAAAATTACCTATCTCTATGGCCGCGCCAAAGTCAAATACAAAACGATGATCCTCGAAGCCGGCAAAATTACCGTCGATTGGGACAAACGTTTGCTGATTGCGGAGCCGTTGCCGGATTCGCTCTTGCACCCGGCCGCGAATGGCAAGAACAAAAGCCCGCGCGCGGATAGTCTCGCCAAAGCGGCGAAGGGCTACCCCATTTTTGCGGACGGCGGCGAACGCATGGTGGGTGAGAAAATGGAATATAATTTTGCGACAGAAAAGGGCCGCGTGCTGCGTGGGCGCACGGAGTTTCAAGATGGCAAATATTTTGGTTCGCAGATCAAGCGCGCGGACGGCGAGACCTACTATGTTTCCAACGGCAGCTACAGCACCTGCGATCTCGACGAGAATCCGCATTTTCATTTTCAGGGCCGCAAAATGAAAGTCAACGTCGGCAAAAACGTGGTGGCGAAGCCGATTGTGTTTTATATCGGTAAAATTCCCATGGCGATTTTGCCCTTCGCCTTTTTCCCGACGCGCAGCGGCCGCCATTCGGGTTTGATTATTCCACGTTTTGGCGCCAGCTCGCTTGAGGGCCGCTATTTGCGCGGGCTGGGTTATTATTGGGCGATGAGTGACTATTACGATCTCGCCAGCACGGTGGATTATTACGAACGCTCCGGCTGGGTGTTTAATGGCAACTTCAATTATACCAAACGCTACAGCTTTACCGGTCGCATCGGCGGCTCGTTCACGCGCAAAAATTTCACGATTGATGAAACGCAAGAACGGCGCTGGGAAGTCAATTTTAATCACAGCCAGCCGTTCAATGCGACGACGCATTTGAATGCTTCGGGCAGTTTTTCGAGCAGCAATTATTATCGTCTCTTCAGCACCAACCGCCAGGATCAGCTTCGGCGGACGATTACTTCGCAAGCGACGTTTAGCAAAAGTTTTGGCAATGCGAGCTTCAGCGCCGCGGTGAGCGAGTTTAAAGATCTTGATGCCGGTTCGTACCAGCGCTTATTGCCCAGTCTCAATCTGAATTTTGGGCAGCGCCAGCTTTTTGGCAAACCTGATCCGAGCCGCCGGCGGCAGGCCGCCAGCAAGCCGGAAGAGCGGCACTGGTATGAGAATTTTTATTACAGCCTCTCCAGCGCGGCGCAAAATCGTTATGCGAAAACTTCTGATTCTTCTCAAGTCGATCAATTGAGTTCGGCGAATCACAATCTGAGCCTTTCGCTCAACGGCATCAAAGCGGTTTTCCCGTGGTTGAATTTAAATCAAAGCATGCAAGTTACCGAAAATTGGTTTGATCGCGAGACGGCTTACTTTGTGACCACCGACACCTCGGGCAAGGAGATTGTGGGAAGCCGGCAGCAAAAAGGTTTTGCGGCGTTGCATGTGTTCAGCTATAATGCGTCAACGAGCACAAAATTGTATGGAACTTTTAAGCCGAATCTCGGCCCCGTGCGTGCCTTGCGGCATACGATGGAACCAAGCCTGGGCTTTTCATATCGCCCGGATTTTTCCGATCCGAAATGGGGCTATTTTAAAACGGTGAAATTTTCCAACGACAGCACCGTCCGGCGCGATCGTTTCAACGGCGTGACGCCGCAGGGCGAGCAGGCGAGTTTGAATATGTCGCTACGCAATTTTTTTCAGATGAAAACCGGCCCGGAGGATAAATTGAAAAAGGTCGATTTGTTCACGTTAACGTTTTCGAGTTTTCATAATTTTGCCGCGGCCGAGTTTAAACAGTCGGATTTGAGCACCTCGTTGTTTGCCAACCCCGCACAGAACATTTCGATTAATGCCAGCGCTTCGCACAGTTTTTATGAGTTTGATCAGAAATTGGGCCGCGCGGTGAATCGCCTGTTGTTTAAGCAGGGGCGCGGGTTTTTTGACAAGCAGTTCCTGCGCTTGACGAATCTTAATGTCGGCGCGGGTTTCCGGTTTCAAGGCAAGGGCGGCGCCAGCGCGACGGGATCGTTCCGCGCGGTGAACGATGATGACACCACGGAGGAAGAAACGATTCCGGAGCCGCCGCCGAATGAATTGGCGCCCATGTCATATTTCTCCGATACCAATGTGCCGTGGCAGGCGAGTCTTTCGTTGAGTATTAACCAGAGCCGGTCGAACCCCGCGAAGCCGAGCACGACGGCGCAGCTTACCCTGGATAATGCCGATATCACCCTCACGAAAAATTGGCGCGTCGGCGTTTACGGCAGTTTTGATTTGCGCGACAAAAAAGTGGTTGATCAACGTTACACCATTCATCGCGATTTGCATTGTTGGGAAATGCAGTTTTTCTGGACTCCCACCGGTTACAGCCAGGGATTCTATTTCCGTCTCGGCATCAAAGCCCCGATGCTAAAAGACATCAAAGTTGAAAAACGCGGCGGCCGTTCAAGCGTATTTGGCGGGTCGTCGTACTTTTGAGCGGAGCGCAGAGGGCAGAGCGCAAAGCCTCAGCGCCGTGCGCTTTGCGTTTCGCAAAATTCGACTTGATTTTCACGGGATTATGCGCTAACTTCTTAACGTGAGCCGCAGCCAATGAGGAACATGAGCGTCGTGTATCATGCAAACGGTGAGATCGCGACGAGTAAACGGCAGGCGGTGCGAGGAAGAGTCTGAACGGAGACGAAGTGGCAAGGACCATTTCCATATCAAACCAAAAAGGCGGTGTCGGCAAGACAACGACCGCCGTGAATTTGTCATCGTGTATCGCGGTGGCCGAGCACAAGGTGCTGGTCGTGGATATGGATCCGCAGGCCAACACCACCAGCGGCTTCGGCATCGACCCGAAAAGCGTCGGCAACAGCGTCTACGAAGTGTTGATCAATGACCTCAATATTAATGAGGCCATTATGAAGACGCAATTAGGTTACCTCGACTTGCTCCCGTCGCATGTGCGCCTGGTTGGCGCGGAACTGGAGATGGTCGGCGCGATTACCCGTGAGAAAATTCTCGAGAATGCGTTTACGAATTTAGCAACGCCGTACGATTATATTTTTATCGACTGCCCACCCTCCTTGGGCCTGCTTACGCTAAATGCGCTCACCGCCGCCGACTCGGTTTTGATTCCGATTCAATGTGAGTATTATGCGCTTGAAGGTTTGAGCCAGTTGCTGAACACCGTCCGCCTCGTGCAAAAGCATTTGAACACCCGCCTGGAAATTGAGGGGGTGTTGTTGACCATGTTTGATGGACGGTTGAATCTGAGCCGGCAAGTTGCCGAAGACGTCAAAAAATATTTTGGCGACAAAGTCTATAAATCCGTCATTTTGCGCAACGTGCGTTTAAGTGAAGCGCCGAGCCACGGCAAGCCGATTATCCTTTATGACGCCGTCAGTAGTGGCGCGGAAAATTACATGAGTTTGGCTACCGAGATTTTACAGAATGGTCACCACCAAGAGGCTGGGAAGAGGGCTGTCCGCGCTCATTCCTGACATCAGCCCGGAGCGCGATAACAACAATAATGCCAAGGCCGGCTCTATCCATGAGATAGAAATTTCCCGCATTGCTGCCAACCCTTTTCAACCCCGCACCGATTTTGACCCGCAGGCTTTACAGGAGTTAAAGCAATCGATCGCTGAAAATGGCCTCGTCACGCCGGTTACCGTCCGGCCTCACAAAGGTAGCTATCAATTGATCGCGGGTGAACGGCGATTTCGCGCCGTGCAAGAGTTGGGTTACGAGCGTATTCCGGCTTATGTTTTGGAAGTGCGCGACGATCGCCAGATGATGGAAATGGCGCTCATCGAAAACGTGCAGCGCGAGAATTTGAACCCGATTGAAGAGGCGCTCGGCTATCAGCGCTTGATTGATGAGTGTGCGCTGACGCAGGAAGTCGTGGCGCAAAAAGTCGGCAAAGATCGCGTGACGATTGCCAATTCTCTGCGCTTGTTGAAGCTGCCGGATGCGGTGCAGGAAAGCTTGCGCAAAAGTGAGCTTTCTGCCGGGCATGCGCGGGCGCTGCTGGGTTTGCCGGACCGGACGCAGCAAATCGACCTGTGGAAAACCATTCTCAAAAATAGCTTGAGTGTCCGGCAGGTGGAGAAACTGGTGCAACGCGCCAGTAAACCCAAAAGTGCGGCAAAGAAAAAAGTTTCGCCCACGGCGCCGTATGCCGTTCGCGAGGCCGAGGATAAGTTGCGGCGGATTTTTGGCACCCAGGTGAAGATTAATTTGCAGGGCAAGGGCGGAAAAATCGAGGTAGAGTTTTATTCCGACAATGATTTGGAACGGCTGCTTGAACTGATGCAGAAAATTTAGCCGAGAAAAAGGTTGACTTTTTGACGCGAAATATTTATTTTAAATTTTCCTGTAAGCCGTTCGATTTGTTGAGATTGTCTGAAAAACGGACAAATGGTTAAGTTGATGATATTAAACACTCAAATTTGTCCGCAAGGCAGCACAATGTTCGGTACATGGTTTGCGCTGATTTTGTTTAGGCTTGGCGCGTGGCGGGGAATGAGCAAGCCTCCCGTCGAAGGCTTCGACGGCAAGACCTGATCGGAAGAAGTTATGAAAAAGAAACGATCACGAAGAATCTCGGTTCTTCTCATTCCCGATGATAACGCCGAGCCGTATAATTTTCGTTTAAGTTGGCCGTTGGCCAAATTGTTAATCGGCGCTGCCGTGGTTTTGGCGATCCATGTGATTCTCGGCGCCGTGTTTTATTGGCGGTTTTTTCAAGTTTACGCCGAAAATAAAGAATTGGAACGTTCCAATTCGCAACTGCTCGAAGACAACAAGCGGGTTTATCAGTTGTCGGCGGAAATGGATCGAATGTCGAAGGAGCAGGCCAAGTTGTTGAGCCTGCTGGGCGTCGATCCCAATGCCAAGGGCGGTTTGAGTCTCAGTTCGATTTTGCCGGGCAATACGGCGATGATGGCGGCTAAAATTGATGTTCCGGCCGCCACTTCATTGAGCAACCGTGAGCCGGCAAAACCGGCGTTTGTGCCCTCCAGCGGTTTTACCACGCGGCGCCGCGAAAATGATTCGCGTTACGCGAAAAACATGCCGACGTTGTTGCCGGTGGAAGGCGTGATTACGACGGAATTTTCCCGCAGTAAAGATTTTCCGTTTCGTTCACATCCCGGTATTGATATAGCCGGAAAGCGCGGGTCGGTTGTGCTCGCTGCCGGCGATGGTCAGGTGGTTTTTGCCAACTGGACGTATGTCTGGGGCAATCTGATTATCATTCATCACGGCGATAATATTTTTTCATACTACGGCCATAATGACCGCCTGCTCGCTAATGATCGCGCTTTTGTGAAAAAAGGCGACCCGGTGGCCTTGCTTGGAAATTCCGGTGTTAGTTCCGGCCCGCATCTGCATTTTGAAGTTTGGCAAGACGGTGTGGCGATTGACCCCCGGCAGATTCTTTTGGCGTTTCGCGCCAATTCTAAATAAATAGGACGAATTTACCATTAACAGCATAAGAGGTGAAAATGCTGGGGAAAAAGGACATGGACGATTTTGAGAAAAGCGGCGACTTAAATACGATTATCGGAAAAGGCTCCGCCGTGGAAGGCACGCTTAAAGTGCAAAGCAGCCTCCGTGTGGATGGCCGCATCAAAGGCCAGGTGAGCACAACCGATTCCCTGGTCATTGGCAAAGAGGGCGAGATCGAAGGCGAAATTCGCGTGAAAAACGCGATTGTCGGCGGTAAAATTAAAGGCAAAATTTTCGCCAGCGGCAAAGTGGTGCTCGAAGCCAAATCGTCGTTTTACGGTGAATTGAAAACTTCCAAGCTGGTGATCGACGAAGGCGCAATCTTTGAAGGCGTTTGCTCGATGACGGACGACGGCAAAGTGTTGGCGTTGCCGGAAGGCACAACGTTTTCCGACCGGGGCCGCCCCGCCGAACGTCTTGGCCGGCCAGAAGTACAAGTTAATCGATAAGCTACGCCTGAAAGGCATAACCGGTGCGAAAAATCGCTCCAACCAATTGGCCGCGATTGATCTCCGTTTATAGCGATGTCGGGTTGCGTTTTGCGCTTGCCATCGCGATCGGCGGTTATGGCGGTTATTGGCTCGATGCCAAGCTATCGATTTCGCCGATTGCTTTGCTCGTCGGCATTATGTTGGGCGCGACCGCCGGATTTATCAGTCTCTATCGCACGGTCATGAAGACTGAAGCGCCAGATGAATCGGCTGCCGTAAATCCGGGCCGCAAAGGATCAGCAAAGAAAAATTGATGCAAATCTTTTTCTATCCGGCGTTAAGTTGGACGAAGTTTTTCGTAAAATTCTCCCTGAATTTCATCATGACGAATGCTGCCGCGACGATTCAGTGGGGATTTTTTTATGCCCTGGCCTTGAGCACGGCGTTGGCGGTTGCCAACTACCTGGCCTTGCGCTGGGCGCGCACGCAAGCTTTGCAGCAGTTCATGTGGGTTTTGGTTGGCGGTTTTCTGGGCCGGCTCGTGGTTTTCGGCCTCGCGATGGTGGTGGTTTGGAAGTTTACGGAGTTGGATGGCAAAACGTTTACGTGGACGTTGCTGATTTCATATTTACTCTTTCAATTAATCGAAACGGTTATATTACAAAGATATTTCAAACGCGTTAAATCAATACCTAAGGCATGAAGGGCGCATTGAGTTTTACTCTCATATTGTTTCTCCTGCTTTTTCAAACCGGGACGGCTGTTGCACAGGGCGAGTCGCATTCTCCCGCCGATACTTCTCATGCAGCCGCTGCTACCGCGCACGGTGCCTCCACACAGGAGGAGCAAGGCGCGGGAGAGCATGGTCAAGCGGGCCACGGCGATGATATCGGTTCCGTCATCATTCATCACATCAGCGACGATAATAAGATTGAGCTACCCTTCGTCGGTGAAGTTCATCTCCCTCATCTTGAGCTATCCGGCATTGATTTTTCCATTACCAAGCATGTTTTAATGATGCTGGTCGCGGCAACATTGCTCATTGTCTTGCTCAGCATTGCCGCGCGCCGCCGCAGCCCGGATGAAGTGCCCACCGGTTTTGCCGCTGCCATTGAAACCGTGGTCGAGTTTATTTACACCCAAATCGCCATCCCCAATTTAGGCGAAAAACACGCCGGCAAATTCACGCCTTATTTGTGTACCGCTTTCTTCTTTATACTAACTTGTAATTTGCTCGGGTTGGTGCCCTATGCGGCAACGGCCACCGGCAATGTAAGTGTGACCGCCGGCCTGGCTCTGATGACGTTTGTTTTGACCCAGGTGACGGCCATCAAATCGCAGGGCGTGGGTGGTTTCCTGAAACATCTCACCGGCGGCGTGCATCCGTTGATGTGGCCGATCATGATCCCGGTCGAGTTTCTCGGCTTATTTACCAAGCCGTTTGCCTTGTGCATTCGTTTGTATGCGAATATGACTGCCGGCCACGTCGTGATTCTGTCGCTCGTCGGTTTGATTTTTATCTTCGGCAAGGGCGGCGCGAGTCCGGTCGCCGGTTACGCCATCGCGCCGGTGTCAATCGCCTTTTCGTTGTTTGTCAATCTCTTGGAATTGTTGGTGGCTTTTTTACAGGCCTATATTTTTACCCTGCTGTCTTCGCTGTTCATCGGCGCTGGGATTCATGCTGAACATGAGCATGAAGAGCACGGCGCGCATCATTAAAATTTAGGACGGGCTGCCAGCCTGTCGTTATTTGAAATTAAATATAAGCGTGGACAGACTGGCAGTCTGCCCCACATAAATTTCACCTTGATCTTTGAAGGAGGAACTGACAAATGGAAGGTTTGAGCTTAGCCCACTTGGCTGCCGGTTTTGGCGCGGGTATCGTTGCGTTGGGCGCCGGTTTTGGCATTGGTAAAATTGCGAGCGCGGCAATGGAAGCCATCGGCCGCCAGCCGGAAGCTGCCGGTGATGTGCGCGGCACGATGATTATTGCCGCCGCCCTCATCGAAGGCGTCGCCCTTTTCGGCGAAGTCGTGTGCGTTCTCTTGGCGATTAAGTAACCCAGATGATTGGTCTGGCAACAATTTGCGTTGAATGATTTGTTGTGCCTAAATAAAAAGAGAAATCATGCTGCAATTGCATACGGGTCTGATTGCGTGGACCATCATTATTTTTGTTTTGCTGCTTGTGATTCTGCGCAAAGTCGCGTGGAAGCCGATTGTCGGCGGCCTCGAAGAGCGGACGAAGAAGATCAAAGACTCTTTGGAAAAGGCCGAAGCGGCGCAAAAGGCGGCGGAAAATGCGCGGGCCGAATATGAAGCCATGATGGCGAAAGCCAACAAAGAAGCGCAAGAACTCATGGCGCGCAGCCGCAAAGACGCCGAAGGCGCGCGCGACAAAATCGTTGCCGAAGCGCAAACGAGCGCCGATCAGATCTTGCAACGCACCAAACGCGAGATTGATTTGGCGCGGCAAAAAGCGCTGGAGGAAATCAAGCAAACTGCGGCTGAAATGTCGATCAGCATCGCCGGCCGCATCATCGGCAAATCACTGGCCGCGAAAGATCATCAAGATTTGATTCGTCAAGCCTTGAGTGATATGCAAAGCCTGAGCGGCGAGCCGAATTAAGTTTCTGCAATCAGGGCCGTGAACCAATTGAGAATTTTAAATTGAAAATTTTCAATTTAAAATTATTGAAGCCATGAAAGAAGAAATCCTCGCCCGGCGTTACGCCCAGGCGTTGTTTGAAATCGCGCAGGAGCGCCAGTTGCTCGAAAAGGTTCGTACGGAATTGCATCATTTTGCGGCGAGCCTGGAAGAGAATCAAGCGTTTGCCGATTTCTTCCGTTCCCCCGAGCACAGCCGGGCCGTGAAACGCGCCGCCATCGAGAAGGTTTTTCAAGACCGCTATTCCAATGTCTTCTTCAACTTTCTGGTTGTGGTGATTCAAAAAGGCCGGCACCAGACGGTTGCGGAAATCGTCGCGGCGTTTGACGAGTTGTATGATCGCTTCACCCGCCGCACGCGCGCGTTGGCCATCACCGCAGTGCCGTTGGATTCGAAGATTGCCGACGATTTGAAAGTCCGGTTGTCCAAAAGCTTGAACAAACAGGTCGATCTCGAAAACCAAATCGACCCGGCGATTCTCGGCGGCATCGTGTTGAACATCGACGGCAAAGTGTTGGACGGTTCCGTCAAGCAGCAGTTGGAAAGATTGCGCGCGCAATTTTTGGAAAACCGGAATTAAAGTTTGACGTCGTGCCTTCAGGCACTGGTTTTAAATTAATTCAAAACTTATATATTTTGTAGAATTAGCGCCTGAAGGCGCAACTACAAGCCATTTGAAATACTTCAGGAGGCGCCGAGCGCATGGATATTCGGCCGGATGAAATTACTTCGATTTTGAAAAAACAAATCGAAGGTTTTGAGAAAAAAGTCGACGTATCGGAAGTCGGCGAAGTCATTCAAGTCGGTGACGGTATCGCCCGTGTTTACGGTTTGCAAAATGTGCAAGCCAGCGAGCTGGTCGAGTTCCCCGGCGGCGTCATGGGCATGGCCCTCAACCTCGAAGAAGACAACGTCGGGGTGATCCTTTTCGGCAGCGACGTTGGGATTAAAGAAGGCGACATTGCGAAGCGCACCGGCCGCGTCATGGACGTGCCGGTCGGCCCGGAATTGCTCGGCCGCGTCGTCAATCCGCTCGGCATTCCGATCGACGGCAAAGGGCCAGTGCAAACCAAGCAACGCGGCTTGCTCGAGCGCAAAGCCCTCGGCGTGGTGCAGCGCCAGCCTGTGAAAGAGCCGTTGCAGACCGGCATCAAAGCCATCGATGCGATGATTCCGATTGGCCGCGGCCAGCGGGAGTTGATTATCGGCGACCGTGGCACCGGCAAAACTGCCGTCGCGATTGATGCGATCATCAATCAAAAGGGCGGCGATGTGAAATGCATTTATGTGGCCGTCGGCCAAAAAGGCTCTTCCGTTGCCAAAGTTGTAAAGACGCTCGAAGACAGCGGCGCGATGGACTTCACCATCGTCATCGCCGCGAATGCCAGCGATCCGGCCGCTTTGCAATACATTGCGCCCTACACCGGCGCCGCCATGGGCGAGTATTTCCGTGACAACGGCATGCACGCGCTGGTGGTGTACGATGATCTCTCCAAACACGCCGTGGCCTATCGGCAAGTCTCGCTGCTTTTGCGCCGTCCGCCCGGTCGCGAAGCATATCCCGGCGATGTTTTCTATCTCCACTCCCGCTTGCTGGAGCGCGCGGCCAAATTAACCGATGATTTGAGCGCGTTGCAAAAAGACGGGGTAACGAAAGGCGGCGGTTCGTTGACCGCGTTGCCGATCATTGAAACACAAGCCGGCGACGTCTCCGCGTACATTCCGACGAACGTGATCTCCATTACCGACGGCCAGATTTACCTTGAGGGTGATTTATTCTATGCCGGTGTGCGTCCCGCCATCAATGTCGGTCTTTCGGTTAGCCGCGTCGGCGGCAACGCGCAAATCAAAGCCACCAAACAAGTGGCCGGCCGTCTCCGCCTCGATCTTGCGCAATATCGCGAACTGGCGGCGTTTGCAAAGTTCGGTTCCGATTTGGACAAAGCCACGCTCGCGCAACTCACGCGCGGCGAGCGCATGGTGGAGTTGTTGAAGCAGGATCAATATCAGCCGATGCCGGTGGAAAAACAAATCGCTATGATCTTCCTCGGCGTCAACGGCTACCTCGATGAAGTGCCCACCGCGCAAATTAGCCGCTTGCAAAAAGAGTATCTGGCTTATCTCGATTCGAGTTATTCACAGGCCTTGAAAGACGTCATTGTGAAAAAACAAATCGACGACAGCCTGCGCGCAACGCTGACCACCGCCGCCGGCGAGTTCATCAAAGGTTTTAAGGCGAAGCTGCAAAGCGCATAGAGCAAAGCGCATGGCATATTTGCTATGCGCTTGGCGCTCTGCCCAAGACACGAATTATAGTTTAGGAATAGAGAGAGTGGCAACACTTCGCACCATCCGGCGTCGCATCGCCAGCATCAAGAGCACGCAGCAAATCACCAAAGCCATGAAAATGGTGGCGGCGGCGCGTTTGCGCAAGGCGCAAGATCGCATGTTGAAAGCGCGCCCGTACGCCAAAAGTCTTGATGATACCCTCGGTCACGTCGCGGCCAAAGTTGATCATGCCTTGCATCCGCTGTTGCAAGACAAGGAGCCGAAGCGCATTGGCTTTGTCGTGGTCACCGGCGATCGCGGTTTGTGCGGCAGCTTCAATGCGAATATTATTCGGCGCGCTGCCCATGAGATGAACGCCGCGCGCCAGAACGGCCAAGAAATTCAGTTGATCACCATCGGCAAAAAGGGTTTCGAGTTTTTCAACCGGCGCCGGTATCCGATCTTGGAAAAATATGTCAACTTTTTTGATAAACTGGATTTCAAGCATGCGCAGGATATTGCCGCGTTGATTCAAGACCAATACGTGAATGGCAAGCTGGATCGCATCTATCTCGTCTTCAACGAGTTTAAATCCGCCATTCAGCAAAATATTGTCGTGCAGCAATTGCTGCCGATTGCGCCGCGGCCGCCGAAAGATGAAAAATTTTCCGCCGAATTTATTTTTGAGCCGTCGCCGATTAAAATTCTCAACAATCTCTGCCCGCGTTATCTAAACGTGGAAATCTGGCAAGCGCTGCTCGAATCCTTCGCAGCCGAAATGGGCGCGCGCATGGCTGCGATGGGCGCCGCCAGCGACAACGCCAAAGAGTTGATTATCCAACTGACGTTGTACTATAACAAAGTCCGCCAGGCGAGCATCACGCGGGAATTGATGGATATTGTCGGCGGCGCGGAGGCGTTGAAGAAATAGCCGTCAGCAAATACTCTTTCTCATACTTGTACTCTTACTCATACTCATTTAGATTTAAACGCGAGTACGAGTAGGAGAATGAGTAAGAGTAAGAGAATGATTGGGAGGAAACATGGAGCAACTTTTTGATCACGAGAAGCTCAAAGCCTATCAGCGTGCCATTGATTTTATTGTTTGGGTAACGCCGGTGATTGAGAAGTTGGAAAAGTCCCGAGCCATTCGTGATCAACTTGACCGGGCCTCGACTTCCATTCCGCTGAATATTGCGGAAGGGAACGCAAAGTTTTCGATGAAGGATCGTTGTCGTTATCTTGATATTGCCGATGGCTCGGCGGTTGAATGTGCTGCTGCGCTGGATGTGTTGGTGGCGCAAAAACGTTTGCAACCGCTCGAGATTCGTGAAGGCAAAGTTGTTTTACAGGAGATTGTTTCGTTAATTATGGGATTGCGAAATTATGCTCAAAGCAAAATAGCTGAAGATTTTGAGCCTTATGGAAAAAAAGATCAGGAATAATATGTGTTCCCCTACTCTTACTCATTCTCCTACTCGTACTCTTACTCGCTTTTAAAAATTTTGAAATACGAGTAAGAGTACGAGAATGAGTAGGAGAAAGAGTAAGAGCATAAGTAAGAATAATAAAATTTGGAAAGAGGTTATCCCCCAATGAGCGTCGGCAAAATCGTACAAATCATCGGTCCCGTAGTGGACGTGGCTTTCGAAGATGGTGTGCTTCCGGCAATTCTGAACGCCCTCGAAGTCGAGCGTGACAAAGGCGCGAGCCGCCTCGTCCTTGAAGTGCAACAACATCTCGGTGAGAACCGGGTGCGCACCGTCGCGATGGATTCGACGGACGGTTTGGTGCGCGGCATGAAAGTCAGTAACACCGGCCAGCCGATTTTAGTGCCGGTCGGCCCGGGCACGCTCGGCCGCGTGTTAAATGTCATCGGCGAACCGATTGACGAATTGGGTCCGGTGCAAGCCGAGAAAATGTACCCGATTCATCGCCCGGCGCCGGCGTTTGATCAACTCGACACGCGCTCGCAGGTGCTGGAAACCGGCATCAAAGTCGTCGATTTGCTCGAGCCGTATTCGCGCGGCGGCAAGACCGGCCTGTTCGGTGGCGCCGGCGTCGGCAAGACGGTGTTGATTCAGGAACTCATTCGCAACATCGCGACCGAGCACGGCGGTTACTCGGTGTTCGCCGGCGTCGGCGAGCGCACGCGCGAAGGCAACGATTTGCTGCTCGAAATGAAGCAATCGGGCGTCATCAGCAAAACCAGCATGGTGTTCGGCCAGATGAACGAGCCGCCCGGCGCGCGCCAACGCGTTGGCATTTCGGCGCTGACGATTGCCGAGTATTTTCGCGATGAAGAAGGCAAAGACGTGTTGCTGTTTGTCGACAATATTTTTCGCTTCACGCAAGCCGGTTCCGAAGTTTCGGCGTTGCTGGGCCGCATGCCTTCCGCCGTCGGTTACCAGCCGACCCTCGCCACCGAAGTCGGCGCGCTGCAAGAACGCATCACCTCGACGAAGCGCGGCTCGATTACCTCCGTGCAAGCGATTTACGTTCCCGCCGACGATTTAACCGATCCGGCGCCGGCCACGACGTTTTCGCATTTGGATGCGACCACGGTGTTGTCGCGTTCCATTGCCGAGTTGGCGATTTATCCGGCGGTCGATCCGCTCGATTCCACCTCGCGTATTCTCACGCCGTCGGTGGTTGGCGAAGAGCATTATCAAGTCGCGCGGCAAGTGCAGCTCATTTTGCAGAAATACAAAGATCTGCAGGACATCATCGCGATTCTCGGCATGGAAGAACTTTCCGATGACGACAAAATCGCCGTCAACCGCGCGCGCCGCATTCAGAAATTTTTGAGCCAGCCGTTCTTTGTGGCGCAAGAATTTACCGGCACCCCCGGCCGCTACGTTCGCCTCGAAGACACCATTCGCAGTTTCAAAGGCATCGTGGAAGGCAATTACGACGATCTGCCGGAGCAGGCGTTTTACATGGTCGGCACGATCGAAGAAGCGATTGAAAACGCGAAGAAGATGAAAGGGTAATAAAGCTCATACGCTTACACTTTCTCCTACTGTTACTCTCCTTCAAAATTTTTAAAAGCGAGTAAGAGAAAGAGTGAGAGTACGAGTAAGAGTAACAAGGTAATAATACTATGTCAAAATCCTTTCAGCTTGAAATCGTCACCCCGTTTCGCAAAGTGTTCTCCGAGCCGGTGACCGCGATCATCGCGCCCGGCGAAGAAGGCTACTTCGGCGTTTTGCCGGGCCACACGCCGTTGCTCACCAGCCTGCAAATCGGTTATTTGAAAGTCGAGCAGGGTGAGCGCGTGCTGTACTTTGCCATTTCCGGCGGCTTCGCGGAAGTGTTGCCCACCGGCGTGAAGATTTTTGCGGAGACCGCCGAGGCCGCGGCGGAAATTGACGTGAAGCGCGCCGAGAGCGCCAAAGCGCGCGCCGTGCAACGTTTGCAAGAAGGTCGCAAACAGTGGGATTTGGAAAGCACACGCGGCTCACTGGCGCGGGCCAAGAACCGATTGGACGTGGCAGAGCGCCCGGTGAAATAAACTAATTACGATTTGTAAACAGCGCGAT
>CAYZFF010000079.1:0-4968 GCA_964477305.1 uncultured Cytophagia bacterium
CCGTTTTTGTAAGCTTTGTAATATTAAACTTATGAGGAGGTGATTTTGTTTCAGCTTTCAGAATGGTTCGTCTCATGTCATATACCACTTGCCAATTTGTCTGTCCCAAAGAATGTACCAAACCCAAAACAATCCAAAATTCCACTTGGAAAACGGGCAAAATTTTATTAAATTAATATGTTGCCCCGATTTTGTCTGTGCGCCGCATCACTTGTGGCGTGGTTTTTAGTAAGCACCATTTAGACAGATTGGGACATATTTATTTCCTACAGAAAAATAAAGTTGTCAATCCGGAGGTTTTTGCATGTCAGGTCATAATAAATGGGCCAAAATTAAACACAAAAAAGCGGCCACGGATGCGGCGAAGGGCCGGGTGTTTACGCGTCTCATTAAAGAAATTACCCTTGCCGCGCGCATGGGCGGCGGCGACGAAGCCAGCAATGCCCGTTTGCGCAAAGCGATTCAAGACGCCAAGGCCTCCAACATGCCGGCGACCAACGTCGAGCGCGCCATTAAAAAAGGCACCGGCGAACTGGAAGGCGTGAATTATGAAGAAGTCGCTTACGAAGGTTACGGCCCCGGCGGCGTCGCGATTATTGCCGAATTGATTACCGACAACAAGAATCGCGCGGTTTCCGAAATCCGTCACATCTTCTCCAAAAACGGCGGCAACCTCGCCTCGGCGGGCGCGGTCAGTTGGAAATTTGATAAGAAGGGCGTCATTTCCATTGCCCCCGCAGGCAAAAGTGAAGATGATATCATGTTGGTGGCGCTCGATGCCGGCGCCGAAGATATCAAATATGATCCGGAGTCGACCGAAATTCTCACCGTGCCGAGCGATTTGGATGCGGTAAAAGGCGCGTTGGAAAAGCAGGGTCTCAAAATCGAAAAAGCCGAAGTCAGCTTGTATCCCAAAGACACCGTCAAGGTCGAAGGCAAAGAGGCCGAGCAATTGCTGAGACTGTTGGATGCCATCGAAGAAAATGAAGACATCCAAAAAGTTCATTCGAACGGCGACATTGCCGCAGAAGCCATCGCGAAGTTTAGCGAAGCTTGATCGCGCGGGCATGCCATTGCGTAAAACCGAACGGCGAATTTTAGGAGTCGATCCCGGCTTGATACGAACGGGATTGGGATTGATTGCGCTGCAGGATGGGCGCATTTCTTTTGTTGATGCAAAATTGATTGCGCCTTCGCCCGCTCAACCCTTGTGTGAGCGCTTGCAGCAAATTTATACTGCAGTGCAAGCCAGTGTGCGGGCCTGGCGTCCCGAAGTGATGGTGGTGGAAAATTTGATTTACGCGCGCAACGCGCAGGTGGCGTTAAAACTCGGGCATGCGCGCGGCGTGTTGCTGCTGGCGGCGGCGGAAAATAATCTGCCGGTGATGGAATATTCTCCGCGTGAAGTCAAATTAGCTGCGACCGGTTACGGCAACGCTTCCAAAGAACAAATGCAGCGCATGGTGCAAGCGGTGTTGAATTTGCCTGAACGTCCGGAAACGCATGATCTCGCCGATGCGTTGGCTTTGGCAATATGCCATGCACACCGCGTCAAGAGCAAGTGACTGGAGGTTTTACGTTTGATAAATTACGCTCGACAACTCACGGCTTGCCGCTTGCACAACTAAACCATGATTGCCAAACTTTCCGGTCGGCTGTTGGAAAAATCGCCAACGCGCATTTTAGTTGAAGTGAGCGGCGTCGGTTACGAGATTCTCATTCCGCTCTCGACGTTTGACAAGCTGGGCGCCGTGGGCGAGAGCACAAGTGTGTTAACCTATCTCCATGTCCGCGAAGATGCTCTGCAGCTTTTTGGTTTTGCCTCGGCGGCGGAGAAGCAGCTTTTCCAGCATTTGATTTCAGTGAGCGGGATCGGCCCCAAGCTCGCGCAAAGCATTCTCAGCAGTTCGCCGGTGGAAATGTTTTGCCAACATATTACGAGAAACGATATTGCCGCGTTGACGGAAATTCCCGGTATCGGCAAGAAAACCGCCGAACGGCTGGTGTTGGAACTGCGGGATCGCCTGGCCCGCTGGATGCCGGAAGCAACCGCCAGCGCCGCGCCAGCGACCTCAGCAATCGAAGAAGAGACCATCACGGCGTTGGTGTCGTTAGGCTACACCCGCTCCTCCGCCCAAAAAGCGGTTGAGCAAGTAAAAAAAGAAGCGGGCGAGCTTCCGGTTGAAGAGTTGATCAAACGCGCGTTGCGATACATTTAGGAGTGCAAAACTTTAGTTTTGTAAAGCGATCATGCTTGATCAGACTGCCAAAACGGTTCGTCCCCTCGACCCTTCTCCGCTTGAGGGCGAGCAGGATTTTGATCGCAGTCTGCGCCCCACGCTCTTTGAGGATTTTGTCGGGCAGGACAACCTCAAAAGTAATTTGCGTGTGTTTGTTGAAGCCGCGCGCGCGCGGAATGAAGCGCTCGATCATGTTCTTTTATATGGCCCGCCCGGACTCGGCAAAACGACGTTGGCCCATATCATTGCGAATGCGATGGGCACGAAGATTCGCATCACCTCCGGCCCGGCCCTGGAAAAGGCCGGTGATCTCGCGGGGCTGCTGACGAATCTCGGCGAAGGCGACGTTCTATTTATTGATGAAATCCATCGACTCAACCATGTCGTCGAAGAATATTTGTATCCGGCGATGGAAGATTTCAAGCTCGACATCATCATCGACAAAGGCGCGAACGCCCGCTCGATTCAACTCAAACTGCCAAAGTTCACGCTGATCGGCGCGACCACGCGCGCCGGGTTGTTGACGGCGCCGATGCGGGCGCGTTTCGGGGTGGTGGCGCGGCTCGATTATTATTTGCCCGAGCAATTAAGTTTGATCGTTAAACGCTCGGCGCAACTGCTCGGCATCGAAGTTTTACCGGAGGCGGCCACGGAGTTGGCACGCCGCGCGCGCGGCACCCCGCGCATCGCCAATCGGTTGCTGCGGCGCATCCGCGACTTCGCGCAAATTGACGGCAAACAATCCATTGATCTCGCGTTGGCCGACGCCGCGCTCAATCGTCTCGAAGTTGATCATCTCGGTTTAGACGATATGGACAAACGCATTCTGGCGACACTGATTGAAAAATTCACGGGCGGGCCGGTGGGCATTAACACCATTGCGGTAGCCGTCGGCGAAGACGGTGAAACCTTGGAAGAAATTTACGAGCCTTTTCTCATTCAACAGGGCTTATTGAAACGAACCGCGCGCGGCAGAATGGCGACGGAGCTGGCCTACCAACATCTCGGTTTGCCACAACCGGCAACATTTGCGGTGGCGCAAAAAAACCTTTTTTAAGAGCCGTCCTCTATGAAGCTTTCCGATTTCAACTATAGCTTACCTCAGAAATTTATTGCGCAATATCCTGCCGACAAACGCGATCGTTCCAAATTGCTGGTGTTGGATCGCGCCAAACAGACCATCGAAGAGCATCCGTTTACCGACATCGTCAATTACATTAATCCCGAAGATTGTCTCGTGATCAACGAGACCAAAGTTTTTCCGGCGCGGTTGCTCGGGACCAAAGACAAAACCGAGGCCAAAGTTGAAATCTTTTTGCTGCGGCAACTGGAAGAGGGCCTGTGGGAAGTGCTGGTCAAACCGGCGCGCAAAGTCCGCGTGGGCAACCGTCTTTCGGTGGGGCGCGAATTATTTTGTGACGTAATCGACAATACGGTTTCCGGTGGCCGGGTTGTGCGTTTCAATTATCACGGCGATTTTTTTGAGGCGGTCGAGCGGCTGGGACAATCCCCTCTCCCACCCTATGTCAAACGCGAACCGGAAAGCTCCGACAAAGAACGTTATCAAACCGTTTATGCGCGCGTGCGCGGCGCGGTGGCCGCCCCGACCGCGGGTTTGCATTTCACCAAGGAAATTTTACGCAAAATTGAGAACAAAGGCGTGAAGGTGGCGCCGATCGTTTTGCATCTCGGCCTCGGCAGTTTTCGGCCCGTAAATGTCGAAGATTTGAATCGCCACAAAATGGACTCGGAATACTATGAAATCACCCATGAGTCGGCAAATAAAATTAACGAGACGATGAAAAAAGGCGGCAACATCATCGTCGTCGGCACCAGTTGCGTGCGCGCCATCGAAACCGAAGTCAGCAGTGAAGGCTGGGTGAAGGCCAATCGCGGCTGGACCGACAAGTTCATCTTTCCACCGTACGATTTCAAAATCGTTGATCGCCTCGTCACCAATTTCCATCTCCCCGGCTCGACGATGCTCATGCTCGCCTGCGCGTTCGCCGGCCGTGATTTTCTATTCAAAGCCTATCGCAAAGCGATGAAAGATAAATTTCGGTTTTTGAGTTACGGCGATGCGATGCTGATTGTGTGATGGCGTTTCGATAAAATGTTATTTTTCCCTTGGCAAAAATATGTTGAAACAATTCAAAGTTATTGTCGAGAAATGTCCGGATGGTTACGTCGCCTATCCACTTGGCCTCAAAGGTGTTGTCGTAGGTGAAGGCGACAGTTATGAAGATGCTCTAAAAGATGTGAAATCTGCCATTCAGTTTCATATCGAAACTTTTGGGCAGGATGTTTTAGAAACCTCCGAGCATATTCTTGCAGCCTTTGTGGCGGAGGCCGGAGTTGTTGTCTGATGGCAAAGTTTCCAGTCGATGCGCCGATTGCAAAAGTCATTAGAACTTTTGAACAATTAGGTTTTCGGTTGGTACGGCAAGGCAATCATATTGCAATGCTACGAGAAAATGCTGACGGTACAAGCACACCGTTGACCATGCCGAATCATCGTACGCTCAAGAGTTCCACTTTACGTTCAATTCTTACGCAAGCGGGTATACCAAGAGAGGAGTTCCTAACCGCCTACAACGATTGATCAGATTAATAAGTGTTTTTAAAACACGTTATCATGTTGGCTCACACAAGGATTTTTAGCAAAGGTAAGCATTGACCGACGTCGCGGCAATCGTCGTCGCTGCGGGACAGGGAACCCGATTTGGCA
>CAYZFF010000079.1:5068-14420 GCA_964477305.1 uncultured Cytophagia bacterium
TTGACCGACGTCGCGGCAATCGTCGTCGCTGCGGGACAGGGAACCCGATTTGGCAGCGACATTCCCAAGCAATTTTTGCTGCTGCAAAATCGCCCCATCCTCGTGCATACTTTGGAGCGCCTGCAAAACGCCGCGGTCATTAGCCAGATGATCATCGTTGCCGGCAAAGATTGGGTGCCATATCTCGGTAACGAAATCGTTGGCCGGTATAATTTTGATAAAATCAGCGCCATTGTCCCCGGCGGCAAAGCGCGGCAAGATTCCGTGCTCGCCGGTTTACAAGCGCTACCCACCCCGCATGAAATCGTCGTCGTTCACGACGCGGTTCGGCCGCTTTTTTCCGCCAATTTATTGGAACGTGTGATCGCCGGTTGCACCGGGTTTGATGCTTGTGTGCCGGGTTTACCCTCACGCGATACGGTAAAAAAAATCGACGGCGCGCGTGTTATTGAAACCGTGCCGCGCGAGTCGTTGCGGCTCGTGCAAACCCCGCAGGCCTTTCGCTATCAAAAGTTATTGCAAGCTTTCACGCTGGCCGCAGAAGCCAATTTTTACAGCACCGACGAAGCGGCGTTGGTAGAACAATTCGGCGGCAGCGCCGGCTGGGTCGAAGGCGAGGAAACCAATATAAAGATTACCACTCCGCGCGATTTGCAAATTGCCGAGGTTTTTCTGCAAAGCCTGTCGTAGCGCCCTCATATCTTCTTGCAACTGTTGTTGATTTTATTCCGCCAACCCAAAAACTTCAGACTCTATCACTTCCCCAACTCATCGGTAAACGACCCTGCCCGTTCGCTCACCGTCCAATTCATAAAATCCAACGCGCGCCATTTGTTTTTAGAGCGGATTTGCAAAATGCGTTTAGCTTCATCGTATTTGATATACGGATTATCAAAAACCGGCCAGTGATCAAACTTGAACGGCAGATCATTGAGAAAGCGCGCCACGGTTTCTGCGCGCCCATCGTACGTAAATTCCAGGCGATCGCCATAAGCCGTGATATATTTCAGCCGTACCAGTTCATGGTCTTCCTTAAATTCGACTTTACTCACTTGCAGAATACGGCGCTTAAATTCCTCAAAAGATTTACTCTCTTCCGGCGTACTAATTTCAAGAATGACGCCGTTACGCCGGCTTTCAGAAAGATAACGCAGGCCGCCGTCCATTTTGTTAAAGCGAAATTCCTGCAATGGGCGAAAAGCAATAAACGTGTGGCCGGCGCGACAGAACAACCAAGCCGGATCGTGCGACAATCCATCCGCTTCGAAGCCCTCTACATTTTCTAAACTGTCCGAAAAAAATCCGGCAATATAACCGAATTGCACATTTTCCGGAATATTGTAGAGCGCCAGCAAAGTGTTGCGATGTTGAAAAATTTGTTCATACGGCGAACCGCCCACGAGTTTGTCGCCGTGGCTGTAGCGGCCTTTGAATTTGTTCAGTTCGTCAAAAAGCAGCGCCGGCTCATCAATAAAAAAGGCGCCCAATTCGCGTTGATCAAAATACGGATGCATCACGTACAGCGTCGGGCGTGGATCATGCGGCGCGAGATAGGTGAGATCCCACGTGTGTTGTTGCATCGGCGCCAGCAGCCCGCCCGGCATCGAGCCGAGAATATAATCGCGCGTGATATACGCATATTTGTAAACGGCGCTGGTACGGTCATAACTGGTGCGCAATTGATTGCGAACGCGTTTGCGCTCACGATGCACATAACCGCCAAGCGGATCGCGCTTGGTGGCCAATGCATAAACCGCCTCCGAAACCTGATAACCACTCAACGCGCTCACCAGCGCTTCCATCGTTGGCTGCATTTCACCCGCGCCAAAATGCAACCAGAACAACGCTGCGTTCGCGCTTTGTCGCGGCGAATAGACTGCCGGCTCGGTGTCATAACTGTGCGCGCCGGCATACATGCCATCGATTTGCTCCAGCGCAAAGTCGACGAGCAGCAAATCCAACATCATACTCACGCGGGTTTGCAAATTTACCGTGATGGGTTTGCCGATAATGCCGTTTGACGCGTGGCCGTTGGCCAGCGGAAACGGCGGTTCATTAGCGACGAATTCATGCAACAACTCCAAACAGGCAATAAAAGCCGGCAACAGTTCGGGCGAGTCAAATTGGGTTTGGCCGTAGGCGGCATTATTCTCCATCCAACTCATGAGAAACGACTCGGCTTCACGCCAGTTTTCCGCAGAGGATTTACCGTTGAACCATTGTTGCGCCGTCAACTCCGGCCAGGTTTGCGCTGCCAGCAGCAACGTAGCATGATAGCGGAGCTGGTGGTCTTCGCTATCTCCGCGTAACAAAGCGTTTGAAGAAAAATTCCGCCGCACCTTTTCACGCAACGAATCCGGCATGTTGCGCTGGCCATACAAATACGTCGCCATCAGGTTGAAACCATACACCGGGTCGCCGGAGGGCTGGCGCAAAAGCTGCGATAGCATTCGGCTCGCTTCACTCACACGTTCATTGGCGGCATAACGCGCCATGACGGCGGCAAACGACGGGGTCGATTCTTTTTCAACCAAATGGGTGAGTAACGCCTGCCGGCGAGCGGCTAATTCCTTTTCGAAATTTTCTTGTGTCGCTGCCGTGGCAGAAAAAATGAATAGCCAGAAAAAAATAAACACCATTGATTTACGGGCTTCCTTGCGCCAAGATGATTTCATACAGCATCCTAAATATTGATATGAAAATTTCCGCTCAAAATCGTCATGCAAACGGCATCTGGTTATGGGCGCGACCAGCTTGATTCGCCGAGGACGAGTTGGCGAACGTATGCCCCAACCAATCCAAATGCTTTCCAGGTTTGGCCGTTGTTGCGGCTGAATTGCACCCCACGATCATAGGTTCCGACAAACAGCAGATTGCGGTCGGGCAGCGGCAAAATACATGTCACACTGCCCAGTTGTTCGCTGCCGGGAAGTTGTCGCCAGTTTTGGCCGACGGATGAAGCGAAAAAAATGCCGCGTTTATACGCACCAGCATAAATGGGCCGATTGGAGCCGCCACCGGATAGTGTATAAATCGAGATTTCCTCTTCGCCCACCAAAACCGGATGATAAACTTTGCCACCATCGATGCTTTCATAAAGCCCGTGGCGTTCGGTGCCCACCCAAAAAATTCCCGGCCACGATTCTGGCTCACGCAAAATGGCGCGTACTGGAATTCCGGGCAGCGCGAGTTGCTCCCAATGTTCGCCGCCATCCAACGATTGATAAAGACCACCTTCGGTGCCGGCAAGCAGGCGACCCTGCACTTTGGGATCGGGAAAAAGACAACTCACAAATAGATTGTTCAAACCCGTATTGGAGCGGCGCCACGTGCCGCCGCCATCCGGCGAGATAAAAATTCCATTCGCCGTGCAAGCGTATAAAATTTTTTCCTGGAATGGGTCGCCGCGCAAATCCATGATTTGGGTGATTTGCCAGTCAGTGACGAGTTGCCAACTGGTGGGGTTGTTGAAGGGGCGCAACACGCCGTTATCTGCGCCAAGCAATAATTTCGGCTCGCCGGTAGCCTTGGACATGGTCAACGCGCGCAGCGTTAAATTAGGCCAGCTCGCATTTTGCCAAGCTGCGCTATCCGGCGACGAGGCATAAAGCCCACCGGGAAAAGTTAATTCACGCCCGATGTACTGCCGCAAGGTTTTGACGATATTAGATTGGCCGGGATCAAGCGAACGCGTGCCGATGGCCAGCGCCGTGCTGCTCAAAGTGACGGGAGAGGGCCCAACAACCGCGGCATATAAACGCGCCGGCTTGGGTTGGTTTTGGGCACCGGCGAAAATAGGTAAAGCCAGCAACAGCCCCAAACTAAAATGGGAAAAACTTTTCATCTTCACTCCTGAAGTTTAACTCCGATCATCCTCGTTGCCTTAAAAATCCAGACAAGATCGAAGCGCTATTTGTATATACTCTTACTCTTTCTCCCACTCTTACTCCGTTTCAATTGTTATTTAAAACGAGTAAGAGGAAGAATGGGAGTACGAGAAAGAATATCATCATCTGCCGTAGGGCAGGCCGGTTTCAACGTCTTGGTAACTCACCAATTCATCGGTGGGTTCCGTATGAATCGTGACGGTCGTGTTCCGCAAGCGCTGGTGAATTTCGTTTTCGATATGATCACAAAGCGTGTGGGCTTCGCGAACACTGGTTTCCCCGGGAACGAGCAAATGAAATTCAATGAAACGATGCGAGCCGGATTTCCGCGTGCGCAGATTATGGTAAACCCGTTTCTCTCCCAGATACCGGCGCAACACTTCATCAATAGCAGCAATTTCAGCGGAGGGCAGACGAAAATCCATTAACCCATGGAACGAACGCCGCAGCAAGCCGATCCCGGAAAAAATAATATTGCCGCCGACGGCAAAAGCAATCAGCGGATCAATGATCAACTGACCGGTAAATTTGATGATCACCAATGCGGCGAGAACGCCGATAGTCGTCCACACGTCGGTCAGTAAATGCTTCGCATCCGCTTCAATCGTAATCGAATCATGCTCGCGCGCCGCGCGTAACAGCAGCCGGGCCACGAGAAAGTTGGTCGCCGAAGCCGCAAGCCCGAGCAGCAACCCCGCGTCGAGATCGGCCAGCGGCACCGGATGAAATAAACGTTGCACCGCGGAATAAATAATTCCCGCAGCCGCGACTAAAATTAACGCGCCTTCGACGCCGCTTGAGAAGTATTCAATTTTTTCATGCCCGTACGGATGCGTTTCGTCTGCTGGTCGTTCGGCGATCATCAGCGCTATGAATGCCACTAACGCTGCAACTAAATTCACAATCGACTCCAGCGCGTCCGAGAGCAAACCGACCGAGCCGGTAATCCAATACGCCGCAAACTTCATCGCCATGGTGACTAACGCGGCGGCGATGGAGAGATAGAGAATGCGGTTTTTCCCGAGGGCGAATAACATTTATTTCTTTTTCTTCTGCACCGGTTGTTCCACTGCCGGCGGCGGACTCGCCTCCGAAGTGTGATCATGCACGATCTTCCACCCTTCCGGCACGCGATGAAAAATCAACGTGAATAAACCACGCGACATGGGTTTGGATATGCCGTTGGTTTTCGCTACTTTCGGAACCAGCTTCCATTCACCCAAAACTTTCGCCCAGCTTTCGCCCATAAAATCGATTTGGTGAATATCAAATTTCAATTGACCAGCCTTTTCGGCAGTATCGTAGCCTTTTTTGTAGCGGCTCAACATTTGGCTCCATCCGCGGGAAGGCTCGCCGCCGGAAGCGAAAATCGTGGAATCACTTTTCCAGTAGCCGCGCATGAAGCGATCGATATCGAAATCATTCCACGCCCGTTCCTGTTGCGCGAGCACGGCGCGAATTTCCCGCTCGGCGCGGCGATGCGGCCGGAGCCGTTTGCTTAATTCTTCAACACGATACAATTTACCGTTGCGTAAAACCAGCGCCGGCTCCCGCAAAGTTTTAATGTTAGAGAAAGGATTTTCATTAACCACCAGAATATCGGCGAGTCGTCCGGCGGAAAGCTCGCCGAGGCGATCCGAAAGTTTTAGCGCCAGGCTGGCGTTGGTCGTGGCCGCTTCAATGGCAAAGCGCGGCTCGAGACCAGCCGCAACCCAACTTTCTAATTCATCATGCAACGTGATCCGATCATTGCGATGCGTGCCATAATCCGAACCGGCGAGCAACGGCACCTGCAGATCAAAGGCCAGCCGCAGCATCGCGACATACTTTTGCGCCGTCGATTCGGCCAGCGGCATCTGGCGCGTCGACACCTCGTTTTGTAAAATCGCTAATTCATTGGCCAAGGTCGGGACAAAAAACGTCGCGTTGTTTGCAAAGTATTGCATTTTGCTTCGCGCGTTCTTATCAAGTTGAATTTTTTCCCACGCCGGCAAATACATTGGAAACCAGCGCTTCGCCAACTCCTTGCGGTCACCGCCGCTCACGTAGTCTGTCACCAGCCCGCTCATGCCTTCAAGGATATCAATCCGCGCTTTTGCGGCTTCTTGATACGACGTGGCGATGAGATGCCCAATCGCCAATAGGCCTTGCGCATGTGCTTCGTCAATCGCGGCTTTGGTTATTTCCGCGGGTACATTCGAATCAATTTTGATCGCCTCCACGCCCTCGGCTTTTAATTGCCGCACGATATTTTTAACTTCAAGCGCATTGCTCACCATAAATCGTTGCGTCGCCGAATCCAATCCGGCGACTTTCTCGCTGAACAGTGGACTGCCGCTGTGCAAAAAACGCGGGCCATTCCACTCTTGCGTTTGTGATCTTTTCTTTATATCTTTTAAACTTTCAAGCCGGCCACCCAAGTCCAGAATGGTGGTAACACCGGTGGCGAGCAGTTCGATAAATTCCTGCTCGTCTTCAGGCCAGCGTAAATCTCGTAAGGCCATGTGGACGTGGGTATCGATGAGGCCGGGCAGTGCCCATTTATTAGTGCAATCAATCACGAGCGCGTCGGCAGGCGCGGGGCGGCCGGTATTTCGGACAGCGGTAATTTTTTCGTTTTGAATCACAACGTCTTGGCTGCGTAACTCCGTGTTGCCGCCAAGCGCGAGGAGAGAAACATTGCGCAGGACAATCGTTTTGGTCTCTTGAGCGAAAAGAGAAAGTGCAGAAAGCCAAAGAGCATAAACGATAAAACGGCAATGTCGCATCATACTTCTTACTTTAATGTAACAATTCTTATTTCGAGTTTGGCAAATGTATCGCTTTGAAATATACTCGCGTGCGGCGGGAATTGCAACAAAAAACTTCTCAACTTTTGTTCGGTTGAAACGTCAAATAAGAAGAAATGCAAACCGATGAATCAACGGCCGTAGATTCGCGCGGCGTATTGGCCGAGGCCGAATTGCTGGAGGCTTGCCGCGCTGGCAAGGCGGCGGCGCTCAATGAGTTGGTCCGGCGATATCACAGCGCGGTGTTGCGGGTTTGCGTTTCGCTCATCGGCAGCCGCGATGTTGACGACCTGGTGCAGGATATTTTCATAAAAATTTTGCGGCGAATTGACACTTTTGCCGGGCGCTCGGCGCTCTTCACATGGATTTATGAAATTACAGTCAATCAATGCCGCGATGAATTGCGCCGGCGTAAACGGCAGCGGTGGTTTTCGCTGCAAAGCCTGTCCACAGAAACACTCGAGTCCCTCAAAGCGGACGAAGTTTTGGCGAGTGAACAGCTTGAAACTGAAGAGTTGCATAGACATCTGCGCGCCGCGTTAAACCAATTGGAACCGAAATATCGGGAGTTGGTGGTGCTGCGCGATTTGGAAGGTTTAAGTTACGAGGAAATTGCCAAAATTCAAAAAGTCGATGAGAAGCTGGTGAAATCGCGGCTCTATCAGGCGCGACAGACACTCGCGGGAAAATTGCAAAAATATGCGGAGGCGTTTCATGCATGAAGCTAAAAATTTGGATCAACACGTCACTGAAATTACCTGGTGGCAATGGCGCGACGGCGAGTTAGCACCGCATGAGGTTCAAACGCTGCAAATGCATTTGAAGGCGTGTGCTGCTTGCCGGCAACATGCGGCGAGGCTAGAGCGGCTTTTTACCACCATGCGGCAGGCGCATCATACCGTGCAACCGACGTTGGCGGAACAAATGCAACTGGCGCAAGCGTTAGAGCAAAAGTTTGTGATCGAGGAATTGCCGCTAATTTTAATTGAGTCGAGCCGCCGGCTCTTGCGATGGCTGACGCCAGCTATCGCGATTTTGGCGGCGGTGTTTATTTTGTTGCGGCAGGAAGATAACGTTGCAACCAAAGCTCTGGCCAATTTACTGCCCGAAACCCCGGAGTCGCAGCTTTTGCTGGTGGACAGCGACGAACAATTTCAGCAGACGATGTGGGAGGTGGCCTTGCGCCTCGAAGAGAATCAGAAATAATTTATGAAAACGAAAATTTTAGTTATCGCCGCCTTTGTGCTAACTTTTGCGGCGGGTGTGTTGACCGGCGCGATTGCATTGCGGGAATATAACCGTCCTCCTGCGCCCCGTGCACGTTTGGAGCGTGAAACCGACCGGCCGCGCCCGCTGCAATTGGAAACCCTGCAAGCACAGTTAAATTTAAGCGCAACGCAAAGCCAGCGGGTGGGCGAGATTATTGCCGCTCATCACGATCGGTTGCGAAGGCATTTTAACGCCATGCGGCCACAGTCGCATCAAATCATAAAAGAAATGACGATGCAAATCGACAGCGTGCTAACGCCGGAGCAACGGCAAAAATTCCATGCCACTTTTCCGTTTCCACCGCCCTTTTGGAAAATGCCGCATCGTCCTCGGCGGGCGTCGCATGATAGTCTCGCAGAAAAATTTTGATCGTGCCGAATGGCAAAAAGCATCTTATCCATACTACATCTAAGGAGAGCATCCGATGAAGTCAAATGTTGGGAAATTGTGGCGAAAGTTAATTCTTATTTTTGTGTTTCTGTTGCCGGTGTATGTTATGGCACAGGCCAAGCCGGATTCCAGCCACAAGACTCTAAAAACCAGAGCACGGCTTGATTCCAGCCGAGCACTTTTAAAAACACGAATGGATAGTACACGTTTTTTGATTGATTCGCTGATCGTTCGCCTGACGCTCACCCCCGAGCAGGAAACGAAGATTCGTGAAATTCTGAAAATCAACCGTGAACAAACTGCCATGGACCGTGAACTTTATCAAGGCTTTCCGCAAGCCGGCGCTCGCGCCACCAAAGAACGCTTTGATAAAACGGATAAAGAGATTTTTGCTTTGCTGGACGCGGAGCAGAGAAAAAAATATGAACTGCTCAAAAAAGATTTCTTTACTCGAAAAGAGGCCCAGAAAAAGAAGGCAAAAGCAAAACCCACCAACACCCCGTAAGCCTTTTGCCGTTGCGGCCGCATGGTAAGAAACTTTATCGCCTGCTACAATAAAACCGCTGTCAACACTATGATCGGCGGAATTTTTTGCAGCGGGCTTTTTTTTGCTTTCTGGTGCGCGCGCAAAATCGCCGCGCTGGTTGGGGGAAAATTGCAACTATTCCACGGGATGCTGTTTGGAGAGAGACCAACTGCTACATAAAAGTAAAGTCGAACTAGCGCTGGAGCACTCGAGCGCCAAGTTCGACTTCACGATACCGCTCTCATCACCTCACACAGCCAGGAAGCCGTGATGTGATGCACTGCCACGGGGACAACAACTTCTCTTGCTGTAATAAATGGGCCGCACCGAGCGCATTAGTCACACAGTCACAAGCATATCCCGCTCGGTGTAATAGCTCGACTGTCGCTTCCAGAAAGGAACGTTCGTCATCCGCAAGAAATTTGCGGCCCATTTCAGCCCTTGTTTCGCCTCAAGAGGTTGCGGTTTATTAACGGCTCCGCTATTTTATT
>CAYZFF010000080.1:0-14372 GCA_964477305.1 uncultured Cytophagia bacterium
GATAAGCTCCGGAAGACTGCACTTCGCGATTAGCCGGAATAATCCCAAAACTGCGCCCCAGCGAAGACAGGGAATGCAAAATGCCCGCAATACCAATCAACTGTATTACCACAGAAATCGTGGTCAGTGTGCTGCTCGCAGTAGGATGCGCGCGCAGTGCCATCGACATGCCGACGGTTCCCATCGCCACCATCCAATCCATGGGACGGCGTGAAATATCAGCGCTTTCGCGGCGCGTGAAGAAGAGGCAAACCAACAACGTATTCACCAGCAACAAACCGAGGCTCAAAATACTGCCGTGTTGCTGCCAGCCCACAAGAGACGACAACACAAATTGAATCCACAACAATGCCATGAACAGATTGGCCGGCCAATGCAATAATCTTTTGACGCCGGCAAAACTCACGGGCACACGCTCATCCGCCTTCACAGCCAATTCATCGCCGACTTCAATCGAGTTGGCCGCAAGAGTATTAGGAGAAAACTCTAACGCGCAATTTGCCCCGGGCACCAAGCTGGTCATTTGATTCGGTCGCAAATTTTCCACTACTTTAACGACCTTGCCCTGTCTATCTAAAAACACCAAATCTAAAGAATACTTCATTCCGTAAGTGTGAACGGCTTTGCAGGGGACAAGGTACAAAGCTTTATCGGAATCCGGCTGGGTGGTTCCCAGTAAACCGGCAGAACGCGCCAAAACATTATCGGCAATCGCGACCTTCTGCGTTAGCTGAATGCCTTTGGTTACATTATAAATTGCCATACGATTTCTCTTCCGAAAACAAGTTCCGATTCTCTCCACGCGGCCTGAATACTACCACACTTTCAAAATTAAAATTTCCGGTTTGGGAACGCTAACCTTGTTTTCAATTTTACGCAAACTGTCTCCGGCGGTTTTGCGATACGTTTGTTGCGTGAAAATCACTTCGCCTTCCGTAATCCGAATCAATTTTCCGCCTTGTTGCGCGCCGGCTTTGGTGCGCACTTCCACATAGAGCGGGCGGTAGCTCGGAATATCGGTGGAGGTTTTTAATTTCTGCACTTCATTGTCGATATAAACCATGCGCGGCTCATCTTCCCGCACCAAAACCGCTTGTTCATTATAAGTTTTGTTCGCACAGGCAACCGTGAGCAACCACAGCGCGGCAGCCGCAAACTTGACCAAATTCTGCAACTTCATTTATCATCTCCTTGCCATCAGGCTTTGGAAAAACAATTCAAATCGTGCAGGTTTTGTAGCGCAAGCTTCCGGCGTACTTTTCGTCGTAAACAGAAAATCCGCGCTACGTTTTCTTGAATTTTTTTAAAATATTTCACCGCCCGAGCGCGAAGCCCGAGCGGTGTTGGAGGTTAGAGCGAATTTTATTTTCCCTAATCGCGACCCGGAAAAACATTTACGGTAACATCGGCGCCAAAGTATTCTTCACCAAAATCACGCCCGGGCCCAACATGACGATAAACAGCGCGGGCAAAATAAAAAACACTAGAGGGAAAAGCATTTTAACACTGGCTTTTGCCGCGTTTTCTTCAGCGCGCTGCCGCACCCGCGTGCGCAAGGAGTCCGATTGGGCGCGCAAAGTGTCGGCGATATTGGTGCCAAGCTTATCGCTCAGAATCAGCGAACTGACTAAAATTTTTAAATCTTCGATCATATTGCGCGTCGACAAATTCCGCAGCGCCTGTTCGCGTGAAATGCCGGTGCGCAATTCCTGATTTACCAAATTCAATTCTGTACTCAACGCCTGGCTCCGTAACTGCAACTCCTGGCCGACGCGAATCAGCGCCGCATTCAAGCCAAGGCCGGCTTCCACGCAAATCACCAGAAAATCCAACGCATCGGGAAGCGCGCTGGCGATGCTATCTTGCCGGCGGCGAATTTTGGCGCGCAACACGAAATCCGGTAAAATGTAACCCATCAGCGCCATGAGCAACGCGAGCAACAGAAATTGCGGACCGCTTCTGCCGCCGGCAACAACCATAAACCAGTAAAAAATGAACAGCCCCAGCGCGCCGACAATTTTGGCGCCGATAAAAATCGCTGCGGTGTTTTCCTGGTAAAAGCCGGCTTGCACCAAGGCCAGACGCAATTTCGATTGGCTCTTGGAGGCGCCGCCGAAAGTTGAGGCCACTTTTTCCAAAGCCGGATTGACTTTGTCCTTTGCCGTGGTCACCGCCGTCCGCAGTTCCGCCAGCGTTCCCTGATTCCACTCCGGATTGACATAGCGCCGCATTCTGGCCGCCACCGGGTCCGTGCTGCGGCGCAGGAACCACAGACCCAGCCAGACCAGCAAGCTGACCGCAAAAAAACTCAAGCCGGTGACAAGATAAAGCGACATACAATTTTCCTATTCCAATTTGACATTGACAATTTTACGAATAACGAGGAAACCAATAATTTCCATGGTTAGCGCCATCGTGACCATTATTTTACCAAACGAATCTTTGAAGAGCAGCATGATATAATCCGGATTCAAGATCGAAATAATCAGCGCCAGCACAACCGGCAAGCCACCGAGAATCCAACTGGAAAAACGGCCTTGCGCGGTGAGGGCTTTAACCTGGCCCATCAACTTGAAGCGCGCCCGAATCGTTTCACTGATTTTCAGCAAAACCTCGGTGAGATTGCCCCCGCTCTCCCGTTGGATCACCACCGCCGTTACAAAAAGCTTGACATCGACGCTGGCAATCCGGTTGGTGAGATTGAGCAACGCTTCCTTCATCGGCAGGCCGAGATTTTGTTCTTCAAACGTTTTGCGAAATTCCGTACCAATGGGATCGGGCGCTTCCATTGCCACCAGTTGCAACGCTTTGGTAAAACCGTGGCCGGCGCGCAGCGCGCTCGTCATCATGTCTAACGCATCGGGAAATTGCTGTTCAAAAAGTCTCCGGCGCGCTTTGCGGCGATTGAAAACGTAGAAGAGCGGGCCACCGCCAAGCGCGAACGTTGCTCCGGCAATCAAAACGGGGTTGCCGGAACGCGCCGTGAGCAACAAAGCCAGGACGCCGCCGCTCGCCATCAGCAGCATCAAGCGGGAAACCGTAAGCGACAAATTCGCCTGCGCAATAATGTTTTGCAGGTTTTTCGAAACGTTTACCCGCTCCAGCCAGCGATGCAACAGCGGAATTTGGCTGAAATGCTGGTCGCGCACCACTTGTTGAATTTCCGGATTGTGGCGCGCTGCCAAAATTTGAATCGCATCCAGGCGCTTGCGAACGTGACGTTCTTTATCGACCACATAACGCCGGAGCATCGACATAACGGCCAGCACCACCAAGGTGACGGCAATAAAAACGACGATGATGAGATTAGACATTTTTTATTCCTTTGGGCAGACTGATAATCAATTCTCTAAATTCGACTGTTTCCCTTTTGCGGTCAAATCGAGGCCGAAGAGTTCCGCCGGCAATACAATCCCGCAGGCTTCCAATGTATCGGCAAATTTCGGACGAATCCCGGTGGCGCGAAAAGCGCCGCGCACTTTGCCCGATTCCGTCAAACCCATTTTATCGTAAACGAAAATATCCTGCATGGTGACGATTTCTCCTTCCATGCCCGTAACTTCGGAGATGCGGGTGACTTTGCGGCTGCCGTCACTCAAGCGGGTAGCTTGCACCAAGACATTAATCGCAGCGCCGATTTGATCGCGCATCGCGCGGTCGGGCAAATTGGTGCCGGCCATCAAAATCATCGTCTCCAAACGGCGCAACGCATCGCGTGGGGTATTCGCGTGCAGCGTCGTCATCGAGCCGTCATGGCCCGTGTTCATCGCTTGCAACATGTCGAGCGCTTCGGCGCCGCGCACCTCGCCGATGATGATGCGATCGGGCCGCATCCGCAACGCATTTTTCACCAGCTCCCGTTGAGCCACCGCGCCGTTGCCTTCAACATTGGATTGCCGCGTTTCCAAGCGCACCACATGCGGCTGCTGTAATTGCAACTCGGCGGCATCTTCCACCGTGATAATGCGCTCCGCGTGCGGAATAAAACCGGAAAGGACATTTAACAATGAGGTTTTACCGCTGCCTGTGCCGCCGGAAATCAAAACATTCAATCGCGCGCGCACGACGCTTTTTAACACTTCCGCCATCGCCGGCGTGAGCGATTCATAACGCAACAGCTCATCCATCGTAATCGCTTTGACGGAAAATTTACGAATCGAAACACTCGGCCCGTCGATCGCCAGCGGCGGGATGATCGCGTTGACGCGCGAGCCGTCCGGCAGGCGCGCATCCACCATCGGCGAAGACTCGTCGATGCGGCGGCCAACGCCGGAAACGATGCGATCAATCACATGAAGCAAGTGGGCGTCGTCTTTAAAAACCGTTTTGGTTAATTCCAGTTTGCCAAAACGCTCGACATAAACTTGTTTGTGGGTATTAACCAGTATATCAGAAACCGTTGGATCATTTAATAAAGTTTCCAGCGGACCGAGACCAAACGTTTCATTCAAAATTTCTTCAATCAACCGCTCTCGGTTAAAACCGGCAATCGGGCTGACTTCGCTGGCGAGAATACTTTCCACCACTTCACGAACCTGCAAGCGCAACTCATCGCGGGAAATCGTATCCAGCTTCGTCAGGTCGAGACGGTCGAGCAAACGGCGGTGGACTTTTTCTTTCAAGTCCTGATACGAATCCAACAGGTGGAGCGCCTTGGCATTCGTGCTTTGCGGCGCCGCCAATAACTTCTCCGTCGCCTCGCCGTTGCGATTGATGCGTTTGAGCAATCCCATATTTTATCCGTTACGATTTCGCAAACAGGTTTTTAAACAGGCTTTTTTTCTGAATTTTTTCTCCGGGTTCATCAACGTCGACGAGATAGCCATTAAAACGATGCGCCAAATCATTGAAGCTCACAGAAATCTTGGCGCGCGGCGAGCCGGTGGAAATAGGAATGCCTTGATTGATCGAGTTGATCACATTGGTGTAATCGTGATTTGGCACGCGCCAAAAAATCGGATAATTCAACGATTTTTCCAGGCCCTCGACGTCGATGCCGCCGTTGTTGGCGCCGTCGCGGTTCAGCACCAGCAGGACTTTTTCCTGATTGTAACTCATCTGCTTGAAAACTTCCAGACAGCGGCGCGCATTGTAAATGCCGGGCAGATCCGCGGTAAACACCGTGAGCACGGTGTCGGATTCATCCAGCGCTTTCAGCGTCAAATCATCAAAGCTGTTTTTCGTGTCAATCACGATATAATCAAACACGGATTTGAGAATCGCCATAATTTGATCGAGGTGGGAAACCGTAATCGCCTCGGCTTCTTCCACACGCGCCGGGCCGCTGAGCAGCCAGACTCCGGAAGTGTGTTTCGACAGCACGTTTTTAAGCAGTTCCGGCTCCACATCGTTCAGATGGTTCGCCAAATCAACAATCGAGTACTCCGGCTGGACATTGAGAAACAAGGCGGCGTTGCCAAACTGCAAATTCAAATCAATGAGCAGCACCGCTTTCTTCGTATGTTGCGCGAGGTTGACGGCAAGGTTGGTTGCAATCGTGGTGGAACCGACACCGCCTTTCGCGCCAAACACCGACAAAATTTTCGCCCCGTAGCTTACGTCATTGGCGCGCTGGCCTTGGGCGCGGGCCGCGTTTTTAATGGCGTTGACCAGTTCGTCGCGATTCAGCGGCTTGAATAAAAATTCGCGGGCGCCGGCGCGCATGGCTTTGATAATAATTTCCGGGATGATTTGAAACGAAGTAACAAACAGCGTCATCTGCGGAAAAGTCTGCGTGAGCCGCTCCGCCATCTTCAACGTCAGTTCAACGTTGGGCGACAAATCCAAAATCACGACCTGGGGTTGCAACTCGCCAATTTTTTCAAAGCCCCGCGTCAAATCCCCGGTTTCTGCGACAATCTTCACGCGCTGCACGCCTTTGAGCAGCGTCTTTACGGATTGGCGGGACTTTTCGTCGGGATCAATCACGACGACGCTAATTTTCTCGCTTTTCTCTGCCATTGTTCTCTTCCACTGTGTCAAATTTTATTGCGTTCGTCCGGCGTCTATCGCTTCATGCGTTAGGCGCCGGGCTTCGCATCATGTGCAAAATCTTTTCGGTTTATTGCAGCAATTTAATTTTATACAGATAACCGGCGCCGGGGCCGGCGGTATTCGTGCCTTCAGTGGTAATTTTAATAAAACGTCCGGTTATATCGCCGTCATAGCTGGCCTCTTCAAGAAAAAAAGCGCCCAGGCCGGTAACCGCCACTTCATCACGTCCGGCTTCAAGAGCCGCATCGGGATCAAAGAAAGGAACTTTCAGAATACGCGGGCTGGTGAAGCCTGGAAACTTTGAATTAACCACTGTCTTTTGCGCATTGTCCCACCGCGCGCCCGCATCTTGAGAAATTAAGTAGTTCACGCCCTGCTGGGTCGGCCCTTCCATGTTACCCGTTTCGACTTGCAGCACATCGCCAATGCCCACTTCCCCGGTATAACTAAACTTGATGTAATCACTATACGATGTTGCGCCGCAGACGGGCGTGCCTTTATTCACCGGAGGATAATCCACTGCGTAATAGAAACTTGACGACTCGGTGCGTTCGCCGCATGAATGGGTTGACGTCGATCCGGCTTTAAGAACGGTTTGCGCGCCAATGCTCCAATTTTCAAAAGGAATGCACCACGGCCGCAGCTTTTTGGTTTGCGACAAAACGCTCAATTCCGCCAGCGCGGTTGCATTGATATTGGCGGTATTGACGCCAAGCGCCCGTGCCATAAAAAGATTGAGCTGGCGGGCCGCTTGCACGCGAACCCGGTTTGCCGCCGGAAAGCTCACGTTGCCGGCATTGAGGGCCACCGGTTGATTCATGTAAGTGTTCAGCGCGCCGACCGCCACGGCGCGGTTGGTGGCGGTGCTCTGATTGATCAGCAAGCCGGAAGCACCGGCAAGGGCGGCAGCATCCACGGCATTTTGCAGTTGATGATCCGCCGTGAGAATCACGCCGGTGTCAATGGAGAGCGCCGCAAAACCGGCCATGGACACCATCATTAACGCGGCGAAAATCATCGTACTGCCTTTTTGGTTTTTGATTAGTTTCAACATTTTTTCCTCATCAAGATTAATGCAATTCCGGAACCGCATCGTCTTGCATGGTTTGAATGATGTGCGGAGAGATCATGATGATCAACTCCGTTTCGTTGTTTAAAAATCTAGAGCTGCTAAACAGGTTGCCGAGAATCGGCAGATGGCCGAGGCCGGGAACCTTCGAGGAGGTTTTGGCAACGTCGTTGGCGATTAAACCGCCGACAATAAAATGCTCGCCATCCTTTAGCTCCACCGTCGTCTCCGCTTTGCGTGAAATCAACGCCGGGATGCGAAAACCGCTGAGAATGATGCCGTTTTCAAAATCCAGACTGCTGACTTCCGTAGCCACTTTAATATTGACCAGATTGGAATCCAGCACCGTTGGCACAAATTTCAACCGGATACCGAATTCTTTAAAGAGAATCGTCACTTGTCCGGTGGCGCCGGAAACGATCGGAACCGGAATCTCGCCGCCTGCCAGAAAACTCGCCTCGGAACCGCTGATTGCGCTGAGATTCGGTTTCGCCAGCGTCGTCAACAAATTTCTCTCTTCGAGCGCTTTAACCACCGCGGCAATATTTCGCGTCGGAATCGAAAGAAAAAAATCGATATTGTCGTTCAGCACGCTTGCGCGCAAATCGCCCTGGGATTGTTCCGGCACATTATCGAACGGCAGCAGAAACGGATCCGCCGGCGTGCCCGCCTTGCCGCCGAAACTGCCGGCACTCAACCGATCCTTGCCGATCCCCTGTTTCACCAGAAAATTCATTCCCATTTCTTTCAGGGCCGTGCGATTCGCCTCGGCAAAACGCACGCGCAACGACACCTGATGATTGGAAACTTCGGTATGCACAATAAGCTTAAAAATGCGATACTGCTCGGTTTCATCCCACACAATCATACTGGTGGTGCCGAGCGCTTTGCCGTTGATCAAAATCTGTTTCGGCGAGGTCACGCTGGCATCTGCCACTTCCGGGTTGGCAATGGAAATGCGCTTTACCGTCGCGGATACTTCAAGCAGCTCCGATTGGCCGACACCTACCATAATTTTTTTTGCGCCGGTGGCGCTAAAGCTCCGCGCTGGGAGCACCGCCATCAATACCAGGATGAACACATTGCGAATTAATTTTGTATTGCCCATGAGGTAAAATCCTTATTGCTTTAACGGTTTTTTCTTGGCAGCGCCATTTTCATCGAAGGCGATTTCGGAGCGCACATTGGCGCGGATAACTTCCACCACGCGGGTGGGAACTTCTGCGTCGATGGTTTTTTCTTCGGGCTTCGGCGGCAGTTGCGGACGAATAAAACGCGGTTGTGGTTCCGGCTCCGTATAGCCGTTAAATTGGCTGATCTTCACCCCGTCAGTGTCACGCCGCTCCAAATCAGTGCCATTGCGCAGCACCAGTTGCAACTTGCCTTCGTTGCTGGCCAGCGCCAGTTTTTCCGCTTCATCAGGCGACACCACCAGCGTCACCGATTTCACCACCACGGGGTCGTCACTATTTTTGTTATACGTTTGATCGACCGCGAGCACTTCCACGTTTTGCAAAATCGTTCGGGTTGTCGTGCCGTTCTTCATGCCGCTCGGCGAAACCGTCGCCAGCACGTCAACGCGCGTGCCCGGCAAAATAAAACCGCCGACGCCGCTCACCACGTTGACCGCGACGGTGAAAGCGCGCATGCCGGCTGGAATCAAGCCGGGAACGCCGCCGCCGGAACCAGTTGGGGCTAACTTCGTCGCTAAAACTGGCTCCCCGGCCGTAACATCCGTTTTGACGACCCGGCCAATCAATTTATCGATTTCCTGAAAACTGCTGTCCGGCAACAAATCTTCCGGCCATTGCTTAATCTGCAAATCTTCCGCTTTCAAAGGTGTGCCAAGCGGTAGCGCGAAAGCCGCGACCACAACTGGATGAGTGACCACAGTTAAATTTTTCATCCTTTCCTGCTCATTTTTCAGGTAAGAAAAAACGCCATAGCTGGCGAGCAGACCTGAAAACAGCGCGAGAGGCACCATGACTCTGGGTTTGAAAATATACATAAGGAACTCCACATAAAATCTTTCCCAAACTTTCTGCTTCGGATCACTACCGGTTATCCGCAAGGCCGGTTTGGGATATCCAAATTTTTGCAACTGTTCAGTTAAACTAAACTTGTTTTTAGCCTTCCCAACGCATACTGGCGGTGCGCGTGAGTTGGAGCGTACGGCTTATTCCCGGGACTATCGTGCCGGTCAAAACATTGTAGTTGATACGAACGGTTACCGTTACGTTATTCGCGGCATTCGGGCCGACTACCGTGATGGTTGCACCGGTGATGCTCGCGCCGTTCAGCACGTTATTGACCGCCGTCTGTACTTGCGCAGTATTCGGCGCCGTCACCGCGGCGACGCGAGCGCCTTCACGCGCCGCGCCGGTCAACACGTTCATCGTCATCCACAGACGGCCAAATTCGACCGTGCCAAAAAGAATAACCACCAGCATTGGCAGCAGCAGCGCAAATTCTACGAGCGATTGCCCTTGTTGCTGTTTAATCAGTTTGAATTTTTGCAATTTCATAAATCACCATTCAGCTATTTGGTAATACACGTGAGCAGCGTGCCAATCGCAATGGCGACGCCATAGGGAAGAGTATTTTCAATCGGATTATCGGCCTTATCGTCGAGACGAAAATGTTTTTGATAAGAAAAACCGTGCAACAAATTTTTGCTGCGGCTAAAGATATTTTTAAATGAGTATTGGCGGATAATCTGCACGAGCGCCATCAACCCGCCGGCGATGACGGTTAAAACAAAAGCAGCAAGTACTTTTTCAACCCCGAGCAGCGCCCCGACACTCGCCAATAACTTCACATCACCGGCGCCTATGCCTCCAAGCAAATAAAAAACCAGCAGCATTCCGCCGCCCAACGCCAATCCCCCGAAAGAAAACCACAGGCCGCTCCACCCCGCGTGAATGCTGTGTAGGCCCAGGCCCGTCAACATCGCCGCAAACGTGATGACATTGGGAATCAGCCGGCTCCGGCAATCATAAATCGCCGCACCCAACACCGTCGTTACGGTAATCACTAAAATCAGCATTGAAAAGTTGAACGGGTTCATGATGCGGGGTTTGGTTAAAAATTTTAAAATTCTGTTTTACAACCTTTTCTGCTTGTTGGAATAACTTGTCGTTCCAGGCCACCGCGAGGAAGACTCGTTGTCACTTCGCTTCTCGCACTGATTTATTCGCTTATTCAAATGCCACTATAATTTGTGAAGAGAGCCTGCGCATTCGCTGTAATTCAAGAAGGCCTCTTTAACGTCCTTGTCCGGTAGACGCTGCTCTCCCTTTTAGAACCGGAAGCGCCGTTCGCTTCCTGAAGCTTGCCGATTCTAAAATTTAGCCGACCCTCTTCACTTTTATTTTGTCTACATGCGCTGCAACTTAGACAGCGTTGGCAATTTGCGTCAACAGGGCCGCGACGTTCGTGCCCAGTAACGTCAAGGCCGCGATACAAACAATGGCTACAAGGAAAATAATCAGGCCATATTCCGGCAGGGTTTGACCTTCTTCACGAACGAACAAACCCCGCACAAAAGCGCTCAAAGCAAATAATGACTTCATTGGACGTACTCCTTAAAGTTTAAAACGGTTGTTTTGAAAAATTTGAACTTGTTTATATGAAAATTTCACCAGGGTGAAATGAGATGCCTTATACCGCATTCGCGATCTGGGTTAACAACGCCGCGACGTTCGTGCCCAGCAGCGTCAATGCTGCAATGCAAACAATCGCCACCAAAAAGATGATCAAACCATACTCCGGCAGGGTCTGCCCTTCTTCACGAACAAACAGACCGCGCAAAAAAGCCAACACAGCAACGATGGACTTCATAACGTAAACTCCTTGAATAAACATGAAACAACTGATTTATTGTTTTGATTTAAAGCTCTTATTTCAAGATCAAATTCAATTTCAACAGCGTTAACAACCAGTTCATGCCGAGCAACCAGGTGGCAAGCTTATAAAATCTGCTGGAGAATATTTCCCGGCTGGTGTTGCTCGTAGTTGACGCCGTTTCTTGGTGAATAACGGCCTCTGGTTGAATCGTATTTCTGTTCACATGCGCGGCCAATTCTTGAATCGCATGATCAATGACTTCGCCCTGATTTTTTCCCATCTGATAAAACTCTGGCTGATGGCTATACTGCTTCACCGTGACCAAGCCGCGGCCAACCAGCAAGCCCAGGGCGCGGCGAATTTGTTTCTCGGTATACTCCAAGCGCTCCCGCTTAAACCACCATTCCACAATTCCCTGCACCGTATCGGAAGACGACGGGTGCTTCGTGAGATAGCTCAAAATCGTATGCGCCGCTTGCAGCTCATGGGTTGTATATCCCAAATCTCTCATCATCATATCACCCGACGCTTATAACTTTTCACTCTTTTCGATTGCGATTTTTTGTTGCTTCGTTACCTTCGTTTTAAGCAACCGCTGTGCCAGCAGGTTTAGCAAAACACCGCGGCTGTTTTCTTTGAACTAATCGGCCATCAAGTGAAAACCACTGAAGCCAACCGCGGATGCATTAACCCCGGCATTACTGACCCCAAAGAGGTATTTGTTTGTTTTTTCAACATGCTGCGCGTTGCGGCAAAAACACCCCGCCGGTTGCGGCAATTTTCCCCCGGAAACACAGAAACAAATACCATTTAACATAAAACACACAAAACTCTGATTAACTAAAATTTAAAAACCAAATAATTTTTTCCAAAGGAATGGCTTACACCAAAGCAAAACGCAATGCCTTCGCATCAATGCTATGCTTCTTCACCAACCGGCTAAGGTCTTTGCGATCTTTACCGGCTTCGGTGGAAGCGCGGGTAATATTGCCGCCACAGGAAATCAACAGCCCGGTGATATAGTTACGTTCAAATTCTTCAATCACGCGCCTTTTCGCTTCCGTATACGAAAGCTTACCCATCTCCTGGAGCGGTGCGGGGATCGGCAGGTTTATATTTTCCGCCGGAACGATGTTTTCGGCGGTAAGCAAAATCGCCTGTTGAATAATGTTTTGCAGCTCCCGAATGTTTCCCGGCCAGGCATACGCCAGCAATTTTTGCAACGCCGCCGCGGACAACGTTTTTTGGCCGCGCTCATATTCTTTGCCGTGTTTCTCAAGAAAGTATTCCGCCAACACCGGAATATCGCTGGCGCGCTGGCGCAACGGCGGCAGCAACAACGTGAAATTAAAGCGATAAAACAAATCCATGCGAAACGTTCCGGATTGCGCTTTCTGGCGCAAATCCGCATTGGTCGCCGCGATGATGCGAATATCGGCGCGCACGGCTTTGGTTTCACCAAGCGGCCGGTAGGTTTTGTCTTGCAGCAACCGCAGCAATTTACTTTGTGCCTCCAGCGGCAGAGAATCAATTTCATCGAGAAACAAGGTGCCTCCTTCCGCCTCCGCGAGCAGCCCTTGATGATGGCCATGCGCATCAGTAAACGCGCCTTTGCGATGACCAAATAGTTCATTCTCTACGAGGTTCATCGGTATGGCGCCGCAGTTAATCGGCACAAACGGTTTGGCGGCGCGTTTGCTCATGTAATGCACCGCCCGCGCGCAGACTTCCTTGCCCACACCGGTTTCGCCAGTGATCAAAACCGTGGCGTCGCAATCCGCGACCAAAGGAATTTTCCCGACTGCGTCCAGAAAAGCCGGATCATGTCCGATCAAATCGGCCATGCCCAATTTCTGCAAAAGATTTCTTCTGGCTAACTCTCTCTCTTCCATTTTCTGTCTCCTGAGCAATAGTGCGGCGGCTTCATGGTTTGCCGCTTTCATGCCAATCACCAATTCCACACGACCATATCGATTCCGCATCAACCCTACATCTGCAAAGGCAATCCGAATGCTTTTAAACCGTACAGAGCTTCAAAAAAAAAGGCGTGACCGCATGCGCTTTGCAACAATAAAGCGAGCGATCACGCCTTCGGCTTACAAGTCATAAATCCGCTTAGGATTTAGCCTGCACGTCAAGGCTCCCGCAACCTTTTGAGCGGGACTACAAATTATATATAAAAAAGAGGAAAGCCTTTTGAAAAACTATTACACTCAAAAATAATGCACCACTGCGCGTGGCCTAATTAAGCCTTCACACTTCCCTGGGTGAGGACTCCAGATTACTCATCAACTTAAAGGTCAATCTTGCGTTGTTCTTGCGGACAAATTTCGCCTTAATCCAAGCAAGAAATTCGCGATGGATGGGGCAAATAAAAAAGGCGTCATATCAATATTAAACAAATTAATACTGACATCACGCCTTCGACTGACAGACCAAAACTCTTTCAAGAATCCTGTCTATACGCCAAGGTTCCCACAACCTTGTGGAGACAAAAAAGCTAAACCGTCCTCATGACACCTTTCACCACTCTCATTGAACGAAATCATTTTTTTAAGATAACGTTCAATCACTCGTGTAGATGATACAAAATTTATTATTCATTGTCAAGAAAAAATTTTTTTGATTTCATTTTTTTGATGCACTTGCTCAATTCAGGCATTGCCGCAATGTTAAAACTTTTTGCCGGTCAACCAAACGGCGCGCGGCGGAAAACAATTGAGTTGCGGAGTCATTTGTAATCGTCGTAACCGCAGAGCCGACATGAATTTCATTGACGCCGGTCGCTGCCAGAATCTGCCGAATATTCTGTGCGTTGATTCCACTCGCCGGCATGAGGCTGATGCGCCCGGCGGCCTGCTCTGTGAGTTGCGCAAGGAGACTCAAACCCGCCAGCGCACTATGCGCCTGCCCAGAAGTGAGAACACGCTCAATTCCTAACTCGACAAGCGCTTCCAGCATTTTTAACGGTTCGGTTACAACATCAAATGCACGATGAAAAGTTACACTGAGTGGACGCGCCAGAACCACCAGTTGGCGCGTCCACTCAAACGCAATCGCGCCGTTGGTGTTCAACAGCCCGATCACCACGCCGTCGGCGCCCAGCGCACGCGCCACGGCGATATCCTTTTTCATTGTTTCAAATTCAAATTCGGAATAGCAAAAATTGCCGCCGCGCGGGCGAATCAATACATGCAAGCCGATCGACAAATTTTGGCGCGTGACTTCAATCAGGCCCGCGCTCGGCGTCGTTCCATCTTCGTTGAGATTGGCACATAGCTCCACGCGATCCGCACCGCCGTCCTGGGCCGCAATCGCGGAAGCAACAGAATCAACGCAGACTTCTAAAACAATCTTCTGGCGATTCCTCATAAACTGCAAACTCCTTAGGATTGCCGATTAAATAACTTACCCAAGTGATCGTCATGCCCGAGCGCTTTAATCGGGCATCCACAGACTTTAA
>CAYZFF010000081.1:0-5118 GCA_964477305.1 uncultured Cytophagia bacterium
GGGCGCGCGGGCGTGCGCTCGGATGTGCAAGATGCGGCGATTAAAACCTATGTCGCACCCGGCGATTTGGACGAGTATTTTCTTTTCCTCTCCGGCGGGCATTCCGGCCAAGTATATGTCTATGGCATCCCGTCGATGCGGCACATTTCCACGATTCCGGTGTTCACGCCGTATCCGGCGACGGGCTATGGTTTTGACAAAGAGTCAAAAGAAATGCTCGGCGGCTACACGTGGGGTGATGCCCATCATCCTTCGTTGAGTGAAACCAACGGCGATTACGACGGCCGCTGGCTGTTCATTTCTGACAATGCGAACAATCGCATGGCTCGCATTGACATGCGCGATTTCAAAACCAAACAGATTTTCGGCCCGATTGCCAACGTCTCCGGCAATCACTGCTCTTCGTTCACGACGGAAAACACGGAGTACGTGCTCGCCGGTTCGCGCTTCTCGATTCCATTGCCGAAAGGCACGTTTGAGAAGATCGAAGATTATGCCACGAAATATAAAGGCGTAGTGGCTGGCATTGCGGTCAATGCGCAGAGCGGTGAAATGTCGCTGGGTTGGGAAGTGTTGATGCCGCCGTTCAACTATGATCTCGGCGATGCCGGCAAAGGCCCGAGCGCGGATTGGGGCTTCTGGACGTGTTACAACAGCGAGCGCGCCACCGGCAAACTTGAAGTCACTTCCACGCAAAAAGATCGTGACTATGTGGCCGCGGTGAATTGGAAGAATGCGGAGAAAGCGATTGCCGAGGGCAAGTTCAAAATGATCGGCGGCGTGAAAGTGATTGATCCCAAAGACGCGCCGGGTGTGGTTTATCTCATGCCCGCAGCGAAATCGCCGCACGGCGTCGATGTGAGCCCCGACGGCAAGTATATCGTTGCGAGCGGCAAGTTGCAAAGCATCACCACGGTGTTCAATATCGAGAAGATGCTCACCGCGATTGCGAACAAAGATTTCACGGGCGAGGAAGACGGCATTCCGGTGCTCAATTATGATAACATCAAAGACGCGGAAGTGAATGTCGGCCTCGGCCCGTTGCACACGCAATTCGACGATAAAGGCTTCGCGTACACTTCGTTGTTTGTCGAGAGCGCGGTCGCGAAGTGGAAACTCGGCACGTGGGAAGTGCTGGACAAAATTCCGGTGTCGTACAACATCGGCCATTTGTCCGCGGCCGAGGGCGATACCAAATCTCCGGATGGCAAATATTTGGTCGCGATGAACAAACTCTCGCACGGACGGCATTTGAGTGTCGGCCCGTCGCAACCCGAATCTTCGCAGCTCATTGATATCGGCGGCGAAAAGATGGCGTTACTTTTCGATTCGTTCACCGAGCCGGAGCCGCATTATGCGCAAATTTGCAAAGCGGATAAATTGCATCCGATTGAAGTTTATCCCAAAGAAGAGAATAAAAACCCCAAAGCGATTTGGGACGTGAAGGATGCGAAGGTCGTGCGCAACGGCAAAAACGTGGAAGTGCAGATGGTTGGGGTGCGCTCGAGTTTTGAACCATCGAGCATCGAAGTCAACAAAGGCGACAAAGTGACGATTTACTACACCAACATCGAGCAAACCACGGATGAGTTGCACGGCTTGGGCATCAACGAGTACAACATCAATATCGTGGCCGATCCGGGCGAAACGAAGATAATTGAGTTCACCGCCGACAAGACGGGCGTGTATCCGTTTTATTGCACGAACTTCTGCTCGGCGCTGCATCAGGAAATGCAGGGATATTTGCTGGTGAAGTGAAGCTGGATGCTTGATGCTGGTTGCTCGTGCTCACACTCTTTCTCCTACTTTTACTCGCGTTTAAAAATTTCAAAAGCGAGTAAGAGTAGGAGTATGAGTACGAGAAAGAGCGGGATAAAATAGAGCTTGGTTAGAAGCCGTAACTTTGTTAAACTTAAAAATAAATAAGCTGGTTTTTACCCTGTTATAAAAGTGAAAGGCAAAAGTTATGAAACGAATCATTAGTCTCGTCGCTCCAATGGTTTTGGGCACGGCGGTTTTATTTGGCCAAACCGCTGCCGCAAAAGATTGGACGGCATACGGCAAGAAAATGACGGCCAACAAATTCGTCTCCGTTGCTGAAGCGCTCAAAGATGTTCCTACTGAAGGGAAAACTGTGGCGGTTGAAGGTGTTATTAGTGATGTGTGCACTAACAAGGGGTGCTGGCTGATTATGACTGATAGCACAAAGCAGATGCGTATGCAATTTGAGGGCTATTCATTTTTTGTGCCGTGGGATGCCAAGGGAAAGAAAATCAGAGCGCAGGGCGTGGTGAAGATGAAAACTATTGACGAGAAGGCGGCAAAACATTGGGCGGAGGAGCAGTCCAATCCCGAGGTGAAACCGGAAGCTATTAAGGGTTCGCAAAACCTTTTTATCATGACGGCAACCGGCGTGCTCATCGAAAAGGGCGGCCCCGTTGGCAAAGAACAGCAGGACGTGATTGACGGCAAAAAGAAAAAAGAAGGGCACGACGAGCATTGAGTTTATTTTTCGCCCTGCCCCTCTGTGTTGGGCAGGGCGAAACAGCGAATCACCGGCGAAGTTACACCTGCAGCCGGCGCAGACGATGTTGGGTTCGAAAGGACTGATGGTCATGCAGAAATATATTGAGAAGCTGAATTATTTCTTTGAAACGCCACTTGACGCCCGAAGCCGGGGGCTGATTCTGATCGGGGCGCTGCTGTTGCTCCCGACGTTTTTTTTCCCGCTGTGGAATATGACCTTATACTCCAATCAATTTCCTGAAGGGTTGGTGCTGAAGATTTATTCCCACAAGCTGGAAGGCGGCAGGACGCAATATCGCGACGATTTAAAAGAAATCAACGCGCTCAATCATTATATCGGCATGCGCGAGCTGAAAGAAGACGATTTCACTGAATTCAAATGGATTCCGTTTGTCATCGGCGGAGTGATGCTGCTGGCGCTGCGTGTCGTCGTGCTGGGTAAAATGTCGAAACTGGTGGATTTGCTCGTTTTGTTCAGCTATTTCGGCGTGTTCTCACTCTGGAGTTTTTATCACAAGCTTTATCTTTACGGGCACGAGTTGGAGCCGACTGCGGCAGTCAAAGTTGCGCCATTTTCGCCGCCGATGCTTGGGCACAACACGCTAGCGAACTTTGAAGTGTACAGTTTTCCGAGTATCGCCTCGTATTGCATGGCCGCCATGCCGCTCTTTTTACTCGCGGCAATGTGGCTGTCGCGGCGGGCGTGGAGCAAAAAACGGATTGTGTTGTGAAAATACCGTCCCCGATCATTCCCAAAGAACATGGCGCCTGGGCTGTGCTGTTGGTGCCGATGATTGTTGGCGCCAGCAGCGCCGATCGCTTTAGCCTGAATGCGATTTTTCTCGGACTCTCGGCGCTGGGGATGTTTTTGAGTTACGTGCCTGTGCAAACGATGTTGCGGCAATTTCTTGTCGCGCCGCAAGGCCCGGAGAAATTGCCGCCGGCAATATTTTGGGCGGTGGTTTATTTGGGATTGGGTGCGCTGTTTATTTTCCCGCTCGCGCTGCAAAAGCTGTGGCTGCTCGCGGGATTTGCCTTGCTGGGCGGGCTGTTCTTTTTGCTCAATTTTATTTTAGTGCGCCGTTATGCCAAAACTATTTGGAGCGATCTCGCGGCGACACTCGGCTTAACGTTGAGCGCGCCTAGTGCGTATTATGTGACAAGCGGAACGCTCGATCAAACTGCGGCGCTGCTGTGGCTACTCAATTTTCTGTTCTTTGGCGGCGGGATGATTTATGTCCACATGAAGATTCGCGCTGCGGCTATGAAGAAGCCGAAGTTTTCTCTCGATGAAAAGTGGCGTTTGGGAAAACTGAATCTTATTTATCATGCCGCGGTTTTGTCGATTGTCAGTTTTCTGGCGATTAAAAATTTTACGCCGCTGTTTGCCGTTCTCGCTTTTGTGCCGATGACGATGCACGCGATTTACGGCACGCTCACGCTTACAAGCGCCGTGCACTTCAAGAATCTCGGACTGGTTTTATTGGCACAGTCGCTGATCTTTGCGTTACTTTTTATTTTTGGCCCTGCGCTGATTTTTTCGCAAAGCCTCAAGGCGGAAGAGCCACTCGCGGTAGACATGATGCCGGTGCTACAATCGCCGAATCTACAATCTCAAATCAACGCGGCGCGGCGCGGGGATACGATTTTTGTTGATTCCGGCATTTATCACGGCAATCTCGCTGTCGATAAAAAACTCACGCTCCTCGGGCGCGATTGGCCGGTGATTCGCGGTGACGGCAATGGCAGCGTGCTCACCATTACAGCGGATTCGTGTGCCTTGAAAGGTTTTGTGATCGAACATTGCGGCAGAATGTTGGTTCATGAAGACGCAGGCATTTTGATCAAGTCGAGTTATAATAAAATTGAGGGAAATAAACTGCGGGACGTTCTTTTCGGAATTTACTTGTTGCAGGCCCAGCACAATTTCGTTGCGAACAATCACATCGCCGGGCGCAGGGAATTGGAAGTTGGAGAACGAGGGAGCGGCATGCACATTTGGAATTCGCAGCGCAATCGCTTTGTCGGCAATGTGATCACCGAGGTACGCGACGGCTTTTACATTCAAAACGCGAATCACACATTGATCGAGCGGAACGAAGCGTTCAATTTGCGCTACGGTTTGCACTACATGTATGCCGATTCCAATGTTTTTCTGCACAATAAATTTCACGATAACGTCGCCGGCGCGGCGATCATGTATTCGCGCGGCATTGTGATACGGCACAACACCTTTGTGCACAATCGCGGTTTTGCCTCGTTTGGCATTCTTTTTCAAGACTGCCACAATGCCATTGCCGACTCAAATATTATTGCCGATAATATGATCGGAATGTTTTTTGAGGCGTCGACGAATAATTCTTTCCGGCACAACGTCATCGCGCAAAATGATGTGGCGTTGCAGATGTTTCAAAACTCCGAACGCAACACTTTTGCCGAGAATAATTTTATCGACAATTTGAATCCACTGGCGCTCGTGGGAAGGCGAACGCTTACATATTGGAGCAAAAACAACAGCGGCAATTTTTGGAGCGCCTACGAAGGCTACGATTTGGACGGCAACGGTATCGGCGATCTTCCGATGAAGATTCA
>CAYZFF010000081.1:5218-7346 GCA_964477305.1 uncultured Cytophagia bacterium
CATCATGATTCAAGTCGAACATTTCACCAAACGCTACGGTAATTTCACCGCCGTCGATGATATTTCGTTTGAAGTAAAGCGCGGCGAAGTCTTTGCCTTTCTTGGCCCGAACGGGAGCGGCAAGACCACGACGATGAAAACGATGGTCGGATTGAACGTGCCGACGACGGGCCGGATTCTCATTAACGGCTTTGACGTCCACAAGCAACCCAAAGAAGCGAAACGTTTCGTGAGTTACTTGCCGCAACGCGTGGTGTTTCCGGAAAATCTCACGGCGCGTGAGGTGATGCGATTTTATGACCGCGTGCGCCAATTGCCGAAAGCGCTGGCGGACGAAGCATTGGCGCGCGCCAATTTCAACGGTTTCTCGGACAAAGCGGTGAGCGAATTTTCCGGCGGCATGGTGCAGCGTTTGGGACTCGCGGTTGCTTCCATGCCCGAGGCGCCGATTTTGCTTTTGGATGAGCCGACCGCTAATCTCGATCCGCAGGGCGTAAAGCGTTTTCGCGAGTTTATTTTAGAGCAAAAGCAAAACGGCAAAACGATCATCTTCTCGACGCATCTGCTCACCGAAGCCGAGCAACTCGCGGATCGCGTCGGCATTTTCGTCGGCGGCAAGTTGGCCGCACAGGAGGCGATTGAAAATTTGCGCCGGACGTTTTTGGCGAATGGGACGATTGAGGATATGTATTTGCACTACGTGGGAAACGAGCAACATGAAGCGGCGTGAGCATAAAAGAATTGGCCCAACGGATAAAAGCGGCCAACGGATAAAAAGCTTTTTGGTCTGGGTTATCTCAATTCGTGGCGAAGTTCTTTTATTCCTTTTTATTATTTTATCTTTTTTCGCCTGCGGTCCATCCGAAATCAAGCCGGTTGATATTTACTCCGAAGATATGTGCAGCCAGTGCCGGATGGCGATTTCGGATCAATCCTTTGCGGCGGAGATTCTCACGGAAACGGAAGAGGTTTATAAGTTCGACGATATCGGTTGCATGGAAAAATTCAAAGAGAAATCCGGTGAATTGAAAGTTGCGGCGACGTTCGTGAAGGATTATGTTTCGAAGACATGGCTACCGATTGAGAGCAGCATTATTTTGCAGACGAGCCTCAAAACGCCGATGAGCCACGGCAAGGTGGCCTTTGCGGATTCGGCGCAGGCAAAAGGATTTTTGGCGAAATACAACAATCAGTAAAAGCTTTGCACACGGATTACGCTGATGACGCGGATTTTCACGGGTTTTAAAAAACGAAAATCCGCGTTAATCCGTCCTATCCGCGCCATCCGTGTTCAAAAAAGGATAATCATAATGGATAAACGCACCATTTTCGACATCGCCAAACAAGAGCTGCTCATCAACATTCGCAACAAATGGACGCTGATCTTCGCGCTGGTGTTCGGCGCGCTGGTGGTGAGTATTTCGTATTTCGGGCTGCGCGCGGAAGGTTTTTCCGGCATGCAGAGTTTTACGCGCACTTCGGCGAGTATTTTGAATCTCGTGCTGTATCTGGTGCCGCTGGTGGCGCTGACGATGGGCACGCTCAGTTTTACCGGCGACAAAGGCGCAATGGAACTGCTCTATTCGCAGCCGGTGTTGCGCAGCGAGGTGCAGCTCGGCAAACTGCTCGGCGTGTTTGGATCGATGGCGCTTTCGACGCTGATCGGCTTCACGTTGGCCGGCGCCATGATCGTTGCGGCCAACGGCCTCGCCGGGCTGGCGCGTTATGCTTTGTTTGTTTTGCTCGCGCTTGTTCTATCATTTGTGTTTTTATGTTTAGCGGTTCTGGTGTCAACCGCAAATCAACGCAAGGCCAAAGCTTTTGGCGTGTCGCTTTTTCTGTGGTTTTTTTTCGTGCTCTTTTATGATTTGCTGGCCATCGGCGGAACGCTTTTGTTGAAAGGCAAAGCAGCGAACATGTTTCTTTTTCTTTCGTTATTTGGCAATCCCGTTGACATGGTGCGTGTGGCTTCGCTCATGACGCTGGATGGCGTCACCATCTTTGGCGCAGCAGGCGCGGCGCTGCTGCGTTTTCTCGGCGGCAAGACCAGCGGCGTTTTGCTGCTATTGAGCGGACTCACAATTTGGGTGGCGCTGCCGCTGTGGTTTTCGCAGCGGCTGTTGAATCG
>CAYZFF010000081.1:7446-14356 GCA_964477305.1 uncultured Cytophagia bacterium
GGCGAGCACGCCATTTTTTACGCACAATTTGATTATCTGGAAAAAAACATTCCGGCCGCCCAGGATTTGACCCTGGTCAAAAGCCAAGGCGCGATGCTCACTGCCGCCTTGGCGACGCACGCGCACCTGGAAGATGAATTGCTCTTTGTCGCGCTCGAAGCGCATATGAATCCAGAATCCGGCCCGCTCGCAGTCATGCGGATGGAACACAACGAAATTGAGGGCAGCCTTATTCGTTTGCAAGAAGTGGGCGATTTGGCCGAAGCTAAAACTCTATTGTTGCATGCCCTGCAAACAGCGCGGGCGCATTTTGCGAAAGAAGAACAAGTGCTGTTCCCCATGGCGGGACAACTGCTGGAAGCAAATAAACTGATACAGTTGGGCAAACAGTGGGCGGGATTGCGGAAAGTTATGGTTTAAGCCCACGAAAGATGGCCATTAGGTAATGATGAAAAAGCGCTATTTAAATGCCGCCATTCTGTTGGCGGCATTTACGATAACGGCCTGGATGCTGACGCGCTGGCTGGCCGCAAGAGAGCGAAATGAGCAGCTTCACTATGATCGCGAAGAAACTGAATTAATTGTTTCCAATCTCATCGACGCGCAAGTTAAGCTTTATAAAACGAGAAAAAACCTTGCCGATACAACACACGTGGCCGAATTTAACGGTGAGCGCCTTTGGCTGCCGCGCGGCAACTACTTTTTACGAGCGCAAAAAGATCAACACACCTTTTTTCTCCCCATTCCGGTTTTAGGTTATCGCTCCGGCCCTGATGAAGGTGGCGCGTTCATCATCACGTTGCGTCCACCCCCCGTTGAATATCCGCCGCGCTTGCTTCCCAACTCGCCCGAATTTATTTATATTCCCAGCGGCAACTTTCTTCTCGGCGACCGTTTGAATCCGCGTGAGCCGCATTATATTTGGCTCACTGGATTTTTCATGTATCCGTTTGAAGTGACGAATGCGGAGTTTTATGCGTTTCTCAACGATCCGGCCGGTTACGCCGACGCCACAAATTGGACGGCAGCCGGAAAGCGCTGGAAAGAAAATAATGTCTCGCAGGTCACCGCTTTGTTGCCAGCGGATCATGCCGATTATCCGCGTTTCGGACAGCCGGATCAGCCCATCGTCTGGATCAATTGGTTTGAAGCAAATGCCTTTTGCAAATGGCTGACGAAAAAAATAGGCAACCAGCACTGGCTCTTCACACTGCCCAACGAAGCGGAGTGGGAAAAAGCCGCGCGCGGGCCGGATAATTTTGATTACGGCTTGGGTATGCAGCTCAGTGATGCAGAAATTTCGTGGTATAATTGGAAAAAAAATCCCGCTGCCAGCATCACGGTAGTCGGCATGCAAAATACGTTTTCAATTTATCGCCCCAATCGTTTTGGGTTATATCACCTCAGCGGCAACGTTGTGGAATGGACGCAGTCCATTCATCGCGCCTTCAGTCGCCAACACCCGTTCGTCGACGACGAACGCAATCACGATGACACGACTGGTTTGCGGGTCGCGCGCGGCGGCTCGTGGTACAGCGCGAGCATCGCTCTGCTCTATCTGCCTTATCGTGACGCTTTCCAGCCGGAGCACAGTTCGCAGGATATTGGTTTGCGGCTTGTTGCGAAACGCCTGCCTTAAATTCATCCCTTGCCACGCCTCAACAAATTCAGATTTTTCTTGCGCTCAGAAGTTATATTTGCCATCTTATTCCTGCATTTCAGAATTCTTAAGAGTGGGAAATTTTTCTAAAATTAGGGAATTTAGTGAATACATGATTAACCGGAATGAAGAAATTTCCTATAGTTAATGATAGTAATTGATTTATAAGCACTGGCATTAGAAATGCTTATATAGTTCAAAAATTGTTTTCGCGAACTTCGACAGGAGGAAAGATGGATCAGGTGAATGACGCCACCCGCAAGTTTCCCAGTTCATTTTATAATACCATCAGCATGATTGGTATTGGCATCGCCGGATTAAGTTTTATCGCCATTCTGTTTCTATTTTTGGTTGACGTGTTTACGGAGACCTCGACCCCGTATGTGGGTATCATTAATTATCTTATTTTCCCCGCCTTCTTAGTCGTTGGAATGATTCTGGTGCCGATTGGCATGTGGCTGGAGCATCGCCGACGCGCCCGTTTTCACTCGCTGCCCAGTTTGCCGCGCGTCGACCTCAACGTGCCGCATCATCGCCGCATGTTTGTGCTGTCGGTATCGGTGATCAGCATATTTCTGTTAGTTAGCGGGGTCGGCAGTTATCATGCTTATGAATTCACCGAGTCCACAACTTTTTGCGGCAAAGTCTGCCACACAGTGATGGAGCCGGAATATACGGCGTACCAAAACTCGCCACATGCGCGCGTCTCCTGCGCTGGTTGCCATGTGGGGCCGGGCGCTGGTTGGTATGTGCAATCCAAACTCTCCGGCGCGTATCAGGTTTATTCGGTGCTTTTCAATAAATATCCGCGTCCGATTCCAACGCCGGTGACGAGCTTGCGCCCCGCGCGTGAAACCTGTGAGCAATGCCATTGGCCGAAAGCATTTTACGGTTCCAAACAAACGGTGCGGACCCATTTTATGAAGGACGAGGCCAACACCAAGTGGGCGTATAATTTGCTGGTCAAAATCGGCGGGGGTTCGCCGGAAACCGGCCACACCTCCGGTATTCATTGGCATATGAATATCAATAATAAAATTGAGTATATCGCCGCCGACGAGAGCCGCGAGGTGATTCCCTGGGTGCGGTCGACAAATGCCAGGGGCGAAGTCACCGTTTATCAAGCCGAGTCCGAGGCCACGTTGGATTCGACGAAATTGCGCCGAATGGATTGCATCGATTGCCATAACCGGCCGACGCATATTTTCCGCTCGCCGAATATCGCGCTCAATGCGGCGATGAATTTTGGCGGCATTGATGCCTCTTTGCCGTCGATTAAAGCGACGGCAGTGGAAGCATTGGCGCCGGAATATGAAACGAAAGAAGCGGCCTTGGCGGCGATTGATTCAACGCTCCGCGCTTTTTATGCCAACAATTATCCTGAGCTCGCGGCGCAGAAAAAAGGGCAAATTGACGAGGCGGTGAAACGAGTGCAGGACATCTATGCAAAAAATAATTTTCCTAAAATGAAAGCGAGTTGGCGCAGCTATCCCGATCATATCGGGCATTATCTGAGCGCGGGCTGCCATCGCTGTCATGACGGCAAACATCAAAGCGCCGAGGGCAAAACGATTACGCGCGATTGCAACGCCTGTCATTTGATCATCGAGCAGGGCGACGGCAAGACCGTACAGGAAAATAATTTGGCCGGTTTGGAATTTAAACATCCGGTTGATATCGGCGACGCGTGGAAGGAAAGCAGTTGTCATGAATGTCATGGCCTCGCGGCAGGAATGTGAGAATTGCCGATCTTCGCAAAAATAAGAAAAATTGTTAGAAAATTCTTATTTTAAATAAAGCGCTCTTTCTCAAGCCGTTGCTCTGTTTTTTTGCGCTTGTTTTTTAAATGCTTGACCTATCTATGAAACTGCCAACGCTGGCATTGCCTTTGCCGTAGCGATTGGCAGTTTTTGTTTCATAACGAAATTCTAATCCACCACAGCGACGCAAGAAGATGATTGACTATCATCTATCTGTAAGTGCTCCCGGTTATTTTAAAAAACCTAACGCGGACGAGCCGCAACCCAAAGAGATTAAACTTGGAGAAAACGGATTAAACAGAGACGACAATAACTGAAATCCCTCTTTGGCTTTGCAATTTCGGTTGTCTCTGTTGAAAAGTCTATGCCTTTTTGCAAAGATATCACTTGTCGCAGATTAATGAGCATAGCAATACGATTAAGCGCTGCCAGTTCCCATTAGATAATTTTATCGTTGAACAAGTTCAATTTGATTTCGCCGAGGAGGAGAAGGATGGAAAAAAAACCTTTCGAATTAACCCGCCGTTCCTTTGTAGACTACTTTCTCGGCGGAGGGACGCTCGCCATGCTGGGGTCAATTTTCTTTCCCATCTTAAAATACATCATGCCGCCGCCGATTCCGCAAGCGGTGCAGAATGATGTCGTCGCCGGCAAAACCAGCGAACTGGCGCCGAACACCGGCAAGGTTTTTCGTTTCGGCAACAAACCGGGCGTTCTCGTGCGCACGCCCGAAGGCGATTATCGCGCCTTCTCGGCGGTATGCACGCATTTGCAATGCACCGTGCAATATCGCAATGATTTCAAGCACATTTGGTGCGCCTGCCACAACGGTCATTTTGATTTAACCGGCCGCAACATCGAAGGCCCGCCGCCGCGACCGCTGGAAGAATATCGCGTCGAAATCCGCGGCGAAGACGTCGTGGTGATTCGTAAAGCGTAAGCTCGTCATGACGAACTCGCAGAGGCGCAAAAAGAGGTCTTTGCAAAAGTATTGTGGCAAAATTATTTGAAAGCCTTTTAATCCTCTTGCCATAATCATTTTGCCTATAGAAGCATTGAAATTTGATTTCTCTGGGCGTGAAATTTTGCCTTTTTCAAAGGATGAACTTCCATGAATTCTCCTGCTGAAAAGACCGGTTTCTGGCGCGAGCGTTTTCCTCTCGACGCGATCGCGTATTTTTTCAAAAAGAAAAGCGTGCCGATGCATCGCCATTCGATCTGGTATTATCTCGGCGGCATGACGCTGTTCTTTTTTATCATTCAGGTCGGCACCGGCATTTTACTGCTGCTCTATTATCGCCCCACTGCCGAAGCCGCGTTTGAGAGCGTGCAATTTATCATGACCAAAGTGCAATTCGGCTGGCTGATTCGCTCGATTCACAGTTGGTCGGCGAACCTGATGGTGGCGGCGGCGATGATTCACATGTTCAGCGTTTTTTTTATGAAAGCGTATCGCCAGCCGCGCGAGATGACGTGGATTTCCGGGGTGCTGCTTTTTTTTCTCGCGCTCGGTTTCGGTTTCAGCGGCTATCTGCTGCCGTGGAACACGCTCGCTTATTTTGCCACCAAAGTCGGCACGGAAATCACTTCAGTCATTCCATTCATCGGCCACGAAATTCTCATTTTCCTGCGCGGCGGCGAAGAAGTTACCGGCGCGACGCTGACGCGCTTCTTTGGCATTCACGTCGCCGTGTTGCCGATGATCGCGACAGCGCTGCTGGTGTTGCATTTGGTGCTGGTGCAAGTGCAGGGCATGAGCGTGCCGCCGACGCAGCAAGACGCCGCTGCCAAACGCAAGCCGATGCCGTTCTTTCCGTATTTTCTCTTGCGCGATCTCATCGGCTGGGTGGTGGCGCTCGGCGTGTTGATCGCCTTGGCCGCGCTTTTTCCGTGGGAACTTGGCGAGAAAGCCGATCCGTTTGCGCCCGCGCCGCCGGGCATCCAGCCGGAATGGTATTTTCTGTTCATGTTCCAAACGCTAAAATATATTCCCGCCAAAGTTTTTTTCATGGACGGCGAAGTGTTAGCCATTTTGGGGTTTGGATTGGTGGGACTCTTTTGGTTGCTCGTTCCTTTCATTGACCGCCGCCCCGAAGCAAGCCGGACTTCCCGTTGGTTCACGGCTTTCGGCTGGGCTGCCATCGCCTTCATCATTATTATGAGCTTGATTGCCTATGTCATCCCACAAACGTTTTGAAGCGCGGAGCGCATGGCGCATGGCGCAGAGCGCGTGGTGGATCGTGCTCTCTGCGCTCTGCGTTTTGTCCTCTGCAAACGGGCGCGCGCAAACGCCGGCCGAGAGCAGTTGCATCGCCTGCCACAAACTTTTAGATGAAAATTTACTCGCGCCGGTAACAGCGTTCGCCAATGACATTCATAGCCACAACGGCATCGGCTGTGAGAGTTGTCACGGCGGCAATCCGAGTCCGGCGGTGGCGGAAGATGCCGAGGCGGCGATGAGTAAAAAGGCCGGTTACATCGGCAAGCCCAGCCGCAAAGATATCCCGCAACTCTGCGGCAAATGCCACAGCAATCCGGCGATGATCAAAAAATTTAATCCGGCGTTGCCGACGGATCAACTCGCGACGTATCGCACCAGTCAGCACGGACTGCGGCTTTTTGAAAAAGGCGATGAGAAAGTTGCCGTGTGCAGCGATTGTCACGGCAATCACGGCGTGCTCGCTGCGAACGATTCGCGCTCGCCGGTTTATCCGGTCAATGTTCCCGCGACCTGTGGGCGCTGCCACGCGAATGCTGATTACATGGCGAGCTACGGCATTCCGACGAATCAGCTTGCCGAATATGATTCCAGCGTGCATGCCAACGCGCTGTTGCGCAAGCGTGATATTGCGGCGCCGGCCTGCAACGATTGTCACGGCAATCACGGCGCGATTCCGCCGGATGTGAAATCGCTGGCCCACGTGTGCGGACGCTGCCATTTGAACAACGCCGATCTGTTCGAGAAAAGTCCACATGCCAAAGCGTTTGAAGAAAACGGTTTGCCGCTCTGTCAAGCGTGCCACGACAATCACAAGATTACCAAGCCGACCGACGCCCGCCTCGATCCGACGAGCAATGAATTTGTTTGCGCGAATTGCCACGAACAAGACAGCGAAGGGTGGAAGAACGGCACGGAGATGTTTGCCATTATTAATGAGATGAAATCAAAAATTCACACCGCCGACAGCCTGGTGGGCCACGCCGAGCGCGCGGGCATGGAAGTGAGCGAGGCCAAGTTCATCATCACTTCTGCTGACGACGAATTGATCAAAGCGCGAACGGAAATTCACAATTATCGCGCGACGATTTTGCGCGAACGCGCGAAAACCGGCATCGATCTGGCAACGCAGGCCGTCGAACTCGGCCGCGTCGCGCTCGCCGAGTTGCAATTCCGCCGCAAAGGCTTGGCCGTGTCGATGGTGATTATTTTTGCGGTGGCCGCCGCGCTGTATATCAAAGTTCGACGGAGAGATCAGGAATGGAAGTAATC
>CAYZFF010000082.1:0-1371 GCA_964477305.1 uncultured Cytophagia bacterium
CGAAATTTATAAACCCGGTTGGGCTGGCAACTGGCGTACCGGCAAACAGGCGAACGACGAAAATTTAAACCGTCAAGGAGTATTCATGACGCAGGCATTATTGGTTTTGATTGTAACTTTGGGCTGGAGTTGGCTTGGAGATATAACATTGGGACAACGGCGGCTTGGGCAAAGCCGCGTACAGACCGCTGTACAGCAACGGCGGGAGAGAAGACAGGCCGAATTGTTGGTGGAAGAAGGGGCGCGATTGTTGAAGGCGGGCAAGAAAATTTTGGCGGTAGAAAAATTTAACCGGGCGCTACAACTGCATCCACAAAATGACCAGGCCCATGCTTACTTGGCGCAAGTGGCGTGGAATGATCAACGCGCCGTAACCGCGAAACAGCATGTTGCCGAAGCGCTGAAATATAATCCGGAGAATGTGCGCGCCCATTTGCTGGCCGGACAAATGTTTTTTAGCGAAGGCAAAAGTTTGGCCGCCTACGATCATTGGCGTAAAGCCTCGGCCAAGGCCGTGGACGAACAAGATAAACGCGAGTTGAGCAAATTGCTGGTTCGGTTGCGTGAAAAGCAGCCAACGTGGTTTGGGAACGTTAAATCGGCTTCGTCCTCCAATACACCATCGGCAAAGAGCACAAAACCGGCTCCCGGTCCCGCCGTGAATACCTTATCAACTGCATCTTCTCCAACACCGGCCAATGGCGTTCGTCCGAATTTAGCTGTATTTACTTTTGATGAAATTTCGCCGCAACAACCGGAGCAGGGATGGGGCGCGTCGCTGGCGGAGATGCTTAGCACCGCGTTGATCAATTCCGGCAACTATCGTCTCGTCGAACGCAAACAACTGCAGAAGATTTTAGAAGAGCAGGCGCTTGGCCAAAGTGGCGCGTTGGATTCTGAAACGGCAGTCGTGGTTGGAAGAATTATGAGTATTGATGCGATTGTTGTTGGCAGCATCAGCACGTTGACGAATGCGGTGGAAGCTGATGCGAGAATTTTGAACGTCGAGACCGGCGAAGCGATTGCCGCAACGCATTCCCGCGCCGCTTCGGCAGATCAGTTGCGCCAGATTGCGGAAGCACTGGCCAAGGAGATCAATCAGCACGCGGCGATGGTGCCGGCGCGCGCGGTGGCTGATACGAGTGTTAATTCGAAGAAATAAATGTTCTTCATTCAAAATCAAAAAATGACCCCCAATTTACTATCCCGCCTTCAAATAAGGAAATCGGGGGTATTGTACGAATCCGAAATGTCAGCGCCTAACCTAACTGGTAGGAAAAAAATATTGCAGTAAGTTTATCGTGGCGTTATCCCGGACGCCAACCCCAAAGGCCTCACGCAGATGTGCTTCCAATAGAAAGGCAAAATGCA
>CAYZFF010000082.1:1471-5776 GCA_964477305.1 uncultured Cytophagia bacterium
AGAAAGGCAAAATGCATCATAAATTGCCCAAAACAATTTGACCGTATTAAATTCAAACCTGTTATTTGAAGCGAAGCGATAAATCCGACTGACGCGGTCTGCTTTCCAAAGATTCCCTACAGTTTGAATGGCAGTTTTAAGCTAATTCAATGTTGCCAAGATCAACCCCTCGAGGGATTGCCCACCTAAAAATAAGTTTAAAAATTTAGCGAACTTTACAAAAAAGCCTTGACAATGTCCGGCAGGTAATATATATTGCTGACGTTTCACTGCGTCAGGATTCCTCAAACGAAATCGGTAAGGATTTGAGCGCGCAAGGTACTTAGACAACGGAGTCGAATGTTGTCCGTTATCGGTTTCATCACACCCGGTCTGCCAACCCACCACGAAATTCGTGTCCTATATCTTTTTTTTCAAAACGTGTTTGATAAAAAAACTTTGGCTTCAAAATGAGTGGTTTGATTCTCAGAAAGGAGGAGTGTCAGCAATAAATCGTGGTTAACGCTTAATCGTTCGCATGTAAAAGTTAACAGACTTAAAGGAGGAAAACATGTCGAGTTTTCGCAACAAAATTTTATCGACGCTGGCGGTAGTTTTGCTGTTGATGGCAAGCGCTGTCTTTGCAGCCAATGGCAAGGTTGCCGGTGTCATCAAAGATGCGCAAAACGGCCAGCCGCTTCCCGGCGCGAATGTGCAGCTCGTGGGCACGACGCTGGGCAGCACGACGGATGCGCAGGGACGTTATTTTATTTTGAATGTGCCGCCGGGAACTTATAGTGTCAAAGTGACTTTCATTGGCTATGAGGCAGTCACGATTTCCGATGTGGTCAGCCGTTTGGATGTTACGACGCCGTTGGATTTTCAGTTGAAGCCGACGGTTGTTGAAGTTGGTGAAGGTGTGACGATTGTGGCGGAACGGCCGTTAGTCGACAAAACCTTGACGGCATCCCGCTCCAATATTGGCGTTAAAGAGCTTGATAACGCGTTGCCCGCAGCGAGTATTGATCGAATTGTGGAAACCACTGCGAGCGTGTTCAGAGGCTACATTCGCGGTGGCCGCAAATATGAGTCAAAGACGCTTTATGACGGCGTCAACATTTCTGATTCGTATTTCGCGGGCGGCACGGGCAGCCAGCAGGTTTATCAAACTTACACGGCAACCCGGCGTTCGGATGAAGACGAAAACAACGCCGTCGATGTCAACGCGCAAGCCACCCAGGAAGTGGCGGTATTGGCCGGCACTTTCAGCGCCGAGTATGATGCTGCTTCTGCCGGCATCATCAACGTGGCCTCCCGCGATGGTGGCCGGAAAATTTCGGGCAAGTTATTTTTGCGCAGCAGCGCCGGCGGCCTCGACCATGCCGGCCCTAACGTCTACAACGATCTCGATCGCTTTTTAGCCGAAAAAGCGACTTTGGCGGCTTCCACCACCCCGGCGAATCAAGAGAAAGCCGCGTTGATGAAATTTTCACAGGCCACCATTGATGAAATTGGTTACGGCGATGATCGGACGATTGATGGCGAGCTTTCTTTGGGCGGACCCTTAACAAGCAAAGGCAATTTCTATTTTAGCGGTCGGCTCTTGAATTCGCACGGTCGCTTCCCGGGCGAATTCAACCGCGAGATCAATTCGTCTTTGAAGCTGAATTATAATTTGACGCCGACCCAAAGGCTGACCGGCAATGTCATCATCAACGATGGCGGCATTCTCGGCGGTTGGAAAAATCAGGCTTACAGCAGCCGCTTCAAATTTTTCCCCGAAGGCAACGCGCAGAATGAGAAACTCGGTCTCGTTACTTATTTAGGCTGGACCAACACGCTTTCGCCGAAAACCTTCTTTGAAGTGAAGGGCAGTTACGTCGGACGCACCTCGCGCTTCGGCTATTCTGATGATAACAACGACGGCATTATCTCGCGCGGCGAAAATGGCGATTTTCTCATCATTCGCACTGCGGATCAAGCCAAGATGTATTTGGGCACCGGCGGTAGCGGTGTGCTCAGCGGCAAACGGACGTTCTTCACCGGCGACCCCGGCAACGAACGTTTCCATGACGTCGCTTACGCCGCCGGCCAATATCGTTTTGGCCAACCGGGCTTCTATTATGAAGACCTCAAGCGCAATGCGCTGCAACTCAAAGGCGATATCACCAGTCAGATTACCTACAACCATCAGCTCAAAGCCGGATTTTTGTACCGCTACCATACGGTGGAAGATTTCCAGCAACGCACGCAGGTTGTCAAAATTTTTGACGTGAACTTCCCGTTTGAAGAAACCTCGTATAAGCTCCATCCGAAAGAATGGGGCATCTACGCGCAAGATCGCATTGAATATCAGGGTATCATCATCAATGCGGGACTTCGCATCGACGGTTTTGATACCGGCGCCGAACAGTTCGGTGATTTTTACAATGTCTCGAAGCAGGAAACGCTGCCGAGCGGCGCGGTAACGCGTACACAACTGCGCGACAAAGACGTGCCGGCAAAATGGTTTGTCGGACCCCGCGTCGGTATTTCGCACCCAATTTCGGCGACTGCGGCCATGCACTACTCGTGGGGCCGTTTCTTTTCACCGCCGCCGTTCGGGTTGATCTATGAAAACTACGGCAACTTCGCCAACCCGTCGCTGCCTTTTGTGCAAGATGTGTCAGCCGATCCGCCGGAGGCCACGGCGTATGAAATTGGTACCCAATGGTCTTTCATGGAAGATTATGTCCTCGGCGCCACCGCCTATTATCGCGATATTAAAAACTACAGCACGGCCGGTTACTCGATCAATCCCAATGCCGGCCAGGGTTTTGGCACCTACACTTATGTTACTAGCTTCGGTTATGCCGATGCCCGCGGTATCGAGCTGACTTTGGAAAAGCGTCCAGCCGGATGGTTGGCGGGCCGCTTCAGCTATGCTTATAGCTATATCAAAGGCTCAGCCAACGCCAGCGCTATTTCGCCGAACAAAGATCGTTTCTCGCCGATCGATCAAACCATTCCTTTCGATGATCGGAATCAGTGGAACACCTACCCGGTTAACATCACCGGCGGCGGCAACGCGTTAGATTCCGGCTTTGATCGCGAACACCGGTTGACGTTGACGTTTTTGATGAATCTGCCTTTTGGCGTTGACTTCACCGGCATCAGCACGGCGCAAAGCGGTTTCTGGTATTTTCTCTCCCAAACCACCACCGATCCTCGCGGTCGCGAGCAAGCGCGGTCGCCGTGGAATTATCGGACCGATCTGCGTTTCGCCAAAGGCGTCAAGCTCGGCGGTTCGCGTTATGGCCGGATTTTCTTCGAGGGCCGGAATATTTTAAATCAGCAAAGCATTTTGACGTGGGACAATTATAATATCGCCAGCGGCCGTCTCTGGGAAGAAAAGAACGATCCGACCGGCGATCTGAAGCGACCGACGACCGCAGATGGTTTGTCGTTGTTCGACATCGGGCGTGAGATTTATTTGGGTATTGACTTCTCATTTTAAGTGGTCTTGCCCCTGATGGGGCACTCTTGAAAAGTAATCAACCGCCGCCTGCAACAGGCGGAGACTACTCAATGAATTGAAACGAAATAAGAGGATTTGAATATGAAAGCAATCAAAATCATATTTTTCTTGGCGATCTTGATCTTGATGGCTTTTGGAGATGAGGTGCTGGCACAGCGTCTCTCCAAAACGATGGATCCCTATCCCGGTGTTGGTATTATGACCGCCGGTGATCTTTGGGATACATTTATGCCAACGTGGGTCAAGAAAACCTACTATGAAACACAAGATAATCCCAACCTGTCGTGGCATCTCGTCCGTGTCGGCAATTTGGAACGCCAGTGGACGACGCCGACCCAGATGTATCCGGCCGGCGCTGACATGCACATTCCCTGGAAACAAGATATCGAGATGATTGAGTACACGCCGGGCATCAACAACTTCTCGACCTCGACTGATCCGCGCGCGAAAGATTACGTCTATGCGTTTGAAACCAGCAAGGTCAGCTTGCCGGCGCCGTATAATCAACGCAAATCGGATTCCGGGACGCGCTGGGTTGATGCGAACAAACGCAACCAGCAGATTTATGAGGCGGAAGGCCCAACCAACGTTGGGGTTTACGTGAAAATGCGGGTGCGGCAATACACCCTCAATCACGCCAACATGAATGACTTCATCGCCGTGGAGTTTGAATTAACCAACACTGGCGTGCTCGATGCCAACGGCGACGGCACGCCCGAAAAGACCAACAATCGCATTAACTGTTTGGTCCTGAACATGCGCTCCGAGCCGATCAACAGCATGGCGAATAGCTTGGCCGGTGCACGTGG
>CAYZFF010000082.1:5876-9992 GCA_964477305.1 uncultured Cytophagia bacterium
GACAAGAAAACGATCTACGACAGCCCACCGGTTGGCGATGGCGCCCAACGCGGTTGGTATACCTCGGTCAGCAAAGGCTACGGCAACAACGATCACAATCCGTGGGAAAATCATGTCCTTTCCATGGGAAATTTTTATGCGAATGGCGGCAAGGTTTGGGATCGCACCAAGTTTGATCAGACTCCCGATCCGAACTGGTTTGATACGACCAAGCCGTTTACGGCCGGCAATCCGTTGTCGTTTGTTAACATCGTGAAGCCCGCTGGCCAACGCGGTCGCCCCAATGGCAGCATGAAGTACAATAATACTTTTGCGCAGAATTGGGAACTGGGCAATGCGAATCCGAAAGATGACTGGACGGAAGGCTATTCTTTTTCGCATGGTTTTGACGGCGATTTTTATGTCGGCGTCGGCCCCTTCTCGCTGGAAGTCGGCGAGACGATGAGCGTCGTGCTCATTGAGTACGGTGGTTTTCGACTCCAGGGTGTGCGCCAGGCGCGTAAGGCCGCCCAGTGGGCTTATGAAAATAACTGGGTCGTTCCGGAGCCACCGCCCACGCCGGCGATTAAGGTCGAGCCGAGTGTGAATGTGAAAACGATGGTGAAATGGGATAATCGCGCCGAAAGTGCTGCAGATTTTGCGGGATATAAAGTCTATCGTACCACGGCTTTCCCGCGCGTGAATTCGCTGCAGTTGGGTGCGCGGATTCTGGATCGTTATCATGAACAAACGAAAGAGAATCCCACGGATGCGGAATTGGCGGCCTTTGGCCAGCCCAATAATCCCAATATCAGCGCCGCGGCAGATTTCTATCGCGTGCAAGATCCCAATGCGTGGGGTCCGTATAAACTCGTCAAGATCATCCCGAAGGCGAACGTCGGACAATTCTTGAATACCGGCACCGATGCCGCGCAATACAAATATGCCTTCGAAGACCAAAACGAGCTGGTGCAATTCGGCTTCACGTATTGGTATTATGTCGCGGCTTACGACAATGAGACCGGCAACATCGCGGGCAAGCCGTACACCAGCCTCGAAACCCATAAGATTGACTGGAATGGCAGCGAAGGTTTGTGGCAGGGAACGTATCATTTTGCCACGGCGAACTCGTTTTTCCCGAAAGACCTGGCCGGGCTGCAAAAAATCGGCGCCAGTTTCGTTTTGAAAGCGCCGCTGATTCTGCCCCAAGCGTTGACCTCCGGCGGTTTGCAAATTCGCGTCAAACCGAATCCCTACAAAAAGCAAGCTTTGCACGATACTGGTTTGGAGCACAAGCTTTTGTTCTTCAACCTGCCGACCGGCACGCGCATCACGATTTTTGATGTTGCTGGCCAGGTCATCGATGCGCTGGAATTTACCGGCACCAATCCGAATGATGGCACGCTCTTTTGGGATATGTTCTCCAAAGACGGTATTGAAGTCACCAGCGGTTTGTACATTTATGTCGCAGAATATCCCGGCGGCAAGCAGACCGGTTATTTCACCATCATGAGATAACGGTTCTTTGGCTCAACGAATGGTCTCAAATTTTTGGAGAAAACTATGAATCTCATAAAACGCTTTATCGCGGCGCTGATGGTCGTGCTGATGACGACCGGCCTGAGTTTCGGCCAGGTGAAGAAAACCGGTTACACCGGCGCGGCTTTCTTGAAAGTCGGCGTCGGCGCGCGCGCCGTGGCTTTAGGTTCAGCGACGACGTCAATGACTGGCGATGTTAGCCAGATGTTTTGGAATCCGGCGGGCATCGCGCTGTCCAATAATCAGTGGCAAGCCACCTTTAGCTACAACAAATGGATTGCCGAGATCAATCATACGGCGGCTGGCGTCGCCCACGACTTTGGCAGCCTCGGCACCATCGGCATCGGCTTCATCTCGTTCGGTCTGGCTGATATTGCCGCCGATCGCGACGTGGTACCGAGCTTTTTGAGCGGCAGTTTCACGCCGTTTGACACCCAAACTTCCGGATCGTACGATTATCTTGATTTGGCGCTGCAGTTGACGTACGCGCGCAGTTTTACGGACCGGCTGGCTTTGGGATTCTCGGTTAAAATGATCAGCCAAAGCATCGATGAGGAAAGCGCCAACACGTTCGCTTTTGATTTTGGTTCCACCTACAAAATCGGTTTCCGCAATGCGACGATTGGCGCGCGCATCAACAACTTGGGCAAGGATATGAAGTTTTTTGACATCGGCACACCCTTGCCGCTGAATTTCAGCGTCGGCGGTTCGATTGATTTGATTCGCAATGAAAATCATGGTGTCACGATTATGGCCGATGCCACCAAGCCCCAAGACGCCGACCAATTGATTTTTACCGGCGGCGAATACATGTTCAACGATTTGGTGGCCTTGCGCGGCGGCTGGAAATTCAACTACTCCGGCGTCGACGACAAGAAGCGTAACGAATTCGATCAACGCGAGATCAAAGCTGCGCGGACTGAGGAAGGCGTTTCATTGGGCGCTGGCCTCAAAGTCCCGATGGGCAACAAAAAGCTTGTGCTCGATTACGCGTTCACCGAGTTCGGCCTGCTCGATAACACGCATCGGTTCTCTCTCAATGTGACGTTCTAAATTAATGAAGTCCGATCTTGGCCTGCGCAAAACGAGTTTGCTAAATTAGAACACTCGCCGAGCGCACGTTGGACTTCATTTCAGAGTTTAAATTTTCTTAGTATCACGCGAGGAGGAAGGAGGCTCCCGGAGTTCGCTTCGGGAGCCTTCGCTTTTTGGGAGACAACCGTTTAGGAAAATTCAACAGAACCAGGCTGGCAAAAACGCCGTATTTTTAAAGCCGGCGCTGCGAGTGTTGTCAACTGCACGAAATTGAACCCATTTATCTCAATTCTATGCGGACACCAAAACGATGGTTGCTTATGCTTTTGTTGACGGCAATGATCCCGATTGCCCGGGGTCACGCCCAAACGTTTCGAGAAAATGATCATTTTATTCCCGTTGCCAGCACGGGTGATCCGTGCGGCTTCGATCCGGTGGCGTCGCAAGCGCTGCTGGCCACATTGGGCCCGGGGTGGGGTTACAACTACGACAGCCTGCGCGTGGATTTGCAACAATGGCGGCAAAGCCCTTATGTCGTCATTGATTCCGTGGGCGCCAGCGTTCAAAACCGCGGCCTCTGGCGGTTGACCATCACGAGTCCGGCGCCTTTATCATCGCCACGTTTGCATATTTGGATGCATGCGCGGACGCATCCCAATGAAGTTCAAGGCTGGTGGGTGACAGATGAAATAATTAAGCTGTTGCTGGGTGAATCGCCCCTCGCGCAACTGTTGCGGGAGCGCTGCATTTTCAACATCATGCCGATGTACAATCCCGACGGCGTCGAACTGGGTCTGTCGCGCACAAATGCGCACGGTGTGGATATTGAAAGCAATTGGAATAAAACCCCAAGTGAGCCGGAGGTGACAGTGTTACGCCAGCAATTCCTGCAGTTCATGGCCTCGCCGGCGCCGATTCGTCTCGCGCTGAATATGCACTCGGCGATTGCCTGCAAGCGCTATTTTGTTTATCACGATGCGACCGGAACGTCCCCGGCTTTTGCCGCCGCGCAGCAAGATTACATTACCAAAACGCGGCAGCATTTTTTTAGCGGCATTCAAAATTGGAATTACTTTGTCAGTTGGGTCAACAACACGCCGACACAGTACCCCGAGAGTTGGTTTTGGCTCAATCACCAAGAAGCGGTGATGGCGCTCACCTATGAAGACATGAATTGCAGCAGCGCCGGCGAATACGACAAAACCGCCCTCGCCTTGCTGCAAGGCCTCGTGGATTATTTCAAATTGGGACAAACAACCGCCATAGTCGCAACGGCGGTCACGCCGCAAGAGTTGGCGCTCTCGTCGAACTATCCCAATCCGGTTGGCCACAACGATGCCACGTTGATCAACTATCGTGTGGAGCGTTCGACGCCGATTCGCCTTGTGCTTTATGATGCCGTTGGCCGGCAAGTGCGCGTGTTGGACGAGAGCGCTGCCGCGCCCGGCCATTATCAAATTCAACTGGAGACGAAAAGTTTGACGAACGGCGTGTATTTCTATCGCCTGCAAACCAACGCAGGTGTACTGACCAGGCGTTTGCTTATTGTCCGTTAGCCCAACG
>CAYZFF010000082.1:10092-14276 GCA_964477305.1 uncultured Cytophagia bacterium
TAGTTTTATTCCCGGCTCCAGCGCGGCACGCGGCCCGGCGTCCACGGCGCGTTGAGTTGTTCCAATTTCGCCTCGAATTTCGTAAGATCAACTTCAATCAACCCGCGCAAATTTTCCAGCACCGTCGCAAATTCCTCCGCAGCGATTTGATAACCCTCTTGAAAAGTTTGCGTCGCAATCGAGGTCGAAGTCCAATGCCCGCCGACAATGTCTTGCACCCGGTCGATAATCGAAGGTGGCGTGGGATCGTTGTAGCGTTGTATCAAACGGTCGCCGGAGAGCTTAATTTGCAAATCGCTCAAACGATTTTCCAAGCCGCGTAATTCCGTCAACAATGCTGGGTCAGCTTCGGGCGTATTTTGCAGCGCGCGTTTGATAAAATCAAAACGGCGCTGCGTTTCCGTAACCACTTGCCCCGCGCCCAACACCGCACGCTGCAATCGCGAAGTTTTGCGTTGAAACGCAAGTAAACCTTTGCGATCTTCCGCCGGCAACGAAGCAATTCCCAACGGCACGGTTTCAAACGTCTGCGGCGCGCCAAGCTGGGTTTCGACGCCGTCAACGCGTTTCGATAACGTCACGGTATAATTTCCCGGCACGACCATTGGGCCTTGCGGCGGATCGACAAACGGATTGTCCGGCGGCGGTTCGAGACTCGTCGGATTCGCCGGCGGAAAACGCAAATCCCACACGACGCGTTGCATGCCTGCTGAGGTACCGCCGTTTAAACGCCGCACGACGTTGCCTTCCGCATCTTTGAGCGTGAGTAAAATCGCCGGTTTCTCCTCGCGTTCTTCGGCGCGCAATTCCTCCCATTTGGGATACGGCGGCACGCCGCCTTGTTCCTCAATTTTCTTTTCGCTCTCCACCCGTTTCTGTTTGCGCGTTTTTATTTCGTCTTTTAAATAAAACGTAAACACCGCGCCAAACGCCGGATTCGGCGCGGTAAAATACGAATCGCCTTGAAACGCTTTGCCGCGCAGACCGAGTGGCGAACTTTCGATGTACATCCACGTTTTCTTCACCGAGAAAAGGGTTGCATCGCTTTCCAGCAACGCCGGCGTGATTTGACGCAAAGCCGAATAATCATCGAGAACATAAAAGCCGCGACCAAATGTCGCCACCACCAAATCATTCTCGCGTGGTTGAATCGCGAGATCGCGCGCTTGAATAATCGGCAGGCCGCCTTTGAGTTGAATCCATTTCTTGCCGCCGTCAATCGTGAAAAAAACGCCGAACTCCGTGCCGGCAAATAACAGATCGGACTTCACATGATCTTCCGCCAATGCATAAACCGTCCCCCGCTCCGGGAGATTGCCCACAATCGCTTCCCAAGTTTTGCCACGATCTTTGCTCCGCAAAACATACGGTTTGTAATCGCCATTCTTGTGGTTATCGAACGCGGCATAAACCGTGTTCGCGTCGTGTTGCGAAGCTTCGAGGCGGCTCACGTACGTCATCTCCGGCACACCGAGAAATTTATCATATTTCTGCCAGGTCGCGCCGCCATCACTGGTGACTTGAATCAGCCCATCATCCGTGCCGATGTAAATCAAATTTTCCTGCACGGGCGATTCGCTCAACGAGACGATATTGCCATAAAACGAGGTCGAAGCATTTTTTGCCACCGCGCTAATCCGCCAGATTTTTCCCATGACTTTGAGCTGATTGCGATCAAGCCGCCGGGTGAGATCGGGGCTGATGGCGCGCCAGGTGTTGCCGCGATCATCGCTGCGAAACAGTTTGTTCGCGGCAAAATATAAACGCGTGTTAGAATGCGGGCTGATGAGCAGCGGTGAATCCCAATTCCAGCGCAATCCTTCTTCGCCTTTGCCCGGTTGCGGTTGCAGGTAAACGCGTTCGCCGCTCTTTTTATCAAAGCGCACCAAACCGCCGTGCTGCGACTGCGCATAGGAAATGTTCGGGTCTTGCGGATCGATTTGCGTCTCGAAGCCGTCGCCGCCCTGCGTGACAAACCAATCGGCATTGGTGATACCGTGCATCGAGATGGTGCGCGACGGCCCACCAAGCGAAAAATTGTCCTGCGTGCCGCCGTAGACATTATAAAATGGAAATGCATTATCAACGCTGACGCGATAGAACTGCGTGATCGACAGATTTGCCTTGAAATGCCAGGTTGCGCCGCGGTCAAAGCTCTCATATACGCCGCCATCGCAGCCGGCTAAAAGATAATCGGTATTCTGCGGATCAATCCACAACGCGTGATTATCGACATGCTTGTATTTTTCGCCGAGTTGCCGAAAGGTTTTGCCGCCGTCTTCCGTCACCATCAGCCAAGTGTCGAGTGAATAGACGCGGCCCACTTCGTTGGGATCGCAAACGATTTCTTGATAATATTGCGGACTGCCGCTGACGTAACGGCTGCGCTTCTCCCAATTCTCGCCGAGATCAACTGAGCGGAAAAATCCGCTGGAATCATTTGCCGCCTCGACAATCGCGTAAACAAAATTCGGATTCGCCGGCGAAATTGCCAAACCGATGCGGCCAAGCTCTTCACCCGGCAAACCGTTTTTGATTTGCCGCCAAGTTGCGCCCGCATCGGTGGATTTATGAATGCCCGATTCCGGCCCGCCGTCGATCAGCGTCCACACATGCCGGCGACGCTGATACGACGCGGCGATGAGCACGTCCGGATTGCGCGGGTCATAAATGAGATCGGTGACGCCGGTTTTGTCGCTGATATTCAACACGCGATTCCATGATTGCCCGCCATCGGTGGTTTTGTAAAGCCCGCGGTCGCCGCCATCATTCCACAGCGGCCCTTGCGCGGCAACATACACAACATTCGAATTGCGCGGATCGACAACGATCTTGGCAATATGCTCGGAATTTTTCAGCCCCATATTTTTCCACGTCTTGCCGCCATCGAGCGATTTGTAAACGCCGTCGCCATACGACACGCTGCGCTGGCTGTTGTTCTCGCCGGAGCCAACCCACACCACAAGCGGATTGTTCGGATCAATCGTCACACAGCCGATGGAATACGCGCCTTGCCCATCAAACACCGGTTGCCACGTCGTGCCGGAATTGATCGTCTTCCAAACGCCGCCGGATGACGCCACCACAAAATAGATGTTGTGATTTTGCGGATGCACGGCGAGGTCGCCGACGCGCCCCGACGTGAATGCCGGCCCAATTCCACGCCACCGGAGGCCGTTGAAAGTTTTTGAGGAGAACGGGCCTTCGTCTTTGGTTTCGATTTTTGTTGCGGGTGGGGATGCTGGTAGCGTTTTGGTTGGTTGCGCGAGAATGGAAGAAAACGAGAAGATTAAAAAAACGACAGTGAGTTTAAAAATTCTCATAATAACATTTTCTCCTCACAAAAAGGTTTTTAAAACTTATTCGTTGCCGTAACAAAACTTCAATTTTTCAAAATGGCAAACCGATTCCCAGCCCCGCCTGTAAATAAAATCCCGAAAAATCAAATGACGTATTCGTGGTAAAAGCCGCATTTTGCTGGCTGTTGAGTTGGTTCACCGTGCCTTCGAGTTGGCCCAGTTTAGCGTAGCGATACCCAACTTCGCTCCAGAGCGACAACGGGCCGGCTAATTTCAAATCCAGCCCGCCGGAGAGGATAACGGTAAAGGCCGTGCCGGAGAAATCGCCGGTGGTGTCAATGAGCGGCAACAGCACTTGGCTGTTGGTTATCGTAAAAGTCGATTGCGTCACGGATTTAGCCTGTGCGGAAATAATGCCCAGACCCAAACCGAAATACTTATTCAAGCGGCTGGATTCATCGTAGTTGAAATAATAATCCAAATGCAGCGCAATGTCGAGGGCCTCGGCATCGCGCGTGTAGAGAAAACGGCCCGGCGCTGCCGGCGAAGAACTGCGGTAATCCGTGATGGCCTGGTCTTGATAGCGCGAGATATTGAGGCCGAGAAAATAATCGTCATTCAAATGATACTGAATTTCGCCGCCCCAGATGGGCTGGCCGGAAATTTTTCCCGGCGCCGGCAGCGGCTCTTCCAGCAACTCGCGCCACGCTTCCATTTGCGTTTCAATGCGGCGGTTGACGTCGGTCATTTGCGGTCGCAGATAGCCGTAAAAGGGTTTGAGCGTGAAGCTTTGTGAGAGCAGGGGCGTCACAGCAACAATGATCAGAAGAATAAGCGGCTTTGTCACATTTCGCACAACCAACCTCCTTAAAAGAAAATGTCATT
>CAYZFF010000083.1:0-10801 GCA_964477305.1 uncultured Cytophagia bacterium
GCAGCAAGTACGGCTGGCGATGGGTGATTTGCAAAATCTGCTCGACCACGCCCGCCTCATAATTGAGCGGCCAATCCGGAATGGGCGCGGTGATGAGCTTTTCCGCGCTCGCGTGATCGAGAAAGCTGAGCTTGATAGTTTTGACATTGATGAGATAATCCGACCAGCGAATGGTCCGGCGCTCGGTCATCCGATGAGCGCCGGCGAAAAGAAAAGCGAGGCGCGTTTGATGCTGAATATAGTGTCGAAGTTGCGCCAGCAAATTATCAGTGATACGCTTTTCTTCATAGTATCGGTTTAGGGTTTCATATTCGTCAAAACATAACGTCAAGGGAATATAATATTTTCATAAGAAGAAAGCAACTATTGACTTGCGCCTGCGGTAATCAAAGCGCTTGCAATTCATCAACAAAAATGATAAATTGGCAATATGGAAATCAGCACATTACAACAACGCTTGAGCGGTTATCCGGAGATCGTCGCCGCTTATTTGTTTGGCTCGGTCTTAACCGGCAAAATGAACCCGATGAGTGACGTGGATGTCGCCCTTTTGCTGCAAGACCGCGTGTCATTGCCGCGAGAGCTTTCGCTCAGCTTTGACGTGATCTCTGACGTGCAGAAAACCTTTCAGCGCGAAGCCGACGTAAAGGTGCTAAATCATATTACGGATTTGCCATTTCTTCATGAGGTGCTTTCAAAAGGCAAGCTGATTTATGAACGTGATCCAGCCATCCATCGCGGCTTCGTTGCCCGCGCCGTCATTGACTATCTCGATTTCAAACCAGTCCATGAGATCGCTTTACGCAATTATGCAAGGAGCCTAAAACATGGTAAATCCCAGTATCATACTTAAAAAGGTGGTGTTTATTCGCGATCATATTGCGCGCGTTCGTGCCCAAAAGGATTGCACGTTAGAAGAATTTCTGAGCGACCGCAACCGCCAGGATATTGTCTGTTTTAACCTGATGCAGGCCATTCAAGCGTGCGCTGATCTTGCCAGCCACCTTGTGTCAGATCAGGAGTGGGGAATACCAGGAAGCTATGGCGAGACAGTGGAAATAATGGTGCGCGAGAAAGTCATTAACGAGTCACAAGGAGAAACCTATCGACAAATGGTCGCGTTTCGCAATCGTATCGCACATCGTTATGCTGAAACCGACTTCAAAGAAATTTACGAAATCATGACCCAACAGTTGAGCGACTTGGATGATTTTGTTGATGCCATCGTTAATTATTGCCATCTCTAAAACCCTCAAAAAAACAACTTATTTCCAATACTCTTTCGTTCCTCTTTCTCGCAGAAATGCCAATGCTTCTTCCCAGCGCGGGATCATCCCCCGGCCTCCCAAACCGCGGCATTTCATCGCCGCAACGGCCGATGCAAATTCCAAAATTTTCGGCAACGGCCAATGCTCGATCAACCCAACCATAAACGCGCCGTGAAAGACATCGCCGGCGCCGGTGGTGTCAACAACGTCGACTTGAAATGCCGGCTGATAAAAAATATTTTCTGGCGTTCGGCAAAATGCGCCATTTTCTCCAACGGTAACAACGATGATGCCGCCATATTTTTGTTGGAGCCGAGGCGCGCTTTGCTCGGGATCAGCGCTGCCGGTTTGTTGCGCTGCGAAATTTTGTGAGACAATGATATAATCGGCGACATGCAAAATCCGCTCGAAGCCGGCGACGTTGCGTTCGGCGTCCACGACGACGAGTCCGCCGGCCTGTTTGCTCAAGCGCGCTGCGAAAATTCCCGCTTCGACAAAGTGATGCTCCAAAAACAACATGCGGCTATTCCGGATCACTTCAGCCGCAATTTCTTCTGGTTTCAAATCAAATTCTTTCCAGTAGCGCGCAATCCTACGCTCACCAGAGTTTTGCTCGACGTGAATGAAAGCCACCGGTGGTTGCGCGCCTTCCGCAAAAACAACCTCGTCAACATTCACGCCGTCATGTTGAAATTCTTCCAAAACAAATCGGCTGTACTCATCTTCACCCAACTTCCCGATATAAGCAGTTTTGGCGCCCAGTCGCGCCGCGGCGACGAGTGCGGTTCCGGTTAATCCGCCGCCCTGCTTCGCAAAAGCCGTCATGGGAATTTTCTCGCCCGGAGCGGGGTATTTTTCCACCACTCCGAGAAAATCCACACTACAAATGCCGAAGCCGACGAGGTCAAAATTTTTTGACATGACAAAAACTCCTTGCAAATCAAAGCATTGTCCTCTATATTTTAATTTTGGGTTTTATCCGCTGCCCAGCTTGCCATAAACAACCGGGCAGCCAATTTCGCACGACATTACGTGTTACGCCTTATTTATTCACTCATCACCTTTCAGCAGGAGTTTGTCGCATGGCACTGATGACTAAAATGCGGGAGAAAACGCATATTGTTCTTGGATTTTTATTGGTGGCCTTTCTGGCCTTGATCGTCGTCGAATGGGGCTCGGAATCGACCATCTTTCGCTCAAAAGAACAATCCGGCGCGATCGCGAGCATCAACGGGCAGGATATTCATTACGAGCAATTTGCGCGCGCGTTCGAGCAGCAGATCGAGCAATATAAACAGCAAAGCGGACAAGAACCGCAGGACAGCCAGCTTGATTATTTGCGCAATCAAGTTTGGGAAAATATGGTGCGCGAAGTGCTGGTGACGCAAGAAATCGAAAAGCGCGGCATTAAAGCGAGCAACAAAGAAATCCTGCATTATATTTTCAACGAGCCGCCGGATATCATCCGGCAAAATCCGTCCTTCCAAAACGAGCAGGGGCAATTTGATAACGCCAAATATCAGGCGGCGCTCAATGATGCAAACATGAACGAGACCTGGCGGCGCGTCGAAGATTACATGCGCGCGACGCTGCCTTATCAAAAATTTCAAGATGAGTTTGATGCCTCAGCGCTGGTGACGGATGCCGATGTGCGTGACGATTATATCAAGCGCAATCAAAAAGCCACGGTGCGCTATGTATTCTTCAATCCGGAGAACTATCGCCAGCAAGCCGGCGGGGCCGCGGGCCAAATCCCCGTGGAAAAGAGCGCGGTGGAGAAATATTATAATGAGCATCAAGACGAATTCAAAGAAGCCGAGAAGCGTAAAATCGACTACTTGATTTTCTCCAACAAAGCGACGCACGCAGATTCCGCGGCTGTGCGTTCATTGAGTGAACAGATATTGCAGCGCGCCCGCAGCGGTGAAGATTTTGCCGCCCTGGCCGGGACGTACTCTGAAGATGAATCCAACCGCGACAAAGGCGGCGATCTTGGTTTCTTCAAGCGCGGCACAATGGTGAAACCGTTTGAGGACGCGGCCTTTGGCGGCAACCCCGGCGATATCATCGGGCCGGTGGAAACCACGTTCGGCTTGCATATCATCAAAATCGTCGGCCGTAAATTTGAAGAACCGGCGGAAGACGCCACGGCAAATAAAGATAAAAAGAAAAAAGGCGAGAAACAACAAGGCGAGGAAATGGTGCAGGCGAGCCATGTGTTGTTGAAATACAAGGCTTCGCGCCAAACCATGGATGCAGCGCGCGATAGCGCCAGTTACTTCGCCTCGGCCGCCAAAGAAGCCGGCTGGGAATCTGCTTTGAAAACTGAGAAATTGACGGCGCAGAGCAGCCAGCCCTTTGCAAAAGGCAGCGGTTTTGTCCCGGGCGTCGGCATGAAGCCGGCAGTAGCCAGCTTTGTGTTCCGCAGCGAAGTCGGCACCATTAGCGAGTATTTTGAAGTGCCGCAGGGTTTCATGGTGCTGCGCGTGGTGGAATCGCAAAAAGAGCGCATTCGCCCGCTGGAAGAGGTGCAGGCGCAGATTGAAAACACTTTGCGGACGGACAAATTAAAAGATCTTGCGTTTGAGGCGGCGAAAGCCGCGCGGGCAAAGCTCACCGGCAGCATGACATTGGATGATCTGGCGGCGCAAGATTCGCTTGAAATCAAAACGCCGGAGCCTTTGACGCGCGCCGGTTTCAACCGCGATATTGGCCGCGATGCCGCTTTTACCGGCACGGCGTTTTCGCTGCAACCGAATCAAATTTCACCGGCGGTGAAAGGTACGCGCGGCGCGTATTTGATTCAACTCTTGAGCCTCGATCCCGTCAACGAAACAGATTTGCAAAGCCAAAAAGAAACGATTCGTTCGCAATTGGTGGATCGCGCTCGCCAGAATGCCTTCTCGCAGTGGTATGCCGATCTGAAAGAGAAAGCGGCGATTAAAGATTTTCGCGATTTGTATTTTTAATTTGATTTATTCTATTTTTGTTGAAGCCCTGATTCCAAGCGCAAAGGAATCGGGGCTTTGTTTTTTATCGCAGGGGCATGAGAGCCGCGAGCAACTCATAAAATCATAACGGCTGGTTTATCGGCAGGAAAACTTGAAAGATTGATCCTTTCCCCACTTCGCTGCTTACTTTAATGCCGCCGTCATGGGCTTCGGCGATGGCGCGCGCCAGTGATAGCCCCAATCCCATACCACCGCCCATGAATCCGGTTTTGCTGGTGCTATGATGATTGCTGTGTTGTACCTCGTAAAATTTTTCAAAAATTGCACCCATTTTTTCTTGCTTAATACCAACACCGGTATCGGCAACAATGATGACATAAAAATCGCCTTCCACTTGCAACGACAATTCAATCTGGCCATGGTCCGGGGTAAATTTGATCGCGTTCTGAATCAGTTCCGACACCATGATTTTAACCTTGAGCCGGTCGGCAGCGATCATGCAAGGTTGTGGGCAGCGGCGCAGCGTCAAGGTTTGCCGGCGTTCCTGCAGGGCGCGTCGAAATTCGTGTTCGATTTGTTCGAGCAGTTCATTAAGCGCAAACGATTCGCGCTTCAAAACCATGGCGCCCTGCTCCAACTCGATCAGGTCGAACATATCGGTCACAATCTGCTCTAAATCCAGCACCGCAGCGTTGATGACGCTCATGCAATCATGCTTTTCCGCCGGCGACAACAAAAGGAAATCATCGCCGTTCAAAATCGACAAATAGCCGCGTAAATGGCTCACCGGTGTACGCAGTTCGTGCGAAGTGATGGCGAGGAATTTGTCTTTGACGATTTGCAGCTCGCGTAATTTTTCATTCGCGCGCTTGAGCGTAAGATTCTCCTGGCTGAGCGAAATTTTCTCGCGGCACTTGTTGATAACGAGGCGGATCTGCTCGGCTTTCAGGGGTTTCAGCAGAAAATCATACGCCCCCAGCTTCATTGCTTCGATGGCGTTCTCAATCGTCGCGAAGCCCGTCATGATGATCACTTCAATATGGGGGAAATCCCGCTTGATCGCATTGAGTAGTTCGAAGCCGGTCATGCCCGGCATTTTAAAATCAGACAAGACAATGGCAATATCCGGTTCACTCCGCAGGAGTTCCATCGCTTTGATGCCGTTGTCGGCGACGAGAATTGTGTAAAGGTCCTGCTCCAGGCTAAGCTGGCAAACATGCCGCACGACGCGTTCGTCGTCGACAATCAAGATTTTGGTGACCCCGGTTTGATGGGTATTCTGGGTTTGAAAAGAAAAAAGAGGCGCTAATAAAGCGTCCATCGTGAATGTCCTTCCGGTAAGGGTTCATCCTGAGAACACAGCCATGTTCGAGCCTACGAGCGCTCCCTCACTCAGCCAGGATTCACGGGTTTGAAATATTAGACAACAAGAACGGCGTTACAGTGCTTTTACAATCAGGCTATTTATATTAATCATTTTTAGTGAAAAATTCAAGCTTCTTTTTTAGCCCCAAAATAAAGAAGGTCTCAATCCACGGCCTGTGAATTTGAGACCTTCAAGAGGTACCAACATCCTGAAACTGTACCAACGATCGTAGCCAACGTTCCTGTCGCGATTTATCCTTTCGTTTTAGAGCTGCGGATTGCTCCAATTCATTTCGCGATATTGCTTGTAGATGTTTTTCACCGACGGAACATAGGCGGAGGTTTCATCCCACAGGATGCCTTCCGCAAAATTGTTCTTCACCCACATCGCCGCACGCTTCTCGCCGCCGTTATAAGCAGCCAAACCGCCATCAACGCTGTATTCGTCAACCAGTGACGACAGGTAACGGCAGCCGATGCGAATATTGAAGATCGGGTTAAAGAGCACTTCTTCCGGCGAACTCCAATCGATATCTTCGTATTTGGAGATATACATGCCGGTCGTCGGCATCACCTGCATCAAGCCCATGGCGCCTGCATGCGAAACCACCTCCGGATTCCACGAGCGGCCGCTTTCATGCGTAATCGTCGCGCAGATCAGGTCAATATCCAACTTGGGATATTTGACGCTCATCTCGTAGATGGTGTTCGCAATTTCGTACTTTTTGGCGGAATCCATGTTCGGGTTAAAACGGTTGATAATGGCAATTACCTTTTGAATGTTGTATTGCCGTACACTATCAACGTTCATCGCCGACCGCAGGTCTTGCAAAGCGCGTTCAAGCTCAGTGATCTTGTCTTCCTGGGCGCTGTAGATACTCAAGTATCGGAAACTGAAGCCGATGACGAGAGCGCAGGCCGCCACCACGGAGACGATCTTTACAATCTTCGCCGGACGCAGCTTTGAGGTTTTTTCCCCGAAAGTTTCCCCTTTAATCATCTTATCCTCCACGAATAAGTTAGACGGATAGTTAAGTTGTTCACAGTTACCGCTACCACTTACCAGCCAGCCCCTGCTCACAACTTTATGATTCAACTACTTAAATGCGATTTAGGTACTTGTCAAGCAGCCTGAAGCCATGGTTTATTACAACGATGTAAAATTTAGAAAAGTTTCATAGTTTTCAGGCTTTGCAGATTTATAAAAACTAAACTATTATTTTTATAAATCTTATACAGATAAAATCAGCCATATTATTAGGCACGGCATATCTTTTTGCAAAAGATATGCCATGGTATATTTAAGGCTACGTAGCTTTTCTGATGGGCTTAAAAGCGAACCAAAAGTTAACAGGGTGTTCGGGAGTGAATCAGTTAGGTGGGTTAGAAGTGGCGAATTTTGACCAGTTCTCTGTTCATACAATAAAAGATAAGTAACTTACGTCATAAAAATCTATATGTAGTTATTCATTAAGTAAGCCGTCTATAAAAAGTAGTGGCGGTTTTAAGCCAATTTTTAAATTAAGGCGATTTTCAAAGGCCGTTTACCTTTTCAAATTTACAAAAAACAGACAATTTGTCATAATCTATGCCACAATCTCCATGCGGATAAAACAGTATTCGTGTGAATGGCTACAGTATCATCAGTGTTGTAGGCATATCCTCCGCCCAGAGTTGCTGCAATAGGAATTTCCCGCTCTTTTGCCCAAGAAAAAATCCCGCGATCCCTTTCCTGTAAACCGGACAAAGTTAACTTTAGCGCGCCAAGCTGATCGTGTTCATAAGGGTCAGCACCGGCCTGATAAAGAATTAACTCGGGGCGAAATGTGTCGAGCAGGCTGGGAATATTGGTTTGCAGATGTTGGAGGTATTCGTCGTCACCCACGCCATTATGGAGGTGAATATCAAGATCGCTTTTTTCTTTAATTGGATACAGCTCGCGTTGATGAATAGAAAATGTAAAAACATTCACGTCCGCTTGGAAAATTTTTGCCGTGCCGTTGCCCTGATGCAAATCACAGTCGAGGACCAAGGCTTTTTGAATTTTCCCTTGTGCCAACATTGTGCGCACGGCCACCGCCAAATCGTTCAAGTAACAAAAACCTTCTGCCTTTTCCGCAAAGGCATGGTGGAAGCCGCCGCCGATATGCACAGCCACGCCGTCGCGCAATGCTGACTCCGCGGCGAGAATTGTCCCACCGCACGCCAGCACAAACATATCAACAATTGCACGGGTCAACGGCAGTTCGGAGTAAAGCGTGCGCGGCGTCCAGCGGCAGTGATATAGATCGTCGAGGTAACGTTGCGAATGAACCTGCAAAAGCTGCTCATCCGTCGCCGGCGAAGGCGCCACAAAGGCCCGCGCGGGAATTCGATGTTGTTGCTGCAGCGTTTCCGCCACGAGTTGATATTTCTTGATCGGAAAAACGTGGCCGCCGAGATCGGCAAAATAGAGCGGCGAATAAATGCAATGCATGTTCTTTAAATGAGCTGGGTCGCAAAACGCAAAGCGCCTTCGTAGGCGGTGTTGCGGCCATCCTGCGTCATTTCCTGCGCCAGTAACTCGGCCACTGGGGCGTCAGAAAAACTGGCCGTGGATTCAGAAAGCGTCTGCTCGCCTTGATGAATCCGAATTGTTACTTGCCCTGCGGCCAGATGACGTTGCATGGTGATGACAACCGGCTTTTCGTTCGGCTGAAACAAGATTTGTATTGCCCGCAGCGAGCCGTTTGCCGGAGCCGGGTCAGTATCGGGTTCAAATTTTCGCAGAATAATTTTTCCCGTGACTTCCTTATCTTTATTTTGCCAGCCGGTTCGAAAAACACTTGTATTTCCCGTGGCTGGCTCAACGGGCAGCGGCGTGAGCGGCTCATTTAATTTCCAGCTTAACAAACCTGCCAACCACCCGAGCAGCAGAAACGGTTGAGCAAAATGCACGTCGCCTTCGGCCACCGCATTGGCTTCGAGCGTCACCTCCGTAACCTGGTGGCGCAACGCTGCGGCCGGCGCTGACTCCATAAATTTGGTTACCAGTTCTCGCCACGGTGCCAACCGCTGCCAGGTGAGATCGCTACCGACCCCATTTTTCCAATACAAACCTAACGCCCGCGCCTGCGACAGCGTATTGCCGACATCATGTCCATCTCCCGAATCAAAAATCAAGCGCTGACTAACGTTTAGCAGCTTCTCAAACAACACGTTTTCTTCCGGGAGGTCACCCTGCCACCACAACGTGACCGGCAGCTTTTCCATAAGAAAAGGCAGTGCCGTTTCCGCCAGTTGCTCAACTGTGTTGCCGCGCGCCATGAGCGTGATTTGTTCGCATCCGCTCTTTTTGCCCTCGGCATCGTAAATATGCGCCGTGAGATACGCCGTGAGGGTATTCTCATTCGCTTCGGGCACGGCCATCAGCGCAACAATCCGGCAGGGGCGGTGACGCATCAACGCGGCAAAGGCTTGCGCTGCGCGTTCATAAGCGCCCTCGTCCGGCGCATAAACCAGCAATGTTGACGTACAAACGCGCGTGTAGCCTTTCTCCTCCCCTTTTTTCCAGAACTGGGCTAACTCAGCTTCAATCGTCCCGACTTCAAGAGCGAGGGATTCGCCATTCATAAGAGCGGCAATTCGTTCATCCGTGGACATGGTATCTTCCTTAATTAAAAATTTGGCGTGCCTGGCTTCGCACATCAATCTTGACCAACCACCCGAAAGAAAAGAAGCCAAAGAGCTTTCCGCTCTCTGGCATTCTCTTTCAACAAACCATTCAATAAAAAAATTGAACAAAAACTTACGCGATGGTGATCGTTTCGTTCAGATAAACACTTTGAATCGCATTCAACAATGCCACGCCGTCACTCATGGATTTTTGAAACGCTTTGCGGCCGGAGATCAGGCCCATGCCGCCGGCGCGTTTATTGATCACCGCGGTCTTCACGGCTTCTTTCAAATCGGACTCGCCTTTGCCGGTCGAAGCGCCACCGGAATTGATCAAGCCGGCGCGGCCCATATAGCAATTGGCCACTTGATAGCGTGTGAGATCGATCGGATGATCCGAAGATAATTTCTCATAGACGGCTTTGTGCGTTTTCCCAAATTTCAACGCATTGTAACCGCCGTTGTTTTCCGGCAGCTTTTGTTTGATGATATCAGCTTCGATAGTGACGCCCAAATGATTGGCCTGTCCGGTCAAATCCGCCGAAACGTGATAATCCTTGTCATCTTTCACATTAAAAGCGGAGTTTCTGAGATAACACCAGAGAATGGTGGCAAGCCCAAGCTCGTGTGCATACGCAAACGCGGCGGTGACTTCTTGAAGTTGGCGCGCCGATTCGTTCGAGCCAAAATAAATCGTGGCTCCGATGGCCCGGGCGCCCATCTCGAAGGCCTGCTTGACGTCGGCAAACAGAATCTGGTCGTATTTATTCGGATAGGTCAGAAACTCGTTATGATTGATCTTTAAAATAAACGGAATTTTATGGGCATACTTGCGGGAAACCGCTCCTAAAACTCCCAGCGTGCTCGCCACCGCATTACAGCCGCCCTCAATGCCGAGTTTGACGATGTTTTCCGGATCGAAATAAATCGGGTTGGGCGCAAATGAGGCGCCGGCTGAGTGCTCAATGCCCTGATCGACCGGCAAAATGGAAACATAGCCGGTGCCGGCCAGCGCGCCGTGATTGAAAATTTGTTGCAGGTTTCCGAGCACGGTATTAGGGCGATCCGAAGCCACAAACACGCGATCAACAAAGTCGGGGCCGGGAAGATGCAAATGCTCTTTTGCAATCGTTGTGCATTTGTGCTCCAACAAATAGGCTCCCTCATTCCCCAAAATCTCTATGGCCATTTTTGGGTTTATGCTCATCGTACAATCTCCTCAATGGTTTTAATTTAAAAATTCAACATTGTTTGATAGGTAGGCGAACATAGCTTTTATTTTAAACGCGCCGGCGATTTTCGCCGATGACATAAAGTAATAAAATGAAACAAAATGCGCAAGCAGAGATTTTGTTTAGGACAAACGTTTTTTTCAAATCGAACGTGAACAACAAAGTTTCGTTATTATTTTCGCAGGTCAACTCCTTCCTTCATCCATTCACGCCTTCGGGAATATATTGAATGCCCTCTGACTGTGGCCGGGTTATTTGCAAAAGTAGAACTAAACCATCGCAACGATTTTCTTGTACATTCAACGCGCCGCGTTCGCCCGCAACCCGCGCG
>CAYZFF010000083.1:10901-12377 GCA_964477305.1 uncultured Cytophagia bacterium
ATCGCAACGATTTTCTTGTACATTCAACGCGCCGCGTTCGCCCGCAACCCGCGCGATCCTTCCGCAAAATCTTTCCACCGAATGTACCATCAACTAATGTTTGCTAGCGCTTGGCTTCGTAAAAAAGAAAAATTTCGCGGCGTTATAAGATTTGTCTTGCTATTGTCGCGTGCCGTTTTTATCATGGAACATTAAGAAAACTTTCACGGCGACCGCGCGGGCGAAATGAAAAACTAAACTCCAAGCCGCCTCGCTAAAAATACGCCGCGTTCGCCCCACTGGAGGAATGATGCACGTTGTCGACGAGTTTTGTACTCGCCAAATCATTTTGTTGTACAACATCGATACGAGTTGGCCGGAGAATGACCGCAAATATATTCAGCAGCTTGCGGAGCGTATGCAAGCCGGCATTCAAAGCTACGGCTTCACCGTGCATCCCATCGTGGTGCAGCGGGATTTGAGCGTGTTGGATCGCTACGACCCGCGGCAATGGCTGGTGTTTAACTGGTGTGAAGGTTTTGAAGGCATGCCCTGGTCTGATGCGCTGGTGGCGCGCAATCTCGAAGTCCGCGGCTTCACGTTTACCGGCGCCGACTCGCGAACGCTGACCATTGCGCAGGACAAGTGGCGCGTGAAAAGAATTTTGCTGAACGCCGGCGTTCCCACCCCCAACGGCGTCATGATCGACGCAGGCTCGGCAGCGGCAGATTGGTCGCTCTTTCCCGCGCTCGTGAAGCCGGTGAATCAGCACGGCAGTTTCGGCGTCACCAAAGATTCCGTGGTGCGCTCGCGAGCGGAATTGCAACACCAAGTGGATTGGGTGAAAAAGACCTTCGGCTCGGCTTCATTAGTAGAGCCGTTCTTAAATGATCGCGAGTTTCAAGTGGCGGTTTGGGGAAATCACAAATTGCAGGCGCTGCCGCCGATGGAACTGGATTACTCCGAGTTTACCGAGTTGAGCGATCGGCTCTACACCTTTGATTCAAAGTTTAATCCCAGTTCGCCGGGATGGTTTGGAATTAAGTGGCATTGTCCGGCGCCGGTGGCTGAAAATTTGCGCGAAGAACTATCGCGGGTGGCGATGGCAGCATTTCGCGCGGTGCGCTGCCGTGATTATGCGCGTTTCGATATCCGGCTGTTCAATGGCAAGCCGATGATTTTAGATGTGAACCCCAATCCCGATCTTGATCCGGCCTCGGTTTTTCCGGCGGCGGCGGAAACCATCGGGATGAATTACGGCAGCTTGGCGCTACGCATTCTCCACCTCGCGTCGATGCGTTTACGCCGGCGGCTGGCCGTGCACAAAACCAAAAAGGCCAAAGGGCGGCGTCTCAAAGTCGCGGCCTAAATCTCTCCCCAAAAATAAAAATCCCACAGAATAATTTCAGTGGGATTTTTATTTTGCAGAGGCTCGACGGTTAAATTAGATTCACCGAAGTTTACCTCAAAAATCTTTGGCAGCATAATTTATCATCA
>CAYZFF010000083.1:12477-14246 GCA_964477305.1 uncultured Cytophagia bacterium
AATTAGATTCACCGAAGTTTACCTCAAAAATCTTTGGCAGCATAATTTATCATCATTTTGCCGAAAAAATTTAATTCCCCGCCTGCGCCATCAACTCTTCCGGTTTATAATACGTGTGCAACACCAGCAGCACGGCAATGTCCATCAACACTTGCTCGCGTCGCGTCGGCAAATAACGCAGTTGGCGGCCGCGCGCAAACGCTACGAAATTGCGCAGCTCTTGCCGAATGCGCGCCCGATCAATGCCCGCCCACCAGTAATCGATGCGATCAACAAGATACGGCGAGTATTCTGATAGCAGATCGGCGAGTTTTTTCCCCTTCCGCACCCGCCCAAAAACGTCAATGAGTGAATGCGACACCGGCAATAAATCATTCGACGTGTCTTTCAGACGGTTCAATACTTCCGGGCTGGTGAGCGGAATGGCATTCAACGCAAAACGTCGCGCATTTTTGGTTCGGGGAATCACGGCCATGGCGTAATAATAACCTTCCTTCTTTTCCCTGTCAACACTCCACCAGCGTTCCGCCAATGCCGTGCGTGAGTAGGTAGAGGTTGTTGCGCCACGGTGGCCGCCGTACGGATCAAGCACAATGATGGTTTTTTCCGTCGAGCCGGCCGCCAAAACCCAATGGTCAAAATTGTCCACGCAAAGAATGACTGGATGGTTTTGCGCATGTTGTTCTCGCAACCAGGTCAATGCAGCTTTGCGATCGGATTTATGCGGCCATTGCGCTTCCAGCCCTTCATAGCCCAACCGCCGCAAGGCTCGCCGCAGGCCCGATTCATCCGTGCCATTCCACCAGCGCGTGCCGCAAGCCTGCTTAATCTCATCAAAAGAGACTTTGGCATTACCCAGCAAATACAAAGAATTCGAGACGCAGGTGGGGCCGCAGCTATACTCGTCCGGTTGTTTGGTGAGTCCCATATATTTAGCCCGACTGCTCGGGAGCTTAATTTCTTGTTTTTATTTAAATCAAAATCATAACAATTTCATTCAAAACACCGCCATAATATAACAAACCCAAGCGTTCGAATCAATCCCCTTGAAAAATTTTTTTTGAGAGTGGGGTAATTGGATGGGAAAATACAATACAAGATTTTAATAATATTAAACTTACTTAGGAGCCAACTCAGCCAAAAAATACTTGGCTATGCAATACAATCAATAAAAAAATCACGCTGCCGCAAGAAACGATGGGTGCGAAAACGGTTTGGGAGTTTAACTTGTAAATTTTTCGGTTTTAAAAACGATGTCACTTTATTGAGTAAAGCATCGAGGTTGGATGACTTAATAAGGAAAGCATCTGCTGCCCAGCGGCGGGTCTGTTGCTGAGAATAAGGGTAAGCGGTATTAATAATGATCGGCAGGCGGCGGTTTTCCTGATGTCGGCAAGTGGAGATCTGCTGAAGGAGATCATTTTCGCTCACATCAGGCAGACTGACGTCAACGACGGCAAGGTCAAACCGGCGGTCTCGAAGCTTTACCAAGGCTTCGCGCCCGTTGTGCGCGCAGGAAACGGCGTAGCCGTGGGCTTCCATCTCCATACGATATAGCAAGCAATGCCGCACATTCGCATCTACCACCAAAACCTGAGGTGGTAAAAGCTCGGTTTCAGGTAACATACCCTCTTATCCTCATGGCAGTTTTCAAAAAGAACAAAGTAGTTGTAATTTAAAAACAACAACTTAAGATATATTAATTCTGCTCAAAAACAAAATGAATGTACTTACAAAAATGTAAAAAAGCAAGTGACAAAACTGTTACA
>CAYZFF010000084.1:0-14148 GCA_964477305.1 uncultured Cytophagia bacterium
CCCATGAAATGCGCAAGCTATTTAATCGGCGATCCTTAATTTTTCACGGGCACGCCCATCACCACAACTTTTTCGAGCTTCTTGCGCAATTCTCCCAATTCCTTGGATTTGAAGGCATTTTTGGTTCGCTCCAAAACCTCGATGGTTTCCATCACCGCCGCATTCAACGTGTTGAACCGTGGACAATTAAACAATTGACAAACTTCCGGCTGGCCGTTTTTCTCGGTCGCCAGCGCCTTGGTTAAATTATTTAAATCCGATAAACAACCAGCGAGGTTGCGAAACGTTAACGACAGAAACGCATCCACCGGCGCCGCGGCGCCAACTTCGCCTGGCGCTTCATGTATCGATTGTTGAATCTGATCCAACTCGGTGCGCCAGCTTTGCATGCGCTCCCGCGTGCTGCGCACGGCGCGATAAGCGCGATAGCGTTCCACGCCTTTTTGCACGTGCGCCAACAATTCATCAAAATCCAACGGCTTCGGCAAATAGGCCATCACCGGCAGTTGAATGGATTTAATCGCGGTGTAAATCGAAGGATAACCGGTGACCAGAATCACCGGCATGCCTTCGGCGAGGCGGGGAATTTCCTGAATAAACTCCAACTCCGCATTGCCCGGCATTTTAATATCGGAGATGAGTAAATCATACTGTTGCGCGCGCAACATATTTAGAGCCGTTGCCGCGTCCGGAGCGCTGTCACAGGCAAACCCCTCGCGTCGCAACAACTCGCAGGTAGCCTGTAAAAACGTCTCTTCGTCATCGGCAAATAGAACTCGACCTCTTTCCGTCATAACATGCTCCGTAAGTCATCAGCAGTTTGGTGCTCTCTCGTCCACGGCGCTGAATTACGTTATATTGATTGAGATGTCCACGGCAGAAACTCCATTCTGCCGAACATCGTTAATTTACTTTTGCTCGAGATTTTTGGCCGTTGTTGGCGGCGCCACCGTTGCCAGCGCTTTATGATGCATGGCCTCCAGAGGCAACGTGATCATAAACGTCGTGCCTTTGCCCACGGTGCTCTCAAAATCAAGTTTCCCGCCCATAGCTTCGACCAAACCTTTTGACACCGAAAGCCCCAATCCCAGCCCGCTGCGCTCAAGACCACTTTTGGTGGTAAAGAACGGTTCAAAGATTTGCGGGCGAATCTCTTCCGGAATGCCGTGCCCCTGATCAATCACGCTGACCGTCAATTGCTGTTGCTCCGCCACCGCACGCACACGCACTGTGCCACCTGGCGAAGAAGCATCGACGGCGTTCTGAATGACGTTATACAATACCTGGCGCAAAGAGCCTTCTGAAAGCGCAACATTCAACGCCGGCGTATTGATTTCGACATCAATGGTGATGTCACGTTCGCGGCAGTTAGTGCGCAGCAGCGCCACCACATCACGAATGGCGAGATCCGCCGGGAAACTGCGCACGGAATCCTGTTGCGGCCGATAGAGATCGAACATCTGCCGGACAATGCGGGCGATGCGTTCGATCTCGGTCTCGATCCGCCGCACGTAATCATAATAACGGTGTGTCGTCGGAATGCCGTCCTTCACCAACAGGAATGAGTTTTTGATGCCGGCCAGCGGGTTGTTAATTTCGTGCGCAATGCGTGCCGACATCCGGCCGGTGGCCGCGAGCTTTTCGCTCTCCGCGCGTTGTTGTTCCAGTAGTCGGATGCGTTGCGCGCGCTCTTCAACGAGCCGCTCCAATTCCTCAGCGTGCTGCCGAATCTGCTCTTCCATGCGCTTGCGGTCGCTAATGTCGGTTACCACCGCAAAGCTGCCGCTGAAGCGTCCGTCAAAATCAAAAATCGGCTGCGGCGAAACCAGCACGGGCAATTTGCCGGAGCCGTTTATCCGAATTTCCATTTCATACGGCTTGCTTTCGCCGGTTTGCCGGCGTTCAATTTGATCGTGCAAAATATCCCGGCTCTCAGTATTGAGCCGCGGCAAAACCTCGCGGCCGAGCATTTGCTCGCGGGAAAATCCAGTCATCTCACACATTTTGTCGTTCACATAGATGAGCAAACCTTTTTCATCGAGCTGAACCAGCCCGTCGTTCATCGTTTCGATCAGGGTGCGGAAGCGCGTCTCGCTTTCCTCTAACTGGCGCGACTCGATGGCTAATGCGGCCAGATCTGCAATCGAGCTGGCAAAAACTTCTTCATCCAGTGTCCAGTGCCGCGCCGAGCCAATATGCTCATGACAAAATACGCCGATAACGTTGCCGCCAACACGGATCGGCGCATCCAACCTCGAGGTGATTCCGAGCGGCTTTAAATAAATTTCCGTAAAACAACGCGTGCGATAATCCGCCTGCGCATCCTGCGCGGCGATGTAGCGGCCTTCAGCCAGCGCCTCAAAGTAGGGCAGAAAATCATGGCGGAGAAGCTCGAGGCCTTTGGAATGGCGATCGCTGTTCAGTTCATACAAACTTTGGCAAACTATTTTGGTGCGCGCTTCTTCATAAAACCAAATGCTGACCCGCGCGACATTCATACAGCGGGCGACGGTCGCAGTAATTTCCTGGTAGACTTCCTGCAGATTGCCTTTCTGAAAAGCGGGGCTGCTCACCAGATCGCGCAGGGCTTCATTTTGCCGGCGCAGGCGTTCTTCATTGGTTTGCAAGGCGGCTTCAGCGGTTTTGCGCGCGGTAATATCGCGCAAAATGCCTTCATTATAAATAACTTTGCCTTGCTCGTCATAAATGAAGCGGCCATGATCTTCCACCCACATTTCATGCCCATCTTTGTGGCGATACCGCGTAATCGCGATTCCTTCCTCAATTTTTTTCAAATTCGGCACCGCACCGTTACGCTCATCGGGGTGGAAATAAAGCTGCGTCGAAGCCTCCAATGCAAGAAATTCATCTTTGTTCGCGTAACCGAACATTTGATACGTTGCCGGATTGACCTCGACAAAACGACCGTCCGGCGTGCTGCGGTAAATTCCATCAGGCATTCGTTCAACGAGGGTGCGATAACGTTCTTCGCTTTCGCGCAAGGCTTTCTCCGCCAAATTGCGGGCGGAAATATCACGTACGATGGTTTGAATGGCTGGCCGGCCTTCATGCACAAACGGAATATTGATTAGCTCCACATCCAGCGCGGTTTGATCATGCCGGACAATCTTCGCTTCCATTGCCGGCGCCGGGAGGTTTTCTTCGCTAACCCTGCGAAGGTGCGCCTTGACCGTCTCGTGAAAATCCGGATGCAAAAATGAAAAAATCGATTGGTCCGTCTGCTTCTCAGGTTCAGCAACACCGGTCATTTTTCTGGCGGTGGAATTACCATAGATCACCGTTGCGCCATCATGAATAACAATCCCATCAGGCGAAAATTCAACAAGCCGGCGATAACGCTCTTCACTGTCACGTCGCGCCTGTTCCGCGCGTTCGCGCTCATGCGCTTCCAGCGCTTGCGCCACCAAATCCGCCAGGGAAGCAGCAAAAACCTGCTCGTCCAGCGACCACTGGCGCTGCCCGCCGACGTGCTCGTGGCACAATACGCCGATTAACTCACCGCGCGTGCGAATCGGCGCATCCAGCATTGAGGTGATACCCAACGGGCGCAAATAAACCTCGCGGAAACAACGCGTGCGATAATCATTTTGCGCGTCATGGGCATCGATATCGCGGCCTTCAGACAAGGCCTCAAAATACGGCAGGAAGTCTTTTTGATACAACTCGGCGCCGGCGGTGTGTTGCTGCCGGCCCAGTTCAAATAAATCGCGGCAGATGATTTTTGTGCGCGCTACATCGTAAAACCACACGCTAACGCGCTCCACTTCCATACAGCGGGCCGCGGCCTCGGTCACTGCCTGTAAAGCCTCCTGCAAATTTCCGTTCTGAAAGGTTTTGCTGCGCACGAGATCGCCGAGACTCTCATTTTGTTTGCGCAAGCGCGCCTCGCTCGTTTGCAACATTAATTCAGCCTGCCGGCGCGAGGTAATATCTTCACAAACCACAAAAACAACGGGGTTGCCGGCATGGTCATGCGCGGCGCGCGCATATTCCCGCACCCAAAGTTTGCTTTCATTTTTGCGCGCCATGCGCAATTCCCAGGTAAAACTACGGCCGGGATTATTCAAACACGTTTTAATATATTGCCGGGCTTTGGCTTGGTCTTCCTCCGCAAAAATTTTCATCACCGCTTCGCCGGCCAGTTCTGTTGTCGCATACCCCAGTTCTTCCGCGCCAAACCGATTGACCGACAACACTGTGCCCTCCGCGTCAACGGTAAAGTAAATTGAAGGATTATCGTCATACAACGCGCGAAACCGTTCTTCGCTTTCCTGCACTTCTTTTGTCCGCGCGATGACCCGCTGCTCCAACTCGGCGTTGAGTTGGCGAATTTCGGCTTCGGCCTGTTTACGCGCTGAGATGTCAACCGTCTGACCGATAAAATGCGACGGATTGCCGTTCGTGTCACGCACCAGCGATGATTCCAAAATGACGTGAACGATACGGCCGTCTTGGGCAAGATAACGTTTTTCAAATTGATAATGCGGAATCTCACCATTCAATAACTTCTGCATCAAGTCACAATTAATGGCAATGTCATCGGCATGCGTAATTTCCAAAAACGTAACTTTTTGCAGTTCAGCTTCGGTGTAGCCGAGCATTTCACAATACGCCCGGTTGGCGCGCAGCAGCCTGCCGTCCAGCGCGGCGAGCGTCATGCCCGTCGGCGCCAGTTCAAACATATTGCGGAATTGTTCTTCACCTTTACGCAACGCTTCTTCCGCCAATTTGCGTTTGGTGATATCGGCAATCTGCCCGATAAAATGCAGCGGGTGTCCCTCGCGATCTCGCACCAGTGACGCCTGTAAAATGGCATAAACAGTATGGCCGTCTTTTGCGAGATAGCGTTTTTCTATCTGGTAATGCGGAATTTCTCCGTGCAACAATTTTCGCGTCAAGTTCATGTTTTCCGTGGTATCATCCGGATGCGTAAATTCCATCACACTGTGATCGACCAACTCCTCCACGGAACGCCCCAGAATATCACAATAGGCTTGATTCACCTGCAAGATCGCGCCGTCAATTGAGGAAATTGCCATTCCGATCGGCGCATGTTCAAAAGTCAAGCGGAATTGTTCTTCATTTTTACGCAGAGTCTCTTCGGCTTGCTTGATGGCCGTGACGTCGCGAAAAACGACGATCCCGCCCATCACTTTGCCATCTTCATCACGAAGCGGCGTTGCAGTAATACTTAACCACACGCCGCGAGGCCGTTGCGCGTTGCGCACAAACATATTGACTGCCGATACAACCTCCCCTTGCATGGCACGCGCCATGGGATTCTGCTCGAAGGGAAAAGGCGTGATCTGATCCGGTAAATATAAACCATATTTCTCCGCCCACTCTGGTGGGCTGGTTTCGGTTGCGCCCACGCCCACGATATTCTCGGCGGCAAGATTGAACACTAAAAACTTACCCGCCGTGTCCACGACCACCACACCGTCGGCCATATTTTCGACGATGGATTGCAAAGTGGCGCTCTGTTTAAATAACTCACCGCGCGCTTCCTTTAATGCGGTTAAGTTTATCGTCTGACTGATAAAGTGCAGCGGCCGCCCTTGCTTATCTTTGATCAGAGTCACATGCAATTGCGCATACACCACCTGCCCATTTTTGGCCAGGTAGCGCTTCTGCATTTGGAAATCCGCAATGTCGCCGCGCAGCAGACGTTCACGAAATGCGATGTTCGTTGACGCGTCGTTCGGATGGGTAAGGTCGATCCAGGTCTTGCCTTGCAACTCTGCAGCGGTGTAACCGAGCATTTCGCAAAACGCGCGGTTGCATTGCACCAGCACGCCATCGATGCCGGAGATCGTTATGCCGACCGGCGCCACCTCAAAAGTCAAGCGAAATTGTTCCTCACTTTTGCGCAGTTCCTCTGCGGCCTGCTTGATTGCCGTAACTTCGCGATATTGCCAGAGATGGCCCCAATACTCATCTTCTGCAAATATCGGAATATAATCGCGCTCAAAAATGCGCCCATCCTGCAAGCGCAACTCTTCATTCATGACCTGCGTTTGTGCCTTTAAAATTTCATCGATCCGCGGCACAAAACTTTCTTGATCAATAAAAATATTTTTTGCTTGTTCCGCCGCAACACGACCATCCATCCCGGTGCAAGCTGCCGGTGCAACCGGGATACCGAACATATCGCAAAACTTTTGATTCGTGTAAACGACGTGCCGTGTTTTATCTTCACACAAAATACCGAATTGCAAATTTTCAATAACCGCCTTCAGCCGTGAAACCGCAAGGTCCGGCTCGGCTTTCGCTTGCCCCGGTTCGTTAATATCCAGGTGGATGCTGACCACGCGCAACGGCTTGCCCTCCGCAGTCCGTAAAATCACTTTGCCGCGATCTTGCACCCATTTATAACGGCCGTCTTTGCAACGTTTCCGATGCTCAGAAATGTAAATGGGTGATTCGCCGCGCAAATGCTTTTCCAGGGCGGCGACCATCGCCGGCAAATCTTCAGGGTGAACGCGCGAATAACATTCATCCAAACTGTCGCCGATTTCATGCTCTTGATAGCCGAGCATGGCTTTCCACCGGTGCGAATAAAAAACTTTATTGGCCCGCACTTCCCAATCCCATACGCCCGCGTCGCTGCCTTCAATGGCCAAGCTCCAACGCTGCTCGCTGCCATGCACCACCGCCTCGGCCTGTTTACGTTCCGTAATATCTTCGGCCAGGCCGGCGAGGCGATAAACCGAGCCTTGTTCGTCGCGAATCGGGAAAGCGCGGTCGCGCACCCAGCGCGTCTCACCGTCGGGCCGCTGAATGCGATAGGTTTCGTCGTATTGTCCAATCACTTGCTTCGTCAACGCGGCTTTGCGCACGCGCTCGCGATCTTCGGGGTGAATGGCATCCAGCCATGTCTGCGGCGTTTCATACAAGCTTTGCGCGGAACGGCTCCAGATTTTTTCGTAAGCGGTGTTGACGTAAAACACTTCGTTCTTCGCAGGATCGGTCAACCAAAACACTTCGTCGATATTCTCCGCCATTTCGCGGAAACGCCCTTCGCTTTGCCGGCGGGCAAATTCTTCCTGCTGGCGTTCCGTCACATCGATAACTTGCTCGATTAATCGCGGCGCCGCGCCGTCGGCCTCTCGTATTAAACTCGTTTGCACCAGAGTGTAAATCGTTTGTTCCTTTTTATTCAAATATCGTTTTTCCAATTGTACGGTGGCTATTTCGCCACGCTGCAAACGATTCACGAGCTTATGTTGCACGGCCAGGTCATCGGGGTGACAAACCTCTGCCGTTTGACGCCGCAACAATTCCGCTTCAGTATAGCCGAGCAATTTACCAAAAGCAGGGTTCACCTGAATGAACTTCCCCTCCAGCGTTGACATCGCCATTCCGAGGGGGGCGTGTTCAAAAATCTGCCGGAGACGCTCTGCACCGGTGCGCAAGGCGGTATCAGCTTCCTGAATTTTTGCCCTATCTTCTTGCAGCATGCGAAGCAGCCACGCCACCGCAGCCGCGAGGGCGCAAGCAACCAGCACGAGGCCAAACAGCGCATACCCATTGCCGGCCATCGCCATAGAAATCCGGCTGGAGCGTTGCCGCATGATCTGCATAGCGTTCTGCACTTCCATGGTCGCCACATTGATTTCGCGATAAAAATCAACTTCCAGACTTTTCTGCAGCGCCAAATCCGTTCCGGCCCGTCTCCAATCCGCGTGCAAACGGCCAATGCGAATCAGTAACGAATCGGTACGAATCAAATTCACCTGCAGATCGCGAAAATTCGGGTCGCCGGGATCAAATTCCGCGCGGCGCGTCCGATAATTGTTATACAAAATGGGCCAGCGCGAACTGCTATCCAGTTCCACGGTCTTGAGGCTTTTTTCCAACGCAAAAATGCTTTGGACAATGCCGTTTAATTTGCTGATCACGCCTGCCTCGCGGGCGATTTCAGCCTGCTCGCGGTTGACAGAAATGATGAGTGTGATGCTCCACACCATAAAAATCGCGGCGAGCACCCAAATTACTCGCGTCCAGTTTACGGAGGCGAATATTCGATTCATTAGTACTCCGGTAAAATATTACCTGCGGGGATGGTCTCAGTCACCGTCGGCGCTCATGTTTGCATCTGAAAAATGTTTGGCGTCAATTGGCGTAACAAGCAAGGCGCCGGCGATTAAAAATATGCCGATGAATTTTCCCTGAGGTTGTAAATGGATAACGGCTTTAATATAATGAAAGAGTCTGAAGATTTTCATCCCCTCACGCACAACCTTTTCCACCCCATGCGCGGTCAATCTATCTTTGAATACGTGCGCCGGCAAAATTTGCGGAAAACGCTGCGGTTATAGAATTTACAACAGGCTTCAAAATTTAAAAACTCAGTATCAAAGTCAATCTGACTTGGTAAAGCCCTCGGAGTGAGTGCCCGAAACGGAGAGCTACGCTACAGCTTTGCTCGCATTAATGCTTAAAAATGATGATTGCATGTGAAGTTAACGGAAGCCGCGAAAAAACAAATGCATCACCGATCTACGCGTTTATTCGCAACGGTATTTATCACTATTCCCAACAATTGGGAAAAATCAAAGGGATTGAGGAGATAAGCTTTCGCCGGAAGATCGGGCACGAATTTCGGCAGATCATGAATGCATTCAAGCTCAGCGTTGCCGGGCATTTTGACAGCGGCAATCAACCAACCATCCCCCGGTTCGGGCGGTAATATCAAAAGCAATCCCAATCGTACCGATTAAGTTTTTGTTGGCATCATACAAAGGCTCCACCTGACAACCGAAAGTGTGCTCTTTCCAATTAATCTCGTATTTCGCGGATTCGCCCTCCAGCGCGCGGCGATGCGCGACCATCGGCAAAAACTCCGGCGCCGGCGAATATTTCAAACGCATCATTTCCAGCACTTCCTGCGGCTGGAGATCGAGAGCCGACAAGCCCATCCCCAACGACGAAGTGATGCGCAAATCGGAATCGGTAGTCCATAACACTGCCGGCATTTGATTCGTCACCAGCCGCAAACGGGCTTCGCTCTGCATCAAATCCTGTTTTATCGCTTCGGCCGCGCGGCGCGCCGCTTCGGTGGCGCTCAACGCCGCCTCCAACTCAGCTTTACGGCGCTCATCTTGCTGGCGCAATATTTCAAGGTTTTTTAAAGTATTGAGGCGAACGGTGTGAACCATCACGGAGAGAATTGTTCCCATATAAAGAGCAAAGCCAAAATGCATCCAGTTCGGCGAGGGTGGCGCGATCCAGACCAGCAGCGCCCAGCCGGCGAGGGTAGTGAGAATGGTTACCGTCAACCAGCGGGTCGAAAGCAGGAGAAAACCTACTCCTACAATCAACAACAACAGATTCGTCGTTTGTTGCGGTTCGGGAACAAAATAAAGGTGCAGAAAACAATTAACCAACACCAATCCAGCCGCCGCTGCGGCCACCGGATGCGCCCAATGTAGCGGCAGGGGCCAGCGGCGCAACGCGAAGCGTAACCCCGTGAATGCCATTCCGGTTATCAGCGCCACAAGACTCATCGGCACGGCTACCGGTTCCGGCAACAGTAGCGCATGACTTACTGCGATAAAGAAATAAAGTACGCTCAATCCGATCGCTATCGGCAACAAGCTTTCACGAACGGCAGTGTTGCGGGTGGCACGCCAGCTTGTTTCGAAAGGAGAAAATTTTTCTTCGCTGTCACGCATAGATCCGAGAAAGCCCCAAACGAGATTGCGAAGTTGTATGCGCTTATGCTGCGAAATCAGAATCGCCTCGCCCGTACGTTAAAGTCCACACTACCTTCATTTGTATATAAAAACAAAAAATTTCGCCGAAACCCGCTGCACGTGCTGCGCCTTGCCGTAAAAGTTAGTTTGGCAGATCGCAGTATTGGCAGTGGAATCCGGCGAAAAATTTTAACTTGTCTTTACGATCAAATTACGCGGCGTGCAAACTCTTACCGTTCATCACGGTTGCCGTGGGCAGCGCCGGCTTGGCGTCGGCGCTATTTTCCACCGGCAACTTATAATTTGTTACTAAACGGCAAAATTGTTCAAGCACTTTTTCTTCGTTGCCGCCGCTGCCAATCAAATGTAACAGATCGTCAACATCGTCATCCAACGATTCCGCGGGCGGGGTGGCTTGGGCGATCATGATCTTGCTGTTACCGGTTGGCAACACTTTTTCATCAGTAATCCACAATTCTTCGTACAACTTCTCGCCCGGACGCAGCCCGACGAATTTAATGCCGATATCTTCCGGCGTATATCCGGAAAGGGTGATCAGGTTGCGCGCCAGATCAACAATTTTTATCGGTTGCCCCATGTCAAGAATATAAATTTCACCACCTTTGCCCATCGCGCCGGCTTGTAATACCAATTGTACCGCCTCTGGTATCGTCATGAAGAAACGCTCGATGTCAGGATGGGTAACGGTCAACGGCCCGCCGAGCAGAAGCTGCTTTTTAAACAACGGCACGACGCTGCCGTTGCTGCCCAAAACATTGCCGAAGCGAACGGTGGTAAATGCAGTAAAACTCCGCTTGGACATGCCCTGCAACAACATTTCCGCCAGCCGTTTAGAAGCGCCCATAATCGAAGTGGGGTTGACTGCTTTGTCGGTCGAAATCATGACAAACTTCTCGGCATCGAAACGATGCGCGGCTTCCGCCAGAGTGCGCGAGCCGAGCACATTATTTTTAATCGCCTCCTTTTTATTCATTTCCATCATCGGCACGTGTTTGTGCGCCGCCGCGTGGAAAATGATCTGCGGACGATATTTCGCAAACACTTCGCTCACCCGTCGGGCGTCGGTGATATCGGCAATGACCAGGTTGCGGTTAATATCGAGCTTTTTCTGACGCATGTCCATGTCGGCTTCATACAAACCATTTTCCGCCTGGTCCAACATAATTAAATGGCGTGGTTTGAAATGCGCAATCTGCCGGCAAAGTTCGGAGCCGATCGACCCCCCTGCACCTGTCACCATAACGATTTTATCCCGCAGAAAAGTGACAACATTTTCATTTTCCAGCGTGACCGGCGCGCGGCCCAACAAATCCTCGAGTTGAACTTCGGGCAAATGACTTAATGCCAGGCGGCCATTCAGCAGATCCTTTGATGATGGCACGCGGCGGAATCGTACTTTGACACCGTGACACTCCGAAACAATCTCCCGAAAAACCGCGGGCGGCGCGGAAGGAATGGCGATAAAGATTTCTTCAATTTGATGGCGCAAAACGAGCGCCGGCAAATCTTTGCGGCCGCCAAGCACCGGCACGCCGTGAATGCGCATCATTTGTTTTGGGGGCGCATCATCGGCAAAACCAATCACCCGCAGATCCGTGCCGCTGACGTTAATGCGCCGCAACAAACCTTCACCGGCGTCACCAGCGCCGAAGATCAGAACCCGCTTGCCGCTTTTCTGATTAAAAGGATATGTTTGCAACGCGCGCACCAAAAAGCGCACGCCGCCAACGAAGGTCACCGTGAAAATCCAATCCATCACAAACACCGAGCGCGGCAGGCCGGGGAAACTCTGGCTGAGCATAACCGCGGCCATCGCGACCAGCGAGCTCAGCGACACCGCGCGAAAAATCGTCATCAAATCTTGCATGCTGGCGTAACGCCACATGCCGCGATATAGGCCGTAGAAATAAAAAAATCCGAGCCGAATCGGCAGTTGGACCAAAAACAATTGACGCATGAGCCATGATTGATCGCTGGGCATGTTGCCGTCGAAACGCACGTAAAACGAGAGATACAACGACAAGCCAATACTGCCAAAATCTGAAAGCACAAGCAACACGCGTCGTGCCAAAGGCGGAATACGATTAAGCCACATATAATTCCCCTTGCGGTTTCATACAACTCATCTTGATTAAGTCAACGGGAGATGTTCTTCCCGTGGAACACCACTCATAGTTTTGAACAACAAAATTCACTGCAAATCACAACGCCGGCCGCAGCGCTCGAAAATGCCGATCCCCATCATCCTCTTCCGCGGGCTGGGGACGCACCCCAAACAGGCTCGTGTCGCCACGCAACACACTGAGGAGCTGCGGCAACGCGACGAGCCGGGTGTGACGCAAAAACCGGCCGATTGGCGTAACCCGGCGCGGGCCGGTAACCGCCAGACTGGGGCCGCCGTTTTGCACCGCCACGGTGGCGCGAAATTGCAAAATCCGAAACATTTTGCCGCCGCGGCTAAAGCGTCTTTGGCGGCAAAAAACCGGGCCCGGTGAAGAAATTTTAACCAGCGCCGCAACCGTCAGCATCAGGGGCGCGCTGAAGAGCAGTAACAACACCGCGGCGATGATATCAAACAAACGCTGTTTGTCGGGTGTCATAATTCATTCCTTTCGATGACGTTGCCATCACGTTGGGTTGGCGCAGGTTCTCTGTCACCACTTGTTGAACGGCGGCGATCACGCGCTCCACTTCTGCTTCCGTCATCGCCGGATACAACGGCAGTGAAATCACGCGTTCAAATTGGCGCTCCGCTTCCGGAAAATCGCCCGGGCGCAGGCCGTAGGTTTTATGATAATACGGCATCAAATGCAACGGAATAAAATGCACCGAGCAGTTAACGCCGCGTTCACGCATGGCCTCAAAAAACTTGCTGCGGTTAATCGTGAGTTTTTCCAGATTCAGCCGCAAGACATACAAATGCCAGCCATGCCGAACATTGGGCCGGGTCGTGGGAATTTCCAGCTCCGCCATCCCGCTGAACGCCGCATTGAAACGCGTTGCAATTTCGGCACGCCGTTCCCACATTTTTTCCAACTTTCCCAATTGCGCAAGACCGATCGAAGCGGCCACGTCAGTCAAATTGTATTTGTAACCTTGTTCTAAAACTTCATAATACCACGAGCCTGCGGAGGTGTAACGTTTCCAAGCGTCGCGGCTGAGGCCGTGCAAACACAAACGGCGCATGTGCGCAGCTAAATCGGGGTCGCTGCAAGTAATCATGCCGCCTTCCGCGGTGGTCAAATTCTTGGTCGCATAAAAACTGAAGCATGTTGCATCGCTGATCGTGCCGATTTTGCCAACGCCCACGGCGTGAGGCGCGGCGCCGTTTTTCGGCGCAAAAATTTCCGATTCGGTGGCATGGGCGGCATCTTCCATCACTTTCAAATTGTGCCGGCGCGCAAAATTCATCACCGTTGCCATCTCGACCGGATGGCCGGCAAAATGCACCGGCACAATCGCGCGGGTGCGCTCGGTCAATGCCGATTGCAGCAAATCCGGGTTCATATTCAACGTTTGCGGATCGATATCGACAAACACCGGACGGGCGCCAAGGTATTGAATCGCTTCGCACGTGGCGACAAACGTATACGGCGTCGTAATCACTTCGTCGCCGGGCCCAATGCCCAATGCCGCGAGGGCGAGATGCATGCCAGCGGTGCAGGAGTTGCAGGCCACCGCATGCGGCGCGCCGACATATTCGGCAAACTTTTTTTCAAACTCCATCGCCCGCTGCCCGGTGGTAAGCCAGCCGGAACGCAGGCATTCGATCACCGCGTTGATTTCGCTCTCATCGATTAGAGGGCGATGAAATGGGATCATTTCAGTCATAATTCAAAAGCTCCTGTTCTTACAATAATTGTTGTTTGTTTCATCTTATCCCAAAAAGCGTAGCATCGCTCACCAGCAGGTGTAAGGATGCTACGCCTTCGACTTACAGGCCCAACTCCCTACGGGTAATTCGCCTGCACGCCAAGGCGCTTACATCCGTATTAATTTTAGACGGTGGCCAGCCTCAACCAATGATCAACATTGTGCGCCGGCAAAAAACTAAAAAGGCGGAATACCGATCACTTATGCAGGCCGAACCGTGACGATATTCCGCCTTCGACTTACAAGCCCAATGTTTTGGGCAATCTTGCACGCCAAGGCGCCCACATCTTTCTTGTGGGCTTATTATTCGCAAAAGTCAATTTCGATGATTGCACACCAGCCGCATGCGGTTAATCCCAAAGGCGTCTCCTCAATGCTTGTTGCTGAAATCCTGAATCACAGTTTTGGCGCGCCAATCTCAATACCGCTTGGAGATCGCCGGCACGCCAAAGATATGGCAACCACACCGCACAGCGCACAAACCATCCTAAATTCGACATTGCGTGAGAAAGAGCAAAACCGTATCTGCAGTTAA
>CAYZFF010000085.1:0-3170 GCA_964477305.1 uncultured Cytophagia bacterium
TACGCCTCCACACCGTGACATTTCTTATACTTCTTCCCGCTGCCGCATGGGCAAGGATCATTGCGGCCGATTTTTTCGTCCACCACAATCGGTTGGCGCTTGCCTGCAGGAGGCGCCGTCGGTGCTGCCGATGCGCCTTGAAATCCCATACCGGCGGAAGACTGATGCACGGTCGCCAATTGTTGTGGCATGCGGCGACGCACCGGCGGCGGTTCCACGACTTGCGTTTTGAAAACGGTTTCAATAATCTGCTCGTCGACTTGTCCAAGCATTTCTTCAAACATGCGAAAGCCTTCGCTCTTGTATTCGAGCAGCGGGTCCTTCTGGCCGTAGGCGCGGAGATTGATGCCTTCTTTTAACTGATCCATCTCATACAGATGCTCGCGCCATTTCTCGTCGATCGCGCGCAATGTCGCCAGCCGCTCGATTTGCCGCATGATTTTCGGCGAGACAAAAGTTTCTTTGTGTTCGTAGGCCGCGCGGGCTTGCTGGCTCAGGGTTTCTTGCACCTCGGTCGCAGTCAACTCACTGCGCGTGCGCAAACCTTCCGGCAAGGCTGCGAGAAAAATGCGTTGGAAAAAATTTTGCAAACCGTCCCAGTCCCATTCGTCCGCATGTGGGCTGCCGCAATACAATCCAACTTTGCCGGCGATATAGTTATCAATCATTTGCAAAACTTCATCCCGCAAATTTTCGCCGCGCAACGCCTGCGCCCGTTGATTGTAGATCACCGTGCGCTGCTTATTCATCACGTCGTCGTATTCGAGCAGGTGTTTGCGGATGCTGAAATTGTGGCCTTCAACACGTTTCTGTGCGCGCTCAATCGAGCGTGTCACCATGCCGTGTATGATCACCTCGCCCTCTTCGGCGCCGAGGCGATCCATCACCGAGGCGATGCGCTCCGAGCCAAAGAGCCGCATCAAATCATCTTCGAGCGAGAGATAAAAACGCGACGAGCCGGGATCGCCCTGCCGGCCGGAACGGCCGCGCAACTGCCGATCGATGCGCCGCGCTTCGTGGCGTTCGGTGCCGATGATGTGCAAGCCGCACGGCACGGCCTCGCGGCATTTGTATTCGTCGAGATGCGGACAAACCGGCTTCGAATCATTCTCGTGATACTTCAGCGCGCACTGATGATTCTCCGGCGCAAGCACCACGCCCTTGCCGAGCTTAATATCCGTACCGCGGCCGGCCATGTTGGTCGCAATCGTCACCGCGCCCGGCTGGCCGGCGAGCGAAACGATCTCGGCTTCCTGTTGGTGGTACTTCGCATTCAACACTTTATGCGGAATTCCTTTCCGCTTCAACATGCGGCTGAGCGTTTCCGAAACTTCGACGCTAATTGTGCCGACGAGCACCGGATGTTTCTTCTCATGCAGTTTGGCAATGTCTTCGATCACCGCATTGTATTTTTCCCGGCGCGTGCGATAAATCTGGTCTTCGTCATCTTGGCGGCGGATCGGCTGATTGGTCGGAATGACCGTGACGTCAAGCTTATAAATTTCCCAAAACTCGCCGGCTTCCGTTTCTGCCGTGCCGGTCATACCTGCCAGCTTGTGATACATGCGAAAATAATTTTGCAGTGTAATCGTTGCCAGCGTTTGCGTCTCGCCTTCAACGCGCACGCCTTCTTTTGCCTCGAGGGCCTGGTGCAAACCATCGGAATAACGCCGCCCCGGCATCAGCCGGCCGGTAAATTCGTCAACAATTAAAACCTTGCCTTCATTAACAACATATTCAACGTCTTTTTCATAAAGCGAATAAGCACGCAGCAATTGCGAAATGCTGTGCACGCGGTCGCTTTTTTCGGCGTATTCTTTGGTCAATTCGGCTTTGCGTTTTTCTTTCTCGTCAATTGACAGCGTCTCGTCGGTATTCAACGCATGCATCTTTTCGCCGAGGTCGGGCAAAACAAACATTTCCGGCTCATTCGGCGAAAGATAGTCGCGGCCCTTCTCGGTGGTGTCAATCGTATGCGCTTTTTCATCGATGGCGAAATATAAATCTTCGTCGAGTTCGTGCATCTTTTTGTCGCGCAAGTAGTCGCTTTCGACGCGATGAATCAGCTTTTTGGTGCCGGCTTCCTGCAAGAGTTTCATGAAGCGCTTGTTTTTCGGAGCGCCGCGTTGCACTTGCAGAAGCTTGACCCCGGCTTCATATTCGGTTTTCTCGTTTTGCAAAAGTTTTTCCGCTTCGGACATCAAGCGGTTTACGAGTTGCGTCTGGGTATTGACCAATTTATCGACACGCGGCTTCATCGCATCGTACTGATCGACGCTCTGTTCCACCGGCCCGGAAATAATCAGCGGTGTGCGCGCTTCATCGACCAGCACCGAATCGACTTCATCGACGATGGCGAAATAATGTCCGCGCTGCACCTGATCTTCCGGACGCACAGCCATATTGTCGCGCAGATAATCAAAGCCGAACTCGTTGTTGGTGCCGTAAGTAATGTCGGCACTGTAGGCTTCCCGGCGTTGCGGCGGATTCATATCGTTAGTGATAAACGCCGCGCGCAATCCGAGAAACTCAAAAATTTTCCCCATCCACTCACAGTCGCGGCGGGCGAGATAATCGTTGACGGTGACGAGATGTGCCCCTTTGCCGGCCAGCGCATTCAAATACAACGGCAGCGTTGCCACCAACGTTTTGCCTTCGCCGGTCGCCATTTCGGAAATTTTTCCTTCGTGCAGCACGATGCCACCGATCAATTGCACATCATAGGGCACCATGTCCCATTTAATTGGATGGCCGACGACGTTCCACGTTTGTCCACATAAGCGGCGGCAAGTTTCCCGCACCACAGCAAAAGCCTCAGGAAGAATCGTGTCGAGCGCTTCTTTAATAGTTTGCCGCTCTTCCTTTTCTAACTCGGCAACTTGATTCCGTAATTCTTCCGTCGAAAGCTTAGGTTCGACCTCGGCGCGCTCGACGCCATTGGTTTCGCTTTCGCCATGCAATAACGCCGTAAGCTGAGTAAGCTCGGTGCGCACTTCGGCCACCGCCTCGTTGATTTGGGCTTTAAATTTATCCGTTTTGGCGCGCAATTCGCCGTCCGAAAGATCGCGCAAGGTTTGATAAATTTCGTTGATTTCATCCACCAATGGATGAATGCGCTTGATATCACGATCGTGTTTGCTGCCGAAAATTTTGGTTAATAGACTCATGAA
>CAYZFF010000085.1:3270-14146 GCA_964477305.1 uncultured Cytophagia bacterium
GCTTGATATCACGATCGTGTTTGCTGCCGAAAATTTTGGTTAATAGACTCATGAAGGTAAACTCACTGATCCTTAATTCAAATGCAATATGAAAAATTCGGCTCCTCGGCAATCATTGAATGATTGGAGGATGCCAACCAGCTTTAATCCAATTTTGACGAACGATTATTGCCAAAGCATTATTCAACCTAAGAGCAATTACGGTGGCCCGGCCAATGGCAGTAAGGCCGATAATCTCTTCGCCATTTTTACTCCATGAAAAGTGATCCATCCAGTTCTGTCGGCGAGGATTAAACAAAGGCACCCATTGTCCACTTTGAGGATCGAGGCCATCGGTTTTCGTCCATTTGTATTGGTTGCAAAACTCACATGCCAAACACAAATTGTCGTCATCATCTGCGCCGTCCTTGGCAGTTGGCATGACATGATCAATTTGCAGCCAACCCAAAACGTAATCTTGATGGCACAAACAATATTCACAACGATTCCCCGCCCTTCGCCGCACGCGTTGCTTGACGTTTTCGGAAAGATGGGTCATGCAGATAACGGAGGGCGCAAACCGCGTCGCACCGCCTCAGCCATGCCTTCAGATTTGCGAAGTTGTCCCAACTGGTAAATTTGTATGAGCGCCATCAGTTCATAACGTTCATCGATCGTTAGTCCCAGCGCTTTTCCTTTTTCTTGAAGCTCGCCCAATCGTTGATTTTGGATGGGATGCATTTTGATATCGGCTAATGCCAACACTTCCGCGTCTGAAAGACTGGAGACAGAAAGATAAAGCTCATTCTCCGGCGAGACCTCTAATGTTGGCCAGATCATTTCCAATGCGTCCGCCAAAACCGTTTTCGCATCTCGCCGTGTCGTTCCACCGAAACGCTGCGCATGTTCGATAACACTTTCCGGTAAAGAGATTGTTATATCGACGGGCATTTTTTCACCTTTATTCGTTTCATTCTTTTATCATATTCCGAAATCATCAAGCTTCCTCATTCCCCTCGCTCAAGCCGCGGCCTTTTTTCTGTAAGCGGCCTTCCTGGCGCAAGTCAATGAGCACGGCGTCGAGAATGCCGTTGACGAAACGTCCGCTTTTTTCGGTGCTGAATTTTTTGGCGATCTCAATCGCCTCATCGATCGTCACTTTGGGCGGGATGTCGGGAAAGTAAAGAAACTCGCTCAACGCCAGGCGCAAAATAAGCTTGTCCATGATCGCGATGCGATTGAACTCCCAATTGACGGCTTTGCGCCGGATCAGCATGTCAAAAAAAGAGTTTTCCGCCACGGTGCGGCGAAACAGCGCGGCGGCAAATTCCAGCACCGCACCCGCTTCATCCTGAGTGTTAATCACCTCGCCCACGATTTGTTCCGGCGGATTACCGGACAACTCATGAGCATAACACGCTTGCAGAGCAAATTCTCGCGCTCGGCGGCGTCCGCTGCCTTGTGACATCGTCATCCAAATTTAAAACCAATGAGCTGACAAACTCTAACTGGCCGTGATTCTTCTCACTCCCGGCCTATTAAGTACTTAAGACAAAATAATGAAATTTGCAACCTTATTTTTTACCGCCGAAACAACTTCAATATTGCAATGCCAAACCGGTTGTTGAAAATATATCCCACCGAAACGCCTGAGTCATTTCTATGGGATTTTCCCTCTGGGAATTTTGTTATGCCGGCAATCTGTCGTCTCAACGCACAAAAGTTAACCAATCATAAACATCTTCTTCGCGGCCTTCGATGATAGCAAAAAACTTATCTTGCAAGCGCTCAGTCAGCGGTCCGCATTTACCGTTACCAATCATTATGCGATCAATCGAACGAATGGGCGTGATTTCCGCGGCGCTGCCGGTAAAAAAGACTTCGTCTGCCACATACAGCATCTCGCGCGGCACTGGCGCCTCGACGACTTCATAACCGAAATCCTTCGCCATTTCAATCACGCAATCGCGCGTAATGCCCGGCAGAATGCTCGACGAAAACGGTGGCGTATAAATTTTGCCGCGATACACCAGAAAAATATTTTCGCCGCTGCCTTCACTCACATAGCCGTTGCCATCCAGCATAATGCCTTCGACGTATTGATCCATCTTGGCCTCCAGCTTCACCAGTTGCGAGGGCATGTAGTTCGCCGCCGCTTTCGCCATGGACGGAAATGTGTTGGGGCGCATCCGATTCCACGAGGCGACACGCACATCGACACCGTTTTTAAGCGCTTCCGGGCCAAGGTATTTGCCCCACATGAGAGCGGCAATAGCCACTTGCGTCGGGCAGAGCCGCGGATCAACGCCAAGGCTGTGATAGCCGCGAAATGCGACCGGGCGAAGATAACAGGCTTTCAGTTTGTTGAGACGCACCACCTCAATGCAGGCTTGCATAATCTCCGCTTTGGTAAACGGCATGTCGATACGATAAATCTTCGCCGAATCAAACAAACGGTCAATATGATCTTTCAGCCGAAACAGCGCGGGCCCCTGCAGCGTCTCATAACAGCGAAAACCTTCAAATACGCTGGAACCATAATGCACGACGTGCGACATCACGTGGATGGTCGCCTCGTGCCAACGCACCATCTTGCCATTGAACCAAATTTTGGTTTTTACATCGAAACCGGTCGGAGGCAAAGCGGGCTTAACGAGTTTTGCATTTTTTTCTTTATGTAACCTGCCGATATGGGCCGGTTTACCGTTGGGTAGTCGTGCCATTTTTCCTCTCCTCTAAATGTTAGTAGTGCTGCCTTCGGGCATTGTGTTCGGATGAACGCGCAATGCCTGAAGGCGCAACTACGAGCGCGCTCAACCCATCAAACTGCGGGCGATCACGAGTTGTTGAATTTCCGAGGTGCCTTCATAAATCTCCGTGATGCGGGCGTCGCGCATGTAACGTTCGACTGGATAATCTTTCAAATAACCGGCGCCGCCGAAAATCTGTACGGCTTTCGTGCCGCAATCAACTGCGACTCGCGAAGCATACAGTTTGGCCTTGGCCGAGTGCGTTGAAAATTTCTCGCCGCGATCCTTGGCCACCGCGGCCTGATAAATGAGCAACCGGGCCGCATCAATATCCGTCGCCATATCCGCGAGCATAAAATTGATGGCTTGAAAATTGACGATCGGCTGGCCGAATTGTTGGCGCTCCTTGGCGTATTTCAACGCAGCTTCAAAAGCGGCGCGCGCGATGCCGAGCGCCTGTGCCGCAATACCGATGCGGCCAACATCGAGAATTCCCATGGCAATGCTAAAACCCTTCCCTTCTTGTCCGAGCAAATTTTCCGCCGGCACTTTCACATTGTCAAAATTCAACATCGCCGTATCGCTGCTGCGGATACCGAGCTTCTTTTCCTTTTTGCCGACGGCAACGCCGGCGAACGCGCGCTCGACAATGAAAGCACAAACGCCTTTCGTGCCGGAAGTTTTGTCCAACGTCGCAAAAACGATCAGGTGATCGGCATGAATACCGTTGGTAATGAAATTTTTGGCGCCATTGAGAATATAATACCCGTCGCGTTTTTCCGCCACGGTCATCATATTGCCGGCGTCACTGCCGGTGCCCGGTTCGGAGAGACAATAAGCCCCCAGCGCTTTGCCGCTCGCCAGCGGCACCAGATATTTTTGTTTTTGCGCTTCGTTGGCAAATTTTTCGAGGCCATAGCAAACCAGCGAATTATTCACCGACAGCGCCACTCCGATGGAAGCGTCAACTTTCGATAGTTCTTCGACAACCAGGACGTAGCTTATCGTATCCGCGCTTTGGCCACCGTATTGCGTGCTGACCGTCATGCCCATATAACCCAGCTCGCGCAGTTTTTTAATTTGCTTTTCGGCAAATTTTTCCTGGGCATCGCGCTCGGCCGCATCCGGCGCAATCTCGGTTTCGGCAAAACGGCGCACTTCCTCGCGAATTTGTTTTTGTTCTTCGGTTAAATTGAAATCCATGTTGTCCTCATTTCCTCAGATTTTAAATAGAACCCCACCGTTGCGGGGTTCTATTTGCAATTCACGTATACAAATAAAAACCTTGTCCCGTTTTTTTTCCAAGATGGCCCGCTGCAACCATTTTGCGCAACAGCGGACACGGGCGATATTTGTCATCGCCCAATTGTCGGTGCAACACTTCCATAATATGCAAACACACATCAAGCCCGATAAAATCCGCCAGCGCCAGCGGCCCCATCGGATGATTCATGCCCAATTTCATCACCGTGTCAACCGCCTCTTTTGACGCAACACCTTCCATGACGCAATAAATCGCTTCGTTGAGCATCGGCATGAGCACGCGATTCGACACGAAGCCGGGGTAGTCATTCACCTCGACCGGCGTTTTGCCGAGGGCTTTGCTAAGTTGCATCACGGTATTGAACGTCTCAGCGTCGGTGTCCAACCCGCGAATCACCTCGACGAGTGTCATCACCGGCACCGGATTGAAAAAGTGCATGCCGATAACTTTTCGCGGCCGCTTGGTGGCGGCGGCAATTTCGGTGATGGAAATCGAGGAGGTGTTGCTCGCCAAAATCGTCGCGGGCGAACACACGTCATCCAATTCCGCAAAGATTTTTTTCTTGAGTATCGCGTCTTCCGTTGCCGCTTCGACAACCAATTCACAATTCGCCAAAGCTTGCAAGGCTGTTGCCGTCGCAATCCGTTCTAAGATGGCCGTAACCGCATCTGCCGCGATAACGCCTTTTTTCGCTTGGCGTTCTAAATTGCTTTTAATCGCAGTTAAGGCCCGGTCAATAAATTCCTGCTTGACATCGACCAGGGTCACTGCGTAACCAAATTGCGCGAACACATGTGCAATCCCGTTGCCCATGGTCCCACCGCCAATTACACCGATACGTTCCATGTGAGCCTCACGGTTGCCAGTTGTTGAGCAATTTCATCCTACATTCTCCACAATCACCGCCGAGGCTTCACCGCCGCCGAGGCAAATGGCGGCCATGCCGTATTGCTTTTTGTATTCTTGCAAGGCGTGAACGAGCGTGACGAGAATGCGGCAGCCGCTGGCGCCAATCGGATGGCCGAGGGCTACGGCCCCGCCGTGCACGTTCAATTTGTCCAGCGGAATGCCGAGCTTTTGTTGCGCCGCCAAGGCCACAACAGCAAACGCTTCGTTGATTTCAAACAAATCAATTTGATTGAGCGCAAAGCCGGATTTCTTTAGAATTTTCTCAATGGCGTCGAGTGGCGCGGTGGTGAACCATTCCGGTTTTTTCGCAGCAGAAGCTTGGTCGATCAATTTCGCCTGCGGTTTGACGCCGAGCTTGTCCGCGACTTCTTTGGCCATCACCACGACCGCAGCAGCGCCATCATTGATTTTGGAAGCATTGGCGGCGGTCACCGTGCCTTCTTTGTCGAAGGCCGGCCGCAGCGCCAACATTTTTTCAAAATTTACTTTTTGTGGCTCATCATCTATTTTAATGAAAGCCGGCTCACCCTTTTTCTGCGGGAGCGGCACCGGCACGATTTCTTTATTAAAAATGCCGTTCTCCTGCGCCATCAAGGCTCGCTTGTAACTCATCACCGCGAAATCGTCCTGCGCTTTGCGCGGAATATTGCATTCGCGCGCACAAATTTCCGCGGCGTTGCCCATGTGAAAATTATTGTAAACATCCCACAACCCGTCTTTGATCATGCTGTCAATCAACTCCCCGTGACCGAGACGGTAACCATCGCGAGCTTTGCTCAATAAATAGGGCGAGTTTGACATGCTCTCCATGCCGCCGGCAACGATCACGTCGGCGTCGCCAACCATGATCGCCTGCGCGGCAAGCATCACCGCTTTCATGCCGGAGCCACAAACTTTGTTGATCGTCATGCATGTCACCTCGACCGGCAAGCCGGCTTTGAGTGCAGCCTGCCGCGCCGGCGCTTGTCCAACGCCCGCGGGCAAGACGCAGCCCATGATGACTTCATCAATTTTTTTCGGATCTAAACCGGCACGTTGCACTGCTTCTTTAACGACTATCGCCCCCAATTCCGAGGCTGTGAAAGCCGCCAGCGAGCCTTGAAACGCGCCAATCGGCGTGCGGCAAGCGCCGGCAATAATCACTTCACGTGGCATAACTTAAAGTTCCTTTCCTGGCTGAAAAAATTTTAATTTTTCTCGCGATATTTCATCCACCACCGCCGTAGCCGCTGGGCCAGGCTCGCCTCCAAGCCGTTCGACGTCGGTTCATAATATAAGGCCTCGCGCAAATTTTCCGGCAAATAATTTTGCTCGATAAAATTTTCGGGATAATCATGCGGATATTGGTATTCCACGCCGTAACCCTGTTGTGCCATCAGCGGCGTTGGCGCGTTGCGCAGGTGCAGCGGAATCGGGCCGAGCGGCTTCTCTTTGACATCTTTGGTCGCAGCCGTCAACGCTTTGTACGACGCGTTGCTTTTCGGCGCCGAAGCCAAATAGGTTGTGGCTTGCGCTAAAACCAGACCACCTTCCGGCATGCCGATGTAAGTAATGGCGGTAAATGCCGAAGTCGCAACTACAAGCCCTTGCGGATCGGCATTGCCGACATCTTCGCTGGCCAGAATAATCAAGCGCCGCGCAATGAATTTCGGATCTTCGCCGGACTCGAGCATGCGCGCGAGATAATGTAGCGCCGCATTCGGGTCGCTGCCGCGCACACTTTTGATAAATGCCGAAATCGTATCGTAATGATTCTCACCGGCGCGATCATAGAGCAGCAACTTTTTCTGCACAACTTCGCGAACGTGCTCGACAGTGAGCCGGCGCTTGCCGGTTTTATCCAGCGGCGCGAGTTTGACGGCCAATTCCAAGGCCGTTAGCAAAGCCCGCGCATCACCGGCAGCAAGTTGCGCCAACGCGCGGCCGGCGTCATCATTCAATTCAACATTAGCCTTGAGAAGTTGCGCATCCACTTTGAGAGCACGCGCCACGACTTGCCGCAAAACGTCTTCGCGCAACGGCTGGAGCATATAAACCTGACAGCGCGACAGCAGCGGCGCGATGACTTCAAATGAAGGATTTTCTGTGGTCGCGCCGATCAACGTGATCGTGCCGTCTTCAACGCTGTGCAGCAGCGCATCCTGTTGCGCTTTGTTGAAACGGTGAATTTCGTCGATGAATAAAACCGTGCGCTTGCCGAACTGCCGATTCGCCGCCGCCTTCTCTAAAATTTTTCGAACTTCCGCGACCCCACTGGAGACGGCGCTCAGAACGTAAAAATCCGCTTGTACCGCTTTCGCGAGCAAATGGGCCAGCGTCGTTTTACCGCAACCCGGCGGCCCCCACAAAATGATCGACGGCAAATCTTTTTTCTGAATCGTTTCATACAGGGCTTTGCCGGGCGAAAGCAAATGCTCCTGGCCGACGAAATCTTCCAGCCGTTGCGGGCGCAGGCGATCTGCCAGTGGTTGGGTCTGCACCATCATTTCCCGCGAAGCTTGCTCGAATAAGTCCATCACTGAAAGAAAAAAGATATAAAGAAACAAGGCCAAAATCATGGCTCAGCTCCGCTCACCATGATTTTTAGTCATGGTGAGCGCAGTCGAACCATCAATCGATGCGCGTCGGGTCATTCCAGCGAAAGGCCGTCAAGCCGTTCGGCGTGCCGAACCAAATCCAATCATCTTGCACCGCAATCGCATTAACCCGATTATCGATTAAACCATCTTCAGTTGTAAATTGCCGCCAATCCTGGCGCGCGCGATTGTATTTGTAAACGCCCGCATCGGTGCCGACCCAAACAGCTTCCGGTCGCGCCAGCACATAATTGATACTGGCATTGGCAAATTGTTGGCGCGCCGGCGGATTCAACCAAACTTTATTGATCATGTCAAAAGCTTCGAGGCCGTAAGTCGTCCCAAACCAAACCAGTGAATCACTCGCCGCAACCGTTACCGTGCGTTCGGTGTGCGGCCCTTGCGTATCCGACACAAAACCGCCGGTGTCTTTCGCCATGTCGTAAACAAATGCGCCATATTTCGTTCCCATCCATAACAAATTTTCGGTGCGCTCCAAATCATAAATTGGATGGCCCAACAACTGTTTGGGCAGAACTTCGGCAACGCCGACGGTGTCCTTGCCTGTGGAACTGCGCGTGATCACCCGGTACAAGCCAAAGTCCGTCGCCGCCCAAATGAAGCCGTCGTAAACCGCCACATCGTTCACGCGTCCGGAAATAATCCGGCTCTTCGACGCGAGCCGCCGCCAGCGATCTTTTTTCGGATCATAAATCGTAATGCCTTCTTCCGTCGCGCAGTAAACTTTGCCGTCCGCAATTTCGAAGCGGTTAATTTCATCGCTGCTGATATCCATATTGTAGCGGGCTTCGTGATATTGCCATTCATTCGCGCCGATTCCGCCCGTTGAGGGATTATCCCAATGGGTAATGCCGCGAATTTCATTGTCGTTGTTTTGGATATTTTCGTTGTGGCCACCGATCCACAGGCCGTTATCGTCAAACGCCAGCGCATCAACGCGGCGTTGGGCCAGGCCAAAATTCAACAGCTCGGCGCGCTCGAGATGCACATTCGCGCGCCAGGCCCCCAATCCCCAGGTTCCCATCCAGAAACTATCGAAATTATCACGGATAAAATCCGTCACCTCGGCGCGGCGCAGGCGAAAATCCTGAAATACGCCGTTCGGCTCAAATACGTATCCGGCGGGCACAAAAAAGCGAGGAAATAAATTTGGCCGCGGCGTGCGCGCCCCGGACCAAACAATATTATCACTCGCATCATGATCGGCTGCAACGATAATGTTGCCGAGCTTGCTCACTTTAAACAATCGGCCGGTACTCGTTTCAAACCATACGTATTGCCGGCCAATGCCGATCGAAACCACTTCATCGGCGGAGGAAATGCCGACCTGCGTTTTGGAATAATTCGTCCAGCGATACGATGAGGGATGCATACTGCTCACCCCCGCGCGCGTGGAACACCACAAAAATCCGGTGCCCACATCATAAGCCACGGCGAAAATTTGATTGTCGGCGAGACCATCGCTGGTGGTATAAGGCGCTTGCCAATTGTTGCGAAAAAAATCATAGCGCAGCAACCCGGCCGAACTGCCAAAATATGTGTATTGCGGCCCGACGAACACCGCGTTCACATAACGGGTGACGCCAAAACTAACCCAATCTCCGGGGCGGTAACGTTCAATACGGTCGATGCGGCGGGGAGTGGCGGTTAAATTTAAATAAGCGATCAGGCTAAGTGACGCGGCGATGGCAAGAAAGATTGACAGGCGTTTCACAATAAAGTTCTCCAGATGATGAAACGGCCGGCGCAAATGTCGAAATCTGTGGACCTAATTTTTCACAAATTCCGGGAGCAGAAAATCATTCGCCGCCATTCCAACAAAGTTTTGACCGTAGCAATTTCTCGAACGCCTGTTCTCCGGAATGGTTGGGTACAACCTGAGCTATGAAATAAATTATCAGAATTGGAGGAAAAAAGCAACAACGAATTTCGCTATTTAATGTTATATCGTTGCAGTTTCCGGTGCAGATTAGCGCGATCCGTACGCAGGCGGCGCGCCATCTCGCTGACATTGCCGCGCACCTCATTAAAGACGCGCGCTAATAAATGCCGCTCAAAATTTTCCACGCGATCCCGCAACGCCAATCCCTCATCGCCGGCTAAATTGTACTCGGCTGCGGTGGAAGCTTTTGCCGGTGTATTCGCCACGGCAACGGGAAAACTCAAAACTGGCAGGGCTTGCCGCACCTGTTCGGCGGTAATGGTTTCGGCTTCGCCCATGATCATCAACCGCTCGACAATATTGCGCAGTTCGCGCACGTTGCCCGGCCAATGGTAGTTTTCTAAAATAGTGCCGGCTTCGGCTAATAGCCGCTTGGCACGGCGGCCATAGGCTTGCGCCAGTTGATTTAAAAAATAGTTGGCTAAAATTAAAATATCCTCGCGGCGCTCGCGCAGCGGCGGCACATGAATCGGAATGACGGCGATGCGAAAAAATAAATCGTCTCGGAAGTTGCCGGCCTGAATTTCTTTCTCGAGATTTTTGTTGGTCGCGGCAATCACGCGCACGTCGAAACGAATTGGCTGCGTGCCGCCGACGCGGAGCAATTCGTTTTCTTGCAACACGCGCAGCAGCTTCGCCTGCGTCTCCAGCGCCATGTCGCCGATTTCATCGAGAAAAATCGTGCCGGTGTGCGCCTGCTCGATGAGGCCGATCTTGCGGCGCATCGCGCCGGTGAACGCGCCGCGCTCGTGGCCGAACAATTCGCTTTCAATCAATTCGCGTGGGATCGCCGCGCAGTTGACCCGCACGAATGGCGCGGTGGCCCGCTTGCTTTGCCGATGAATGGCTTCGGCGACCAACTCTTTGCCGGTGCCGTTTTCGCCGGTGATCAGAACGCGAGCTTCGGAGGGCGCCGCTTTGCGAATCGCCTCGCGGAGTTGCTGTATCGTCACCGAGTGGCCCACCATCTCGCTATCGCCGCCAAGGCGTTGGCGCAGTTGGTTGCGCTCGTGCTCGAGTTGTTTGCGCTCGGCAAAATTTTTCACTTCGAGAATGACGCGTTCCGGCTGCAACGGCTTTTCTAAAAAGTTGTACGCGCCGAGACGCACGGCTTTTACGGCCGTGTCAATTTCGGCATGGCCGGAAATCATGATCGTTGGAACCGTCACGCCCAGTTCTTGCAACCGCTGCAGCGTCGCGAGGCCGTCGATGCCCGACATGCGAACATCGAGAAACATCAAATCAAATGCTTCGCGTTGCAGCAATTCCAAAGCTTGCTCGCCGGAAGTGCAGGTGGTGGTTTGATGGCCGAGATCGCGCAACAGGCCGCTCAACGTGGCGCCAATGTTGGCGTCGTCGTCCGTGATGAGAATGTGAAGGGACATGAAAGAGCTTTAAAACGAAAAACGTGAAAACAAAAACACGGAGTCGCTGA
>CAYZFF010000086.1:0-11480 GCA_964477305.1 uncultured Cytophagia bacterium
AATTAAAATCTTTTTGCAAAAACGGATTGCTCCTCCGCTCAATTCCAATCGTCGTCTCGTCCCCATGCCCCGGCAAAACACGGGTGTGATCGGGAAGTGTCATCAGCTTTTGGTGAATCGAATGCATTAACGTTTCATGCGAGCCGGAAGGTAAATCCGTGCGCCCAATCGAGCCTTGAAAGAGCACATCGCCATCAACGGCGGTGTCATCACCGTAAAGCACGATGCTTCCCGGTGAATGGCCGGGCGCATGCAGAATTTTCATCTGCACTTCGCCAAAACTCACTTCATCGCCCTCAGTGAGAAAGCCGTCCACACGCGGCGGCGCCGGCGGCGGAAAGCCGAACATCTGCGCTTGATAGGGCAACCGCTCCAGCAGCGGCAAATCATTGCGGTGCATAAACAGCGGCAGTTGCAACTTGTCTTGCACCTCTTTTGCATGCCAGACATGATCAATATGCGCGTGGGTGAGCACAATTCGTTCGGGTTTAACTTTTAAGTCGGCAACAGTTTGCAAAATGAGATCGGTTTCATCACCCGGGTCAATCAGAACACTGGCGAGGGTTTTACTGCACCAGAGGATGTAGGCATTCATGGCAAACGGGCCGACGGTGAGGGTTTTATATTTGAGGAACATACACTTTTACAGGATTGTTTTGTAAAACCAATTGTGCGCGCCGTGAAGCAATTTTTACAGAATTAACAGATCGCTTCGTCCCACTCCAAAGCGCGAGGCTTGCGATGACATCATTTCATTTGTTGTTGCATCAATAACTCTTGCCGCGCTTTCAGCTTTTCCACCTTTTCATATTCGATGAAATAATCGCCTAACCGCTCGTCTTCTTTGCGGCCGCCGTGAAAATCCGAGCCGCCGGTTTCGAGCAAATTGTAGGTCTTCGCCAAACGCCGATACAATTCGCGTTGTGCAAGCGAGTGTTTCGGATGCACGATTTCAATGCCGTCAACGCCGGCTTTGATGACATCAAGGATGACGCTCTCCGTTAAATTTTGTCCCGGATGCGCCAGGCAGGCGAGGCCACCCGCTTCATGAATAATGGCCACGGCCTCGGCGGCAGAAATACGGACTTTGGGAACGAATGCCGGCTTGCCGTCGGCAATAAACCGATTGAAGGCTTCGTAATATGAAGTGACATGCCCGGCTTCTACCAACGCATCGGCAACGTGCGGCCGGCCAATGCTGCCGGCGCCGGCTTTGCGCAATACCGTTTCCAACGGCACCGCATAGCCTTGTGCCTCCAGCTTTTCCAAAATATGATGAACGCGGCGCACCCGTTCCCCTTGAAAAAAATGAAGAAATTCCAAAAGCCGCGGGTGATGAAAATCGAGCAGATAGCCGAGAATATGAATATCAAAACCATTGTGCGAAACGCTCAACTCGGCGCCGGCAAGCACTTCCACGCCGAGTTGCTCGCCGATGGTCATCGCAACTTCCAGCGCCCCGATCTCATCATGATCGGTGATTGCAATCGTGCGCAGTCCGGCGCTGGCAGCCAGTTGCACCACTTTCTCCGGCGGCAACAGGCCGTCAGATTGGTTGGTGTGAATGTGCAGATCGACCTTGCCTTTGGCTGTCATGCGGGGTTGTGCTTTCTTATTAACAATGAACGTTCGTAATAGCTCCTTCAGGAGCATGCGGCATCTTTATAAAAATTGTTTAAAAAAATAAAAAATCTACGCCTGAAGGCGCGACTACGAACGAACTACACTTTGGGTAGCGTCACGCCTTGCTGCGATTGATATTTGCCTTTTTTATCGGCATACGAAACCAGGCATTGTTCGTCACTCTCGAAAAACAAAATCTGTGCAATGCCCTCGTTGGCGTAAATCTTCGCCGGCAATGGCGTGGTGTTGGAAACTTCCAGCGTGACGTGCCCTTCCCAACCGGGTTCAAGCGGCGTGACATTGGTGATTATGCCGCAACGCGCGTAGGTGGATTTGCCCACGCAAATCGTCATCGCATTGCGCGGAATGCGGAAATATTCAACGGTGCGTCCGAGCGCAAAACTGTTCGGCGGAATAATGCAAACCTCGCCTTTGAAATCAACGAAGGATTTGGGATCGAAATTTTTCGGATCAACCACCGCGCCGAACACGTTTGTGAAAATTTTAAATTCATCGGCGATCCGAACATCATACCCATAAGACGACAGGCCAAACGAAATAACGCCCTGGCGAACCTGCTTTTCCTCGAACGGTGAAATCATACCATGTTCGAGCGCCATTTTTTTAATCCATCGATCGGCTTTGATACTCATTATCACTCCATTTCTGGTTGCAGGTTTCTGGCCGCTGGTTGCTTGCCATTTGGACACCAGCGACAAGCAACCCGCCTCTAATTCGCCGCGGCCTCGCCAATTGCGGCTTTCATTTCTTTCGGCAATGCAACCTTTGATACCCAAATGCTAATTTCATAAAGGACCAACAAAGGCACGACCAGCAGCATCATGGTAAAAGCATCGGTCGAGGGGGTCAACACTGCGGCGGCGACAAAAATCGCGACGATGCTGTAGCGCCGTTTCTGGCGCATGAATTCGGGAGTGAGAAAACCGATCTTCGTAAGAAAAAAAGCGATGACCGGCATTTCAAACACGAGGCCGAAGACAATCAACAAAATCGTGACGAACCCAAAATATTCATCGATGGACACCATCGGGGTCAACACGTCCGATTGAAAAGTCAGCAGGAAACCCAAGCCGTATTTCAACACGACGTAGTAGCAAAACAACGCGCCGGCCATAAAACAAAACGTCGTGAAGAACACCACCCAAACGGCGATCCGGCGCTCGCGCATCAACAGGCCCGGAGCAATAAATTGCCAAATTTGAAAAACAATCGCCGGAATCGAGAAAAGAATCCCGACGGTGAGCGCCAGCTTCACATAGATCATGAAACCGCCGGTCGGGTTGGTGAAAATCAAACGCACGCTTTCCAACGTGGCCGGATCCTGCACTTGCGCTTTCGCGAGCACGACAGCCTGCCGGTACGGCATGACGAGAAAATCAAAAATGCGCTCGATAAAAAACCAGCTCAACCCGGTGAAGAAGGTCACGAATAAAAGCACCTTGATGAGACGGGAGCGCAATTCTTCGAGATGATCGAGGAACGGCATCTCTTTTTCTGCGGAACTGGCCGCAGTTTTGGTTTGCTCGGTAGCCATCAGCGCTTCTCTTCGAGTCCTTTCAGCTCTTCGAGAAATTCCTCTTTCGCCTGAAACTTGCGATAAACCGAGGCGAAACGCACGTAAGCGACTTCGTCGATTTCCCGCAAATGCGCCATGATTTGCTGGCCAACCTGGCGCGAGCTGACTTCTTCGCGGTTGTTATCGCGCAAACTGCTTTCCACTTTGTCGACAAGGCGATTGATCGCATCCATCGACACCGGGCGCTTGCTGCACGCCATCTGCACGCCGCGCAATATTTTCTCGCGATCAAAAGTCTCGCGCCGGCCGTCACTTTTGACCACCATCAACGGTGTTTCTTCAACATATTCTTTGGTGGTAAAGCGCCGTTCACAAGCCAAACACTCCCGCCGGCGCCGCACGACCCGGCCTTCACTGCTCGAACGCGAATCGATCACTTTGCTGTCCGCAAATTCGCAATAAGGACAACGCATAGATTAGAAACGGATAAAGGGTGAAAAAGCGAAAATTGATTTTATAGCAAATCGGTATACAGCGGAAACCGCCGGCTGAGATCGAGCACTTGGGCGCGCACGCGTTCGAGCGTCGATTCGTTGTTAAGGTCCGAAAGAATTTTGTCCATCAAAAAAGCGACCTCGCGCATTTCATTTTCCTTCATGCCGCGGGTGGTCAGCGCCGGCGTGCCAATGCGAACGCCGCTGGTCACCGTTGGCGGCTGTGGGTCATTCGGCACCATATTTTTATTCACCGTCATACCGGCGGCCTCCAATGCGGCTTCGGCGTCTTTGCCGGTAACCTTACGATTGCGCAAATCGAGCAACATAAGATGATTGTCGGTGCCGCCGGAAACGATGTCATAACCCAAATCCATCAATTTTTGCGCCAGCGCCTGCGCGTTGCGAATCACTTGTTGAGAATACTCGGTAAATTCGGGTTGCAATGCTTCGCGAAAGGCTACGGCTTTGGCCGCAATCACGTGCATCAACGGGCCGCCTTGAAACCCGGGAAAAACGTTGGAGTCAACGATCTCCGACCATTTCTTGGCGCGGCCCTTCGGCGTGGTGATGCCGATATCGTTCTCCGCATCCTTGCCAATGAGAATCATGCCGCCGCGCGGCCCGCGCAATGTTTTGTGCGTGGTGGTGGTGACGATATGGCAATGGGGCATCGGGCTAGCGAGCAACTTCGCAGCGATCAAGCCCGCGGGATGGGCGATGTCGGCGAAAATTTTGGCGCCCACTTCATCGCCAATTTCGCGAAAGGCTTTATAATCCAATTGCCGCGAATAGGCGCTGGCCCCGACAATAATCATTTTCGGTTTTTCGCGCCGCGCCACTTCACGAACGTTATCCATCTCGATGCGGCCGGTGGCGGGATTAACGCCGTACGAGACAATACGAAACAAGCGCCCGGAAAAATTCACCGGACTGCCGTGCGTTAAATGGCCGCCATGCGCGAGATTCATGCCAAGCACCGTGTCGCCCGGTTTGAGGAACGCAAAGTAGGCCGCGATATTGGCCTGGCTGCCGGAGTGCGGTTGCACATTCGCATACTCCGCGTCAAACAACTGGCACGCACGCGCGCGCGCCAAATCTTCAACTTGATCAACGTACTCACAGCCGCCGTAATAACGTTTACCCGGATAACCTTCGGCGTATTTATTCGTCATCGGCTGTCCCATCGCTTCGAGCACGGCGCGGCTCACGTGATTTTCCGACGCGATCAATTCCAGCTTGTCGTTTTGGCGCTCAATTTCATGGACAATTGAACGATGCACTTCTGGATCGCTTTGTGCCAGATGCTGCATTTCTCTCCTCCTTCGTGGTAAACTTTAAATTGCAAATTGTCAATTTAAAATTTGGCTTCAGTAAATCCATTGATAGCAAGGGCCGGCAGCTTTGTTCTTACCCTTGTGCATGAACCGATCTTCTTTTTGCGGCAGGCTCGCTGCCAGCAAATTCATATATTGCTGTGCAGCGGCGCGCGTCGTTAAATCCTGCAAGGCCTTTTCGTATTGTTGATAAGCCAACTCATACACCAGTCGATCATCAAAATCTGCTTTGTTTTTTTTCGCGACACATTGATCGGCGCAGGCTTCGTAAGATTTGCCCAACGCCATAAAAGCCGCGCCATAGCGCTTATCCACGGCAAGCGCTTGATTGGCCAAACGCCGCGCCGCAGGAAAGTCGCCGAGTTGACGATAACAGATCGAACTGTTGACCAGGGCTTTTTTCTCACCCGGGTTGCCGGCGCTAATCTGTTCATACGTCTGCAACGCTTCGCGAAAACGGCCCGCCCGGCTTAATACCTCGCCGAGCAACTCCAACGCGGTCACATCAGTAGGCACGAGAATTTTATAGCGCGACAACAATTCGATGGCTTTTGCATCTTCTTGCCGCTTAAATTGCGCCCGTGCTAACTCGAACAACAACTGCGCGTCATTGGGGTTTTGCGCCAACGCCGCCTCCATACTCGCCAGCGCCGCTTCGGTTCTGCCGGTAGATTTGTACAATGCCGAAAGCGCCTGGCGCACTTCCGCATCATTGGGCGCGAGGGTCAAAATTTTTTCATACGCGACAATGGCGTCATCGTATCGATTCACGCGCACCAGCAAATTCGCCTGGCGCCGGAGATCTTCCGGCGAAGCTGCATTCAGCGCTTGTAATGTCTGATACTCGCGCAGGGCGAGGTCAAAGTATTCATGTCGCGCTAACACCATCGCCAGCGTGCGTCGTAAATTCGCCTCGGCCGGTAAAGTTTTGACACCGATTTCGTAAGCTAATATGGCGCTGTCGAGCTTGTTCAGTTTTATATAACTCTGTCCGAGAAAATCAAAAACCTGCGGGTATTGGCGGTTCGATGCGGCAGCCGAATCATGCGCGATGACTTTCCAAAAATACGGCGCGGCTTCGGCATATTGGCGGTTACGATAATGTTGAAAGCCGAAGCTCCAATTCCGCGTCAACTCCAACTCCTGCGCCGCGCGCGCCAATGAATCGGCAAGATTTCGCAATTGTGCTGTGTCCGGTTTTTTCTTATCAAACTTCTGCTGGCCGAACGCGGCAACCGCGAGCACTGTCCCCCAAATTAGGCCGAGGCCAAATTTCATCCAAAAAAATTTGGGCTGTTGCATGGCTGTTTAATTTCTTAAAAACCCGTGCTGGCAAACTAACGACGCTTCGGGCGTTGGAACCAGCGTTCGCTGCCAATAATACCCACATGCACCAGCACGATATTTTCCTTCACTAAATTATCCGTCAAGCTGCCGCGCTTGCCTAATTCAACGGCCAGGTCAATGCGATTATATCCGCGGCCGAACGGCAAGCCGAGGCCGAAATTGACCGTCATTTGTTTGACGCTTTTGCCGATAGGCTCTTCGTAAGGTAATTGTTGAACATTACCGCCGAAACGATAACTCACGCGCTTAAAATAACCGCTCAACGCATCGACGCTCGGAATGAATTCGCCGCCGAGACTGAGTTCAAAACTATCCGTGCCGCGGTCACCCAACAATTCCGCAGGTTCTACCGATCCCCACTTCTGCGTGCGATAATCGGCGCTCAGCAGCCAGCGGCGGTTCGGCGCATAACCTAAACCGGCGCTCCACCAAAATGGCAGTTTCAATTTGCTTTTGCCAACGACACCGGTGAAGCCGGGAAGCGTGTTCAGCTCCGTCGTGACATTAAGGCGAGTGGGCAAGCCCACTGCGCTGCCGAGGCGCCACCGTCCCGGCTGAATCTGCGCGCCGAAATGCAGGCTGACGCCGGTAACTTGGCGATTCAAGACATCTTCGCTATTGCGAATTTCGCTCGATTCATAGTTTAAGCGCCAAATGCGATCCAAACGGCCAAAATAAAAATCTGCGGTGGCGCCCACACGCCACGCGCCGAGTTGCCGGGCATAGCCGAGATAAAGCTCGCTAATCCCGCCGAGACTGCTCAAACTTTCCGTGCCGGTGCTGTCTTCACGCAAAAATTGAAAATCGCTAAAACTGTAAGGCCGCACGCCAAAGGCCACCACCTGCCCGTGTTTGACCGGAATGGCGAGGCCGAGGCTGTTCACGCCGCCATCACTGAATAAACCAGTATCGCCGACGCCTAAATCAATGCTGGCCCGTTCATAACGAAAATCGCCTTGAATGCGGGTGAGGTTGATGCGCGTCAAGCTGGCGGGATTGAGAAAATAAAAAGAGATGCTGTCGTTCAACGCGATGCCGACGCCGCCCATGCCGATGGCGCGCACGTTGTCGCGGTAGCGCAACAGGCCGAGGCCGCGCCGCGAAAAAATCGACCCCGCGGTGGCGGTTTCGGCAAACAATATCAAACCCATCAACACCTGGCAGCTTAAAAGCAAATATCGTTTTGAAATCATATTTTAACAGCAACTTATTTTAAGAGTTAAACACAAAAGTTTGAATTAGTCTGTGTGTCTATGCGGTCATTGCGGCGGCAAGGTATATTCAATCTGCAACTTGGGCGCGCGGGCCGGCGCAGTTTCGCGCGAATAGAACGCGGCCCGGGCCACATCCCGCGCTAAAAATGAAATCGGAAAAAGGATGACGCCATGATTGTTTTTTGCATCCGACACCCATTGCTGTACCGCCGTGGCAATGGCGAATGTCACCTGTTGCGACGCGGCTCCCACCGTGTCCAACTCGGCCGTCCGCAATGTATCCAGATATGAGCCAAACGGCTCGAAGCGCAGCGGGTTAAAACTATAACTTGGAACCTCGAACGGGCCGATATAGGAAAGCTGCAAGTCAAGTCGATTCGAATAAAAAACTGAATTTAACGTGTCTACCTCAAAGGTCATTAAAGCCCGGCTAATGGTGGCATTGGAGGGAATAGCGCTCACATCAAAAAAAAGCGTACTCACATGTTGCTCGCCTAACCCCACGTAGAGCGGGCCCTGACGTAACGGCGACAGACGCTGAAAAAGAAAGACCGAAACGGTGGGTGAAAAACGGGTGGTGTCGTTTTTGGTATTTCCTTTTTTAAGCGTAATCAACTCCAACACCGGCTGTTTGGGCGTGCTGAAATGCGAGCCAAAGGCTTTCATAAACGTCGCATTCGGCGCTTGCACGAGCAGACCTTGCTCACGGCCGCTCGCGGTGCGCCACGAGGCAACGACGGCGGGATCAAGCGTGAAGATGGTAGAGTCGCCTTTTACGGCACTCACCCGTTGCGTGTTCATTGGCGACGGATTAAAATCCACCGGAAAATTTCCACTACCCCAAGTTACCTTTGCCGAATCCCACGTTGCGGTGATCTGGTGGAGCGTGGCGTCGAAATCGGCGCCTTGCCCCTGCACCAAGTTGCCATGCAACTTGAGTTTCGCAGCGAGAAGCGTAACCGTGTCCGGCAAATTTAATTGCGCAAACCGCATCAAAAAACGGCTTTCGAGATTATCAAATTTACCCAGCCATAAATTGGCGGTGCCAAAGGTATTCACCACTTTAGCGGCCGTGGAGTCAAGCCCCACGACGGTGGTGGTCTGCCGGCGTTGGCCCAGTTGTGAGGGATCCGCCAATCCCGAACTCAATGGAATCGTTTTGTCATTGTTGCAGGCAAACGTAAATAAAAGGCAGCAACAGGTAATACCGAATAGCGGCCCGGCTATTTTTCTTTTAAGCTTCATGAGCAAAACCCAAACTCCTTCACTGGTTCAATGTATGTTCGTCTGGTCGCGTGAGCAGACCAGACGCCCTTTTTTGATAACGCGATGTACGAGATTGACGGCAAAGTGATACGGAATTTCCTCAACTGCTTCCGCATTCCAAATCACCACATCTGCTTGTTTGCCAACTTCGAGCGAGCCGATCTGGTTCCCCATCGCCAGTGCTTGTGCTGCATGTAGAGTGGCGGCGACGAGCGCTTCCGCCGGCGTCAAACGCAGGTGCAGGCAGGCGAGCGTCATCATCATCGGCAGATTCTCTGTCATGCACGTGCCGGGATTAAAATCCGTCGAGATGGCTACCGGCAAGCCGGCAGCGATCATCGCGCGTGCTTCGGCATATTTTGTCGCGCGAATAAAAAAATCGGCACCGGGCAACAATACGGGTACGACGCCGCTGCGACGCAAATTTTCAAAAAGTGTCGGCGACGTGTTTTCCAAATGATCTGCCGATACAGCACCAACTTCGATGGCCACTTCCGCGCCGCCGCTTGCCGTCAATTGATCGGCGTGAATTTTAGGCTGCAAACCGGCGGCTTTAGCTGCGCGCAGAATTCGTTTCGACTCTTCGGCTTTGAAAACATGCTCTTCGCAAAACACATCGGCAAAGCGCGCCAGTTTTTTTTGCGCTACCGCCGGAATCATTTCGTTGATCACGAGTTTGATATAATCTTCACGGTGCTCGCGAAACTCATCCGGCACTTCATGCGCGCCAAGAAACGTCGGCACAATTTCAACCGGATGTTGGCTTCCGGCTTGTTGCAAAATTTCGAGTGACTTTAATTCATGTTCCAACGAGAGGCCGTATCCGCTTTTGGCCTCAATGGTCGTCGTGCCGTATTGCAAGAAGTTATCGAGTCGCTGTAAAACGCGTTGCAACAACGCCTGATCATTGGCCTGCCGCAAATCGCGCACGCTGTAACGGATGCCGCCGCCTGCCGCCGAAATTTCTTTATACGTTTTGCCCTGCACGCGCTGCACAAACTCATGCGCCCGCAAATTGAAGAACACTGGATGCGTGTGGCAATCGACCAAACCGGGCGTCATCAACTGCTGCTTCGCATCTAACTCCTCGCAAGCTGGAAGCCCTGCCAGCACCTCTTTCTCTTTACCAGCGCGAACGATGTGGCCGTTTTCGCAATACAACGCCGCCGGAAATATCTCCGTCAGTTGCCAGTTCGGCGCGCCAGTGGTGGAAGCAACGGGCGTGGCGAGCCGGGCGTTATGGATAAGCAGTGGTGGCGTCATCATTCAGCGCTCACTACCGGATGATCGGCCCGGAAGACCAGGTAAAAATATCGGCAATCGTGCGCGAGCCAGTGGTCTGGCCGCCATCCTCATGGGTTATGGTCACTTCAACATGCACACTCTGCGTTCGCAGCTTTGCTGCCACAAATGGAAAACCCAAAACCTCTCGTTTGCCCCAACCTTCATAAGGCGGGGCACTAAGATTTTGCGCGTCAAAAATTTTGTAATAAATGCCATTGATCGGCGCGTTATTCATCGCACGCTGATTTAGAATAAAACTGAAAAATCCAGTGATCGCGCCATCACCTTCAAGCCGGCCATGTGCGCGGATTTCAAACTTTTCGGGCGCCGTCGTGTTTGGGATGATCAATAAGTTTTTCGCCTCGGCGCGACCTACAGTCATAACATTCATCAAATAGCGCTCAAGATAGCCGGTGCTCATCCAGGCATATCCCTGCATCGCCCAGTCCAAGCCCCAACTGTTGCGGATGAGAAAACCATTTTGCGCCACATCATAACCCACAATCACCACGGCATGGCCGCCATTGGGGTTGGCGACAATCGAGCCGACGGTATAACCAATCTTGCCACTGGAACCGGCGTCGTTTGCCCAATCAGCGCTGTTAATCCTAAACGCGCCCACCACCGGCTGCCCATGTGCCAACCGCTCCCGTATCCATTCAGGGTTAATCTCGTTGGCTTGAAACACCTGCACGTCCGCTGCTTGATACATCGCATAAGGTTCAAGTGTTTGCGCTTCTTTGGCTTTGGTACGGTTGTAAGCCCGGGCGATTTGCACTTCGGTGGCGTTTTTTTCGTTAAATCCAAATACCCCGAGACGCTGATAGGACATCAACTTCTCTTCGACAATCGGCGTCGTTTCCAAAAACTTTTTAAAATTTACCAGCGTCGCTCCATCAAATTCCAAATCATCGGCTTTCAACTTGGCGTAGGCATAAGCCTCCGACAACTTCGGCACACCCGGCAATATTTCAATCGCCGCTAAAGCTGCAAATGCCGCACATGACCCGCGATACATTTGGTCCTGCACGGGATAAAAAAACGGCCGGAGATCAACGGCTGGCGGCAAGATCGCATTGGGCTGTGCGAAAGAGGAATCATTGCAACCAAACCAAACGCTAAATAAAAATAGAGCAACAAGAAGCAAGTTTTTCATCAACTCATCTCCGAAGTTATTTTGAACTCCAAAGCCTCACGACCTTGCTCCTCTACCCAAAGCAATGCACTTCGACTGTGCTGTTTACTAACGCAGCATCGGACTCTTCAGGTCCGCAATCAAATTCTATTCCACAGTACGATACGCCTGAAGGCGTTACTACGAACCCATCATCGGAATCTTCACGCCTTTCTCTTTCGCCACATTTCGTGCGAGTTCATA
>CAYZFF010000086.1:11580-14089 GCA_964477305.1 uncultured Cytophagia bacterium
CCATCATCGGAATCTTCACGCCTTTCTCTTTCGCCACATTTCGTGCGAGTTCATACCCCGCATCCGCATGCCGCGCAACGCCGATGCCGGGGTCGTTCGTCAACACGCGTTCGAGGCGGGCCGAGGCTTCTTTCGTACCGTCGGCGACGATCACTTGTCCGGCGTGAATCGAGTAACCGATGCCGACGCCGCCGCCGTGATGCACAGAAACCCACGAGGCGCCGGAGGCCGTATTGAGCAACGCATTGAGAATCGGCCAGTCCGCGATCGCGTCGGAGCCGTCGAGCATACTTTCCGTTTCGCGATTTGGCGACGCCACCGAGCCGGTGTCGAGATGATCGCGGCCAATGACCACCGGCGCTTTGATTTTGCCACTGGCAACCAATTCATTTAATGCAACGCCGAATTTCGCGCGTTCGCCGTAACCGAGCCAACAAATACGCGCGGGCAAGCCCTGAAATTTCACACGCTCACCGGCGAGTTTTATCCAACGCCGCAGTGATTCATTTTCCGGAAACAAATCCAGCGCGAGTTTATCGGAGGCGTGAATATCTGCAGGATCACCAGAAAGTGCCGCCCAACGAAACGGGCCTTTGCCCTCGCAAAACAATGGTCGAATGTAGGCGGGCACGAAGCCGGGAAAATCAAACGCATTCTCGACGCCGGCTTTCTGCGCTTGCGCGCGAATGTTGTTGCCGTAATCAAACGTGATCGCGCCGCGTTTTTGCAATTCAAGCATCGCCGTCACATGCACGGCCATTGAATCGTAGGCACGCTTGATGTATTCTTGCGGATTGGTTTGCCGCAATGCGAGCGCCTTTTCATACGTCATGCCGTGCGGCACGTAACCATTCAATTCATCATGCGCGGAAGTTTGGTCGGTTAAAATGTCCGGAATAATATTTCGGCGAATCATTTCCGGCAGAATGTCGGCGCAATTTCCAACCAAACCGACCGAGAGCGCCTCGCCTTTTTGCTTCGCGGCTAACATTAAGCGCAACGCTTCATCAAGGGTTTCCGCCAGCCGATCGCAATAGCGCTGTTGCACGCGGCGCTCGATGCGTTGGCGATCGACTTCGATCACGAGGCATGCGGCGCCATTCATGGTGGCGGCCAGTGGTTGCGCGCCGCCCATGCCGCCCATACCGCCGGTGACAATGAGTTTGCCTTTCAGCGAACCGCCGAAATGTTTTTGTCCCGCGGCGGCAAAAGTTTCATACGTGCCCTGCAAAATACCTTGGGTGCCAATATAAATCCAACTGCCGGCCGTCATCTGGCCGTACATAATGAGGCCACGATCTTCCAACTCGCGAAAATATGCCGCCGTTGCCCACGCCGGAACCAGCAATGAGTTGGCGATGATCACACGCGGCGCGTCGGCATGCGTACGAAAAATGCCGACGGGCTTACCGGATTGCACGAGCAACGTTTCGTCATTTTCCAGATCGCGCAGACTGCGCACAATCGCCTCGTAACAGGCCCAGTTGCGTGCCGCTTTGCCGCGTCCGCCGTACACCACCAACGCGGCAGGATTCTCTGCCACTTCGGGATCGAGGTTATTCATCAACATGCGCAGCGCGGCTTCCTGCACCCAGCCTTTGCAGGTGAGCGTGTTGCCGCGCGGGGCGCGAATTTGGCGAGGTTCGGTTGAAGACATGCTAATCGTTTTCGCAAAATAGAAAATAGCTCTCAGACCATCTGCTTATGCGGCACGCGCAAACTTTTCTTTTGCCGGCCGTTTTGCTTTTTGCCCACCAATGGAATTAAACAGCGTAAGGCTTCATTGACTGCATCCGAATCCGGGAAATATTCTCGTATATCGGATTCCAACATCACCGCACCGTCTTGCAGCGTGAAGTAATGGACTTCGGTTGTCCCATCAGCTTTATGAATCTCAACCGTGTGTCCGGCGCGATAAGCTTTGTAGTATTTACCGCGAACGCCGCCTTTCATATTTTTGAAATCGTACTCCGGCAGCATGTCGTCATCATTTGCGATATCAACTTTTTTAGAAATTGCCTTCTTCATAATCTCTCCGTTCACTTGTAGTTGCTTTACGGCAGCTGATGATACGAATTTTCTCGTCACGATCCGTGTGAACGACAACTAAAACCCGCCCACCTGTAGAAAGCCCGATATTGAGATAACGTGGCTCACCTATCGAATGTTTTGGATCTGGAAACGTCGTCAAAAAAGGATCTTTGAAAACCGACTTCGCTTCTTCGAAACTAATTTGATGGTTTCTGAGATTCTTTTTCGCTTTTTCATCATCCCATTCAAATTTCAAATCCATTTTGCACTAAACGCTGATTTGCGATGTACTCAACATATTTTTCAATTTATTCGGATTTTACTTGAGTGTGTGCGCAATAGTTACAAACCATCGCAGCTTCTGCTATTTCCTGAAGACAAAACTGACATTGCTTGGTTTCCATTTTACTTCCTCACCTCCTTGTTCAGTATCCATAAATAACAGGCCGCCGATCTACGCTACAATATAGCAATAAAT
>CAYZFF010000087.1:0-14030 GCA_964477305.1 uncultured Cytophagia bacterium
GTTTTCGCGTGTCCAGGCACTGGTGTCAATGGCGGGATAAAAACGAATGGTCACTTCGCCCGGTTGCACGCGCAGGGTTTTACCGGGGCAAAGCTGCCGCGCGCCGGCGAAATGAATCGGCACGATCGGGTATTGCAGATCCATCGCCATACGGAACGCGCCTTTTTTAAACGGGCCGATTTTGCCGCCAACAATGCGGGTGCCCTCGGGCGCTACATATAATGACAATCCCTGCCGGCGGATTTTTTCATACGCGCGATTGAGCGTGGCCACGGCCTTTTCCGAATCCTGGCGTTTGATGAAAATCTGTCCGGTGAGCCAGCCCATCACGCCAAAGAACGGATTGTAGAGCAATTCGTATTTCGCGATGTAACGCACTTTCGGCAACCCCATCGCAATAATCAAAAAAATATCGAGCGTCGAGCTGTGATTGGAAATGTAAACTGCCGGACGGCTGATCGGCCCGCCGACGAAATTCACTTTCACGCCGGCAAAAAATAATACGATGTGGCCCAGCGTGCGGCTGAAGAGACGCGTGATAAAATTTTTTGCCTGGCCGAGAGTTAAAATACTGCACACCACTAACAGAATGGTGCCGACGGCGAGCGTCAACACCGCGATCGTGGTTAAAAAAATCATGCGGAAGGTGGTCATTGCGATGTCTCGGTTTTCTATCAGTAGATCGTTTTCAAATTAATATTGCAACACAAATTGCCATTGCGAGGAGCGAAGCGCTGAAGCAATCTGTTAAACCCCATGCGATTGCTTCGACCCGATGAAAAACGTGGGGCGCGCAAGGAGATGAGGTTGTAACGATACTTTCAGCATTTTTTGCTTGCGTGAAGAGTTTGTCCTTCCGAGCACAGCGAGGAATCTGCTGCTAAAAAGATTCCTCGTCGCTGCGCTCCTACCCGGAATGACATTTCCATTCATTCGAAAAACGCCGTAAGAATCGCGCTCTTCGAGATGAATCGCAAACTTTCCGTGATCAGCATAACAAATTTTCACGCCACATTCAAGCAGAATTTCATGTTTGATTTCCGCGGCGATTTGCTTATATTTTTTTACTATGCTGATCCTGGTGAGCATTATTCTCGTCGCCGCGAATACGTGGGGTTTTGCCCAGCGCGAAGACCGCGCCGAAAAGCGGCTGGCGGCGCAACGATTATTTCAGGAAACGCAGTCGCTGCACCCGGCGCTCACCTTAGATGAATATATTGGCCGCCTGCAACGCGTCACGGCGCTGGACCGCCGTTTTGCCGAGGCCTTTCATGAACTGGGCCGCGCTTACATTCGGCAAGAAACGATCCTCGGTCGGGAGCGGGCGCTGTTGGCACTGGAACGCGCCGTTCAACTCGCGCCGCAGAACACCGAATATCGTTACACGCTGGCACAATTGCATTTGCAGCGCGGCGCCCATGTAACCGCGAAAAGCGAATTCCGCCGTATCATAAAAATCGACCCGCTTGACGCGCGGCCGTATTATCAACTCGCGTTGTTTTACGAGGAAGACATGTTGCATTATCGCGACATGATCAGCCCGCACGCCGACGCGACGATTTATTTTTACCCATTTGCCGAAAAAGATTTCGCCGCCGCCGAGCGCCTGCTGCGCAGCGCCATCGGGCTTGATCCGAAAATGTCCGCCGCTTATCATCGTCTCGCCGGACTTTATTTTGACGCCCGGCTTTTCGATAAAATGACGGCGTTGCTGGAAAAAGCGACGGCAAAATTGGAATCGGCCGAACTGTTTTTGTTTCTTGGCCTGGCGCGACAACATAACGGCGATCCCGACGCAGCGATGCAGGCCTATCAACAGGCACTGGCGCTGATGCCGCCGGCGGATCGCGCTCTTTTTTATTCGCTGCAAACCGTGCTGGCGCCGGACTCATTGAAGATTTACGAAAACGCTGCGGACTCGGCGCAGGCGCACATGCAAAAACGTTTTTGGAAAGCGCGGGATCCGCTTTTTCTCACAGCGGCCAACGAAAGATTGCTGGAACATTTTGGCCGTATTGCTTATGCAAACCTGCGGTACAGTTTTCCCGAAAAAAATATTGCCGGCTGGAAAACCGACCGGGGCCAGGCGCTAATTCGCTTCGGCCAGCCGCAATCGCGCACGCGCACACGCGCCGATCTCGGCACGAGTGCCACCGGACACGTTACGCTGGAGGCCTCAAAAGAGTATTGGAATTACGGCGATTTTCAAATGATTTTTGATGATCGTTTTCTAAATCGCCAATATTCGTTTGCGTGGGGCAGCGTCGGCGAAGTGGACGGCAAGGCGGTGTTTGAAGAAAAAATTCGCCTCGTGCCCGAACGGTATGAATTTCCGCACGGTGGCCGGCCGCTGGAACTGCCGCGGATTATCGCGCAATTTCGCACTGCGGCGCATTTTGCCGACGCCCTCCAAAACGGCGATGACAGCACCCGGCTGGAAATTTATTACGCCGTGGCGGACTCGGCGTTGGCAACGCGCACGAACTTGACGCTGCGCCGCGGGCTGTTCTTCTTTGATGAAAACTGGAACGAAATTCAACAGTGGCGCGAGGATCGTCACCTTGCTGCCACGAATTCGATTGAGCTGCGTGATCGCTGGTCGGTGCGCCTCGCGCCGGGGACGTATCACGTTGGGCTGGAAGTGTTAGACCCGGCTTCCGGCCGTTCCGGTGTGGCGCGCGAAAAACTCGTGGTGGAAAATTATGCCGTGCCGCAGTTGGCGATGAGTAGTGTGGTTTTGGCGCGAGCGGATAGTACTCATCCGGCCCTCACCTTGCATCATGAAAACGGCATTTATCTCGTTCCGGCGTTGACGGCGGAATTTTTTGCCGGTGAAGCGCTGTATGTTTATTATGAAATTTATCATTTAGCCTTCGATGCCGATGGCCGCAGCCGTTTTCGTCTCGATTATACCATCGCGCCTGAAACGGAAGCGCGAGCCGTCGTAAATCGTGCGCTGATCCGGCTTGGCAAAATGTTTGGCCTGAACCGCCCCGGAGCGCTCATCGGTTCCTCATTTGAAACCACTGGTGAACGGCAGGATGAAAAATTTTACCACGGACTCGAGTTGCTCGGACAGCCGGCCGGCCACTATCGTCTCACCATTCGCCTCACCGACCGCGTTTCTAACCAAACCGTCGAGCGCACGGTGAATTTGCAGATTATACAAAAAAAAGAAAATAAAGATTGACTTGGCGCGCTCGAATGCGTAAATTTTCATTCATCTTAAACGGCTGTAGTTTGATTTTCCCCGCTTTCCCGTTGGTGTGGAAGGCCGGATTTCATCTTTATGTCAAACTGTTTTTAAATTTTTACAGCAATCGTTTTTTATGTTGAGGTCTCGGCGCTTTCGGTGAAAGGATGAAGTGCATGATTGACGGTGTTGAAATCAAGGAACTGGCCTCGTACCCCGATGAACGAGGCTTTTTTCGCGAAATTATTCGTAAAACCGATGGATTTTTTAAAGAAGGTTTTGGGCAATTGAGCCACTCCGGCATGTATCCCGGCGTGGCCAAAGCCTGGCACATTCATCAGCAGCAAATTGATTGGTGGTATGTGCCCATCGGCAATTTAAAATTGGCCCTCTATGACCAACGCCCGAATTCGCCGACCCACGGCGAGTTGCAAACCATTTTCATGGGTGAAAACTATCCGGCTCGGGTGGTGAAAATTCCGCCCGGGGTGGCGCACGGCTGCCGCGCGTTGGGCGGCGGAATGACGCATCTTTTTTATGTGACGTCGTCGGTGTACGATCCCGCCGACGAGGGCCGCATTCCGCATGATGCGCCAATGATTGGTTATGATTGGACGGCAGGCCCGGAGATAAAGTAGGCGACGTTGCGTTTTATGCAATTTTTGTGCTCTTGTTCGTAACTGTTCTTTTGCTCTTACTCCAACGCGCTTAAAATTTTAAAATGAGTACGAGTATAAGAAAATGTCGGAGGAGAAAGGAAAGCGGATGGATCTTGATATTGCTGGAAAAGTGGCGTTGGTGACTGCGGCGAGCCGCGGGCTGGGGCGGGCAACGGCGGAAGTGTTGGTGCAAGAAGGGGTCAATGTTTTTATCTGTGCGCGCGGCGCCGTGGCGCTGGAACAAACGACGGGCGCGATTCGCGCGCTCGGCGGCGGCGAAGTTGAAGCGATGGTTGCCGATGTGACGCGCGCCGACGATATCACCAAGCTGGTAAAACGTTGCGTTGAGCGGTTTGGGCGCCTCGATATTCTCGTCAACAATGCGGGCGGCCCGCCGACCGGCACGTTTGCCGATCTCAGCGAGGAGCATTGGCGGCTCGGCTTTGATTTGGTGCTCATGAGCATGATGCGTCTCTCGCAGGCCGCCATGCCGCACATGAAAAAACAAAAATGGGGCCGCATTATCAACATTGCCTCCATTGCAGCGCGCCAACCGCTGGACGGCGTGACGATTTCCAATGCGCTGCGGCCGGCGATGCTCGGCCTCGCGAAATCATTGGCCTTCGAACTCGCGACGCACAACATTACCGTCAACAGCGTCGCGCCGGGATGGGTGCGCACCGACCGCGTTGACGAATTGTTGCAACTGCAAGCCCAGCGGGAGAACATCGCACTCGAAGAAGCGTTGTCGCGTACCGAAGCCGCCGTGCCGCTGGGCCGCATGGGCCGTCCGGAGGAAGTCGGTGCGCTCATTGCATTTCTCGCCAGCAAACGCGCGAGTTTCATCACCGGCAGCACGTTTCTGGTTGATGGCGGCACGTATCGCGGATTGTAATTTTTCTATGCAGCTTCCTTCTTTTAAACTTGAGCGGTTTTTTGCGCAATACGAATTTAGCAGCAAATACCTGCTGTGCAGTTCTGATTGTGAATCGGTAACCGTGCAGGATTTGCTGGCGTTGGAGCCGGAGGCGCATCAATTATTCTTGCGGCAGCGCCTCGGTTACACCGAATCGCCGGGCGCGCCGGAATTGCGCCAGGCGATTTGCCGTTTGTATAAAACGCCGCAACCCGAGCAGATATTGGTGCATACCGGCGCCGAAGAGGCGATTTTTCTGTTCATGCACGCCATGTTGCAACTGGGTGATCACGTCATCGTGCATTCGCCGTGCTATCAATCGCTGTTTGAAGTTGCGCGCAGCCGGGGTTGTGAAGTCACGCGCTGGCCGGCGCGCGAACGCAACGGTTGGGCGCTCGATCTGGATGATCTGCGCCGCGCGCTGCGACCGAACACCCGCGTCATCGTTATCAACACGCCGCACAACCCCACCGGCTTTTTGATGCCGCTGGAAGATTTTCGCGAGCTTAATCAAATCGCGCAGACGAAGGGCATCATTGTTTTTAGCGACGAAGTTTATCGGGAGTCAGAATATCGTGCCATTGAGCGTTTGCCGGCGGCTTGCGATATTAATGAAAATGCGGTCTCGCTTGGGGTCATGTCCAAAACCTACGGCCTTGCGGGTTTGCGTCTCGGCTGGATCGCGACGCGTAACGCCGAAGTTTATGAGAAAATGGCGCGGCTGAAAGATTATACCACCATTTGCAACAGCGCCCCGAGCGAATTTCTTGCGACGCTGGCATTGCGCCACCGTGAGAAAATTGTGCTCCGCAATCTCGATATTATTTTGCGCAATCTGGAGTTGCTGGATCGTTTCTTTGCGCGGTTTAAAAATCGTTTTATCTGGCAGCGGCCGGCGGCCGGTCCGATCGCGTTTCCGCGCTTGCTCGGCGAAAACATTGAGGCGTTCTGCGAACGCTTGGTGCGCCAGACGGGTGTGTTGCTCGCGCCGGGAACGCTGTTTGAAGATTACGACAATCATTTCCGCATCGGTTTTGGGCGTAAAAATTTGCCCGAAGCCGTTGCCCGGCTGGAAGACTTTCTACATTCTTAAAATGGATTTTCGCGCCCTCGTTTTTAAATATCGCAGCTATACGCCGATTCCGCTGCTGCTCGCCATTTTGCTTTTCGCCGCGCCGCTGCCCGCGAGTCTGGCCGCCGGTTTTGCAGTAACTGTGCTCGGCCAAGTTTTGCGGCTGTGGGCCGTCAGTCATGCCGGCGGGGCAACGCGCACCACCGGCACGGTCGGCGCCGGCGCTGAGCTGATTACGCACGGGCCGTTTGCGTATGTGCGCAATCCGCTTTATGTCGGCAACTTTTTAATTGCTCTGGGATTTTGCCTCATGGCGTGGGCGTGGATGCCGTGGCTGTTGGTGATTTACCTCGTGCTGTTCGGCCTGCAATATCAAATGATCGTTTCGCTCGAAGAAGAGCATCTGCATCAACGCTTTGGCAAAATTTATGCAGACTACCTCACGCAAGTGCCGCGCTTCATTCCGCGCCTCACGCCTTTTCGCCCGCAATCAACCCCGGGTATGCCGCTGGCCCGCGCGTTGCGCATCGAAAAAGACACCCTGTTGAGCACGTGCCTCATTTCACTCGCCATTTTTTTGCGCTGGAAATTGGCAACGGGTTTTTAAATTGGTTTGCAATGAAAAAGCAAAATGACTTGCACGGTTAATATTGTAACTATTCGGGCTTAAAGGATGTTGTCATTCCAATGGAATGACATTTACGATAATGATTGCGAAAAGGCATTTATTGTCAAACGATGATCCCGTTAAATAATTTTCCCACAAGCGGATTTTATCTGTTGGTCGTTTTTTCCATCGGTTGGAATAAAGCGCTGTTCTCATGCAGCAAAAATTGAGTATTTTGATTGTCGCCGGCGAAGCCAGCGGCGATTTGCACGGCGCCGGCGTCGTGCGCGAGTTGAAACGCAGCGCCCCGCAGGCGAAAATTTTCGGTGTTGGCGGCGATGGCATGGCCGCCGCCGGCATGGAACTGCTCTTTCATGTGCGCGACACCGCCGTGGTCGGTTTTACTGAAGTGCTGCGGCACCTGCGATTTTTTCGCCGCATGATGCAGACGCTCGAAAACGCCGTCACGCAACGCCAGCCTGCCGTGGTTATCCTCATCGACTATCCCGGTTTCAACTTGCGTTTTGCCGAGCGCTTGCGCCGGCGCGCGGCGCCACCGAAAGTTTTATACTACATTGCGCCGCAAGTATGGGCCTGGCACGCAGAGCGCATTCCGCAAATGGCCAAAGTGGTTGATCAAATGGCTGTGGTTTTTCCCTTTGAAACCGCGCTGTTTCAAGCCGCCGGCATTCCCACCGAATTTGTCGGGCATCCGTTGTTGGAAGGCCTGCGCCCCCAATTAACCCCGGAAGCTTTTTTCTCCCAATATCACTTCAATGCCGCGCCGCCGCTACTCGGATTGTTGCCGGGCAGCCGCCGTGAAGAAATTACGCGATTGTTGCCGGATATGCTGGCTACGGCGAATCTCTTGCGTCACACCATTCCGGATTTACAAATTGCCGTGGCGATGGCGCCGAATTTACCGGAAGCTTTTTATCGCACGTGGGTCAAAGCTGAAAACGTGCGGCTCGTCGCCAACGCGACGTATGAAGTGATGCGCGACAGCCGCGCCTGTTTGGTTTGTTCCGGCACCGCCACTTTGGAAACTGCATGTTTTGCCACGCCGCTGGTTGTGGTTTATCGCATCTCGCGCTTGTCGTATGAAATTGGCAAACGTGTGGTGAAGCTGCCGTATATCGGTCTCGTCAATGTTGTGGCTGGCAAAAAAATTGCTCCGGAATTTATTCAGCATGACTTTGCGCCGGAACGCGTTGCGCCGGTTTTAGAAAAATTTTTGCTGGATCAATCGCATCGCGCCGCTGTGAAACATGCGCTGGCGGAAGTGCGCACCAAGCTGGGTGAGCCGGGCGCCAGCCGCCGCGTCGCGGAATTGGCCTTGCAGCTTGGCGAACAACATCGGCTCATGCAAACAGAGCCGCATTTGCGGATTTCAGTATAATGGCTGCCCCACGGCTTCCGCTTAAAAAACGAATTGTCTTCTGGCTGGCGACGCGGCTCGGTTGGTTGCTGATTTTGGCGCTCGGTTATCTCACCCGCCTCCGTTACATCGGCCGCGCGCATTATGTATGGCTGCACGAGAATAAGAAGCCGTTTATTCTTTGTGTTTGGCACGGTAAAATTTTAATTCCGATCTTCGTGCATCGCCGCGAAAACGTGCATGCGATGGTAAGCTTGCACACCGACGGCGAAATGATTGCGCAAACGCTGCATCGTCTCGGCGTGCGCACGATTCGCGGTTCCAGCACGCGCGGCGCCCAGCGCGCGACGGTAGAAATGATTCGGGCCCTCCGGCGCGGCACGATTTGCGCGATCATGCCCGATGGCCCTAAAGGCCCGCGCCATGCGTTCAAAGCCGGCGCCATCACCATGGCGCAAAAAAGCGGCGCGTATCTTCTGCCCCTAACATTTGCGGGCTCGAAGGTTTTTCGTTTCGAGAAAAGCTGGGATCGTTTTACGCTGCCGCTGCCGTTTTCAAAAACCGTGGCGATTTATGGCGAGCCGATTGCCGTGCCGGCTGATCTCGCAGGCAACGAATTTGAAAAATTTCGTTTGCTGGTCGAAGGCAAGATGATGGAATTGGAACGATATGCCGACAGTTTTTTTCAATAAATCTGTTCTACTGCTTCCGCTCCTGCCTCTCCTGTGGATTTATCGCCTGGTTATTTCCATCCGAAATTTCTGTTACGATCACGCCATTTTTAAAATCACAAAACTTCCGGCGCTGGTTATTAGTATCGGCAATCTCAGCGCGGGCGGCACGGGCAAGACGCCGCTAACGATTTTGTTGGCGAATACCTTGCACGCACAGGGCTGGAAAATTGCCGTCGTCGCGCGGGGATATCGCCGGCAGAAAACCGGATTGGTTGTGGTTAGCGACGGGCGTCAAATTCTCGCCGGCATCGCCGAGGCCGGCGATGAACCGCTGCTGATCGCACAGGCTTGCGCTGGTGTGCCGGTTATTGTCGACGAGCAAAAGAAAGTCGCCGCGACCACGGCGGTAGAAAAGTTTACGCCGGATATCATTCTCGTCGATGATGGCTTTCAACATCGGCAATTGCACCGCGATTTGGACATTGTGCTGATTGATGGGCAAATACCGTTGAGCAACTTGTGGTGGTTTCCCGCCGCGCTGATGCGCGAACCGGCGACCTCGTTGCGCCGGGCGGATTTTGTTATTTGCAATACCGGCGGCCAGGTTGCAGCGCCGGCAGCGGGAAAATATACCCCGGCAAAAATTTTTTCCGGCGCCTTGCAAAGCGTCGGCTGGCGCCAATTAACTAACGCCGAGGAAAAATTATTACCGCTCGATTTCGTTCGAGCGCAACCCGTTATTTTGGTCAGCGGCATTGCGCAACCGGAACGTTTCCGCGCTGCCGTGGAACGGCTCGGCGCGCGCATTGTGGGCGAAATAAAATTCCGTGATCATCAGCGTTATCACGAAAGTGATCTGCAAACCATGGCCGCAGCCCGCAAAGACGCGGGTGCGCGGTATATTTTAACGACGAGCAAAGACGCCGTAAAGCTCGCGGCCTGCCCCGGGAGCGCCCGCGAGCCGATTTTGGTGCTGGAGACCGCCTTCGTTTTGGAACCGGGGTTTGGGCAAGCTTTTCTTGATACGGTCGCGCAAATGGCCGCGAACAAAAGTTATTGAGGGTTAATGAAACTTAACTATAGAATTATTAAACGCGCGAATCGGAAAAAAACCTTGCGATTCTCTTGGCGGTTTTGTATTTTCAATAAAACCCTCGGTTAATGATTATCGCGCGATTGCCGCGCCGCTGCAACCCGATTTCCCCCGCTTGAGCCGAGAACAAGCTTTTTGGATGATGACTATGGCAGAAAATTTGAATAATTTTTCCGAAGTTGAGGCCGCGACCTCGCCCGCCGCTAGCGAAGGGCGGGGGCCGGATGCTGACCTGATGCGTTCCGGCAAAGTCCGGCATTACTCGATCCTCGTGGTTGATGATGACAAGAATATTTGCAAGATGATCGAGATCAATCTGCGCAAGGAAAAAGAATACGACGTCGAAGTGGCGAACAGTGGTGAAGCATGTCTGAAAATCATCCGCGAGCAGGTGCCTGACCTGATCATGCTCGATATTCAAATGCCGGGCATCGACGGCATTGAAACACTGAAACGCATTCGCGATGAAGAGCCGCTGATTCCGGTGGTGATGATGTCAGCCCACGGCACCATTGAGAAAGCCGTGCAGTCGATGAAGCTGGGCGCTTATGATTTTATCACCAAGCCGTTCGCCAGCGACCGCTTGCTGGTAACGGTGCGCAATGCGCTCACCACCAGTTCGCTCAAACAGGAAATCGACAGCCTGCGCTCGCAGCTTCGCAGCAAGTATCAATTCCGCAATATCATCGGCCAGTCCGGCAAGATGCAGGAGGTTTTTCGCGCGCTGGAAAAAGTTGTCAACAGCAATGTGACGGTGCTCATTCAAGGCGAAAGCGGCACGGGCAAAGAGTTGATCGCGCGGGCGATTCATTATCATAACACCGTGCGCAGCACCAAACAATTTGTCGCAGTCAACTGTTCGGCGCTGCCGGAATCGCTGCTGGAAAGCGAATTGTTCGGGCATGAAAAAGGTTCATTCACCGGCGCCACGGGCCGCCGCGTCGGCAAGTTTGAAATCGCCAACAACGGCAGTATCTTCCTTGATGAGATCGGCCTGATGACGCAGGCGACGCAGGCGAAGGTGTTGCGCATTTTGCAAGAACGCGAGTTTGAGCGGGTCGGCGGCAACGAAATGGTGAAAGTCGACGTGCGCGTGATTTCGGCGACGAACAAAGATTTGGAAGAGGCCATTAAAACCGGCGAGTTTCGCGAAGATTTGTATTATCGCATTTCGGTGTTTCCCATCAAGCTGCCGGCGCTGCGCGAGCGCAAGGAAGACATTCCTTTGTTGGCGGCGCATTTTCTCGAAAAATATTCGAAGCAGGAAAACAAAGAGATCGAAGGCGTCGCGCCCGACGCGCTGGAATTGCTGATGGCGTACAACTGGCCCGGCAACGTGCGCGAATTGGAAAACTGCATCGAGCGCGCCGTGGTGTTGGCGAGCACGCGCGAGATTTCGCCGAAAGATTTGCCGAACAGCGTTCGCGCCATCGGTGAAAAGAAAATCTACGAATCCGATAACACGCTGTCAAGCTGGATCGAAAAATTGGAAGAAGACGCGCTGCGCAATGCGCTGCTCGAAAACGGCGGCAACATTTCGCAAACCGCCAAAAAACTCGGCATCGGCCGCGCCACGATTTACCGCAAAGCGAAAAAGTACGGCCTGCCGATGGTAAAGTAGCGCCGCAGATTTTAAAATTTTATGGTCTTCCCGCGTTCTTGCTTCGGGTAGTTATTTCCCCAGATCCCACTGAAAAAAATCCGTGGGATTTTTTATTTCAACGGTCAAAAATCAACGCGCGGTAAAAATTTTTTAATTTTGCTTCACGTCGTCCTTGCAAGTTCCCCCGCATTTCGTTATTTTTATTTTACAGGAAACTAAAGCAGGAAGCCTACGGCCGTAGGCAAAGGGTAGGTGTCTTCATGATTTTAATCGACGGTCGTCTCGGTGAAGGCGGCGGCCAAATCTTGCGCACGGCGCTGGCGTTGAGCGCGGCAACCGGTAAAGCCTTTCGCCTCATTCATATTCGCCGAAAAAGAAGCAAGCCGGGTTTGCGCCACCAACATCTCGCTTGTGTCAATGCGGCGGCGGAAATTTGCGGCGCGCAATGCCAGGGCAACCGGCTGGAATCGCTCGAACTCGAATTTACCCCCGGGCCGATTCGCGGCGGCGAATATTTTTTTAATATTCCAACTGCCGGCTCCACCATGCAGGTGGTGCAGACGGTGCTGCCGATTTTGTCGCGTGCCGCAAGCGGTTCGTCGGTCAAAGTTCGTGGCGGCACGCACAACCCCGCCGCTCCGCCGTTTGAGTTTTTTACCCTGAGTTTTTTGCCGTTGCTCAAGTCCCTCGGGGTCACCGCTGAAATGCAAATTCGCAAGCACGGATTTTACCCGGTTGGTGGCGGTGAGGTCGTTGCCACCATTCAGCCACTGCGCGAACGGACGCCAAATTTCACGCTGCTGCAACGCGGCGAGCCGGATATCGCGGGCGCTGAAATTTTGATCTCCTGGTTGCCGCGCTCGATCGCGGAACGGGAAAGCAAAATTTTGCAGCAAAAATTGCATTGGGGCGAAAATAAAATAGCGATCACGGAAATCGACGATTCGCCGGGGCCGGGCAACGTGCTGATGATTCGGGTCAAATATGGCGCGCAAACGTTTTTGTTCACGGCGTTTGGCCAGCGGGGCAAGGCGGCCGAGCAGGTCGCGGCGGAAGCGTGCGATCTGTTTACCGATTTCCGGTTGAGCAAAGCCGCGTTGGACGAGCATTTGACCAATCAAATTTTGCTGCCACTGGCGCTGGCCGGCGGCGGCGTCTACACCGCGCAAAGCCTCTCGCTGCACACGAAAACCAATATCGAAGTGATCAAGCGTTTTCTTGAAGTGAAAATTGAAGTGAAGAAAAAAGACGATAGCTGTTTTGAAATTCTCGTTGCCAACCGTTAGTTGTTTCTATTCTTACTCCTGCTCTTTCTCTTGCTTGGTTTCAGACGCTTGACAGGAAGAAGAGTGCGAGTAAGAGAAAAATGCAATAAACTTTTAACAAGCCGCCATGCACTATTTTACGTATCGCCACCGCCAACTCTTCTGTGAAGAACTTTCCATTGCCGATCTGGCCGCACAACACGGCACGCCATTATATCTTTACAGCCGCAAAACCTATCGCGAAAAATTTGCGTCGATTGACCGCGCTTTTGCCGCCGCGAAGCATCAGATTTGTTTTGCGCTCAAGGCGAATTGCAACCCCCACATTCTGCAAGACTTCGCAGCTTTGGGTTGCGGCGGAGATGTCGTTTCCGCCGGCGAGTTGCAATTGGCGTTGCAAGCAGGTATTCCTGCCTCGCGCATTGTGTTTGCGGGCGTTGGCAAGCGCGACGATGAAATCCTTGCCGGGATCGACGCCGGTATTCGCGGCTTCAATGTGGAATCGGAAGCTGAGTTGCACGTCATCAACGAGTTGGCGGCACAGCGCCAGAAAATCGCGCCGGTGTCGTTGCGCGTCAATCCGGACATTGACATTCACGGCCATCCGTATATTTCCACCGGCCGGGCGGCGGATAAATTCGGCATTGAGTTAAATCGCGCCAAAGAATTGTTTGCCGAGATCAAAACGTTGCGGCAGGTGAAATTGGTGGGCTTGCACGCGCATCTCGGTTCGCAAATCACCGAGCTGTGGCCATTTCCGCAAATCGGCGAATTGTTTGGCAATTTGGCGCAACTGGCGCACGCCGCCGGGCACGAACTTGATTACCTCGATGTCGGCGGCGGCCTCGGCGCGATTTACGAAAATTTTATTAAAGTTGAACCCAACACCGAACCGGCGCCCGATCTCGCGCTGGCGCCGAATGAGCTGGCGGATAAAATGCTGCAGCCCTTAACAAAAAATTTGCCGAAAGGCTGTACGATTATTTTTGAACCGGGCCGCGCACTGGTGGCGGGCAGCGGTGTTCTCGTCACGCGGGTGCTGTATACAAAGATGACCCGTGGTAAATTCTTTGCCGTGGTCGATGCGGGCATGACGGATTTGATTCGGCCGAGTTTGTACGGCGCGTATCATCAAATCGTGCCGTTAATCCAGCGTGAGGGTGAGTGGCAAAACGGCGATGTCGTCGGCCCGATTTGCGAGTCCGGCGATTTTCTCGCCAAAGATCGGCCGTTGCCGCCGGTGCAGCGCGGCGATTTGCTGGCAGTGATGACGGCTGGGGCGTATGGATTTTCGCTTTCGTCCAATTACAATGCGCGACCGCGCCCTGCGGAAGTTGTCGTTGACGGCGGCAACCCCCATCTCTCACGACCGCGGCAGAGCTTGGAAACGCTGTGGAAAAATTAAGTGCATGATGCGAAGTCCGGCTTATGCAGGCAATGTTGCAAATTTTGTAAAATGCGAAGTCGAGCTTCATTCTTCACCGTGATTAAACCCCAAAACTTTGATTTGGCGCGTCAATTCGTTTTCTCCCAAATTTGAGCTGACCACGTAATTGTGAAATTCTCTTCG
>CAYZFF010000088.1:0-13877 GCA_964477305.1 uncultured Cytophagia bacterium
CTGCGACGGTTGGCTTTTGCCAAAACGATTGCGAAACAAATCCGCATGCTCGGCCACCAACTCCATGTGGCGTTGAAAAACCGAGTGCGCCCACGCGATGCCAAAATTCAAAACGATGCTCACAATCAAGCCGCCGATGGTGGTGACCAGCGCAACGCCCATGCCGGAAATGATTTGCGATGATTCGAGTTGGCCAGGCATAAAAGTTTGATACATACCCAACACCGTGCCGAGCAAACCCAGCGCGCCGGCAGTATCCGACAGCAGCACGGCAAAATGGCGGCTGACTTCATAACGCTCTTTTACCGACTTCACAAAGCTTTCGATTTCCACATACAACGCTTCGCCGCTGGAATCGCGATGCCAGAGGTCGCACAGCCGATCCAACAATTGGGCGATTTTGGATTTGGGGTGCTCGCGGACGAGTTGCCAAATTTCGGCGACTTCGGTTTCGGCATTCACCACTTTGCCGGTAAGACGCTTTTCAATCACGGCTTCAATCGGTTTAGCATACCGATTATCAAAATAGACGCGCATAAATTGGTAAATAATAATGCCGAGGCCGAGAATAAAAACGCCATAAATCGGATACATCACCCAGCCACCTTGCTCGGTCCATTCTACAAATGTGCGGGCGATGCCGCTGCGTGGGGCTGCAGATTGAACGGTAAGCGAGGTCGACGTCGTGTCATAAACGGCAGACGAGAGTGCATGTTGCGTGTTCGTGTTGGCCGTGTCCTGCACCCCGAACGCCGGCCCGGAAATCGTAATCATGAGCAAACCCATGATCATCAGGACTGCGCTCGTCGTGCGTTGCATAAACATATTCTGAATCTCCGTAAATTTTAAATATGGAATTGAATCCGCAGGCGCTACCACAAATGACGAAATCCCTAAATGGCACTTTTTCTGAAGGGATGCTCTTCCGCCGCACGCCGTTGCTGTTACAGCCCAAAGGAATAAACGCCACGGCGATCACACCGAGGCCATAATTGCAACTTCACCATCAAGATTTTTTGGCTCCAGCAGTTTTAGCTTTATCCCACCACGATAAGAAGATATTGTAAAACCTGGAGGTTTCCTGAAGGGTTGGACGCTGCTCTAACATGCTCACCGAACCGATCGCGGCGCTTTCATTGCGACTGGCAATGCCTTTGCTCAAATAAAAACTTTGTTTGCGAAAACCGGTGTCACGCAGGCAAATCGCCTGCGAGCTATCGCCGGCGGCCACTAAAAGTAAACCAAAATCTTCCGAAATTTTATTGCACAGCAAAAATAATTCATACCGATTTTCCTGGGTCGTTATTCCCACCCGCGAGGTCACATCGCTGTCTTTGAAGCGCATATAATGCTTCAAAGCCGGGGGGAATTCATAGCGGTTGACTTCCATCCACTCGAACAATTCATGAAAAAGCTTTTTTAGGTCCCGGCTTTTCCAATCATTTTCCCCAATGTTTTTCAAGGGAATTCTGTCCGGATGACCGGCCTTTGCTTGATGGTCGGTTGTTGGGTTTCCGGGCTTGCCGTTGTTATTTCCGCCATCTCCATCACCGGAAAGCGAAGTCGCTCGGCCAGTGCGGTAGCCATCTCCCAATTTGCCGCCGCCCCAACTGCCACCGGCAGCGGCCTGGAGAGTCGGGCTAAAGCCGCTCCCGGCCGTACTGGCGTATAAAACCTGGCCCCGCTCACCCGGCGTACTGCTCGAAGGCAAGGTGATCCCGTTTTCGCCGCCCACACTCGCCAAATCAATTTTGGGATTTTCTCCGGGCTTGGGAACGAAACGCAACAATGGCGTATTGCCGGTTCCTGCAATCGACGACGGAATGCCTTGATTGACTAATTCTTCCAAACCGGCAACGTCGACGATCGGAACATCAGCCACCGGAGCGTCGTCCGGAAGATTGGGGCCCGGCGGCAAAGTGGCGTAATCGGCGGGCAACACGCGCAACGGCAGTAACAACATGCTCTGTGTGGTAATGCCAAATGGAGAGGCCGAGGTTCGCGCGTCATTGCCTTGGGGCTGGCGGCCCTCGCCTATTTCCCGCGATCCCGCGCGGCGTTGCATTTCTGCAATCGTGTTCTCTAATTCAGGATAAAGCGTAAGGCGCAACGTTTTCGGCGGCAATTTTTCTTCGGTGATAACGTCAAAAATTGAATAAATGCCCAATGCCAGAAAATGTATGGCGACAGAAACCATTAACCCCCGCGACAGATTTTTTTGATAACCCTGCCGCAGCGACGAAAAGCCGTAATTGTTGGAGAGCAAAGCCGCCGGCGTCAGGGCAGCAATTTTTTCGTAGTGCCGCAAAGTCAGGCGCTTCGGCAGCAAGCGGAGCATCAAGCGCACCACTTTGGTCAAGATATGTTTGATCTGCGTGGCGCGCCAACCAAATTCTTCACCACTGGCATGCAGAAAATCGCGGGTGACGCTCAGCCATTTCTCGAAGTGCGCGCTCACGCGCAAAGCCGGCATGGCTTCTTCTGCAATTGCCGAAGTCGGATTTTGCGCTTGCTCCAACCAACGCTGCAACAACTCGAGCGAAATCTCGGCAGCTTCGGCAAATTGTTCCGCGCTGAGTTCCTGAGCTGTTTCCTGATAACGCTCCACCAGGAACCGCCGAAAAGCCTCGCTATAAACCGTATGCCCGGCATATTGCAGCATCGCGTCGGAATGCGTGAGCCGATAGCGCAAAAACTCAATGGTCAGTTGATTGCGCAATTGTTCGCGTGTGCGCGTCGAAGCGGATGACTTGATCGGGTTGATTTTCTTTAAGCCCGATAAAAACCTCGTCAACCGGCTTGCTGTTTCAGGAGAATTAGGGCGGCGATTAAGAGCTTTTGATCCGGCAGTATTCATCGAACGTTTCAAAATAATTAATCATTCACAATGATCGTTGCCTGTGCGTGCGGTTCGGCAGTCAAATTTTTACGGCGCATAATTTCAATAGCGATGCGGCGATTCTCGCGGCTGAAGACCAATGAACGCCGCGGCGACGTGTACGTTTGACCGTCGCTCGATTTCCAGCGCAGATAATAATAATACGTGCCGGGCATCAGCAGTTCGCCGTTGGTGGTCCGCCAATTCCACACATAACGATGCGGAATCTGTTTCTCGCCGGCATAGCGGAGCAATTCTTTGCCGTCGCCGTCTTCGATGAGGAACGCCCAACTGATCGGGCCGCGGCGCAAATCCGTGAGGTTGAGCGCAAACTTAAAGGTATCGACCGGCGCGCTCAATTCGCGATGAAAAACAAATTCGGGAATTTTTCGGCCTGCCAAACGATCCGGCTCAACCGGATGCACCGAATCGCGCTGCGCGATTTCGAGGCGATTGTTCAACGCCCCGTACAGCGACAAATATTTTAACAACAAATAAAGGCGCTTTTCATCCTTCGGCGCAATAATGCGGGTGCGAAACTTCGGGTCTTTCATCCCCTGGCTGAGGTTGCGCAAAAACTCCAAATAGCTGGGGGTGTGATCTTTTAGCATGGCCTGAACGATACTGGCGCTGTCCGCTGGAATTTCAAACTTTTGAGCAGCGTGACTCTTGACGGCTTCGATGCCGCTCATCAAATGTTCTGCGCCAATCTGTGGCAATACCGGCTCCAGGCTGTCCGCCGAAAACAAAATATTCACCGGCAGACTCGCCAATTCTTTCGGCGTAAAACTCGGGTCGATTTTGCGGTAAATAAATTTATCAACCATCTTGAGCGTGTCGAACACCGAGCGGGCGACAAAGGCGGTGGCGGGATTGATCGCCGGCGGTTCACGGCGCGCGTATTCCGTTTTCAACCACTCGGGTTCGTACGGCGTGCGATTCTTGCGGAAATTAAAAGACAGGCCGACTTCATGCGAGCCGCTGCTGGCGAGACGCAGTTCGTTCATCGGGTGATTGTAACGATAGCTCAAATTCACGCCCTGCATCACATACAACGCGCCTTCGAGCACGGCGGTTTCACGGCCAAACGCCACTTTCAAGAAACCGAGATCGGGGCGAAAACTTTCGAAGCCAATTTGCGGCAAGGTAAGATTATCTTCATGGGAAACGCCGATGAGCGCGCGGAAATAACCCATGCCGATTGCCGCCCCGAGGCTGAACGCGCGCTGCAAGCGCACTTTTTCTTGCAGCATCGAAACATTGGGCCGCGTCAGATGCGCGACATTGAACGCCACGGTCACGTAACGATGCGGCACCGCAACGAAGCCGACGCCGATATCCGGAAAAATCCATTTGGAAAGACGATTGAGCGCCGGATCATCGTCCTGCTCAAGCAAAAACCGGCCACGATCAAACGCGCGATTGATGAAACCGACATTGACCGCCGCTGCAAAACTCTCATATAACTTTTTGCCCAGCACGGCGTTTATGGCGACGGCATTGTACAACGGGGTTTGTAAAACCTGCCCCTGCACGCCGTACCCGAAATGATCGAATCGTCCCAAGCTGCGGTTGGAAGTGGTGAGGCTAAAATAATTATTCCGCATATCCAGGCCGCCGGCCAACACACCGTAATGCAAGGCTTTGCTGCCCAGCGTAAACAGAGGATCCTGCATTATGGCAATCGCCGGGTTCAGCAAACTCGCACGCGCGTCGCCGCGATCGGCAGCGTTCGCAAAAATCAAATTCTGCGTCCGGGCGGAGTTGGCGCCCGACAACACCATCACTGTCACCATGAAACGTCGAAGCGCCGGCGCGGAACTGGCACTCAGCAGTGCCCTAAAAGTCGCAATGAAATGTCGAAGCGGTTTATTCATAAGCATCAGTGCATATTTACATTTCGCGTTGCTGTCGCAATACATTCTCGATAACCGTTCAATAGCAAAATTTTTCGCTCATGGAATCAGAATTCTCACAGCCCTAAAACTCTGCACGACACGCCGCAGCAGTTTATTAGCGAATCAGAACCACCTGTCCGCTGCCAATTTTTTTTCCGTCATTTTCCAGCAGCCACAAGTAGGCGCCGGGCATTTGCAGCGCGCCGTGATCATCGCGGCCATCCCAGTGAATCTCGAGCTCGCCGCGCCGTTCAGAACGCAGCAGGCGAACTTCCAGGCCGCGCAAATCAAAAACCCGCAACACCACGGCCGCCGGATCGAAACCGGAAAAATGAATTTTCGCCGCGTCATTTTTCCCATCGCCGTTCGGCGTAAAGGCATTGGGCATGGCGAACGCGCGATTGCCGGTGGCCGCACCGCGCAAAACAATCGCAGCGGTTTGCGCTTGGCCCGGCTCGGAAATAGAATGATAAACCAATTTGAGCGTGTCAATGATTTCGCCGTTTGCGCGCGGCACAAAACTAACCGAAAAAAACTGCGCATTGCGCGGGAAAATCGTCAAAGTATCCGGCAAGGCTTTGAAATGTCCGTTCGCGGTTTGCACGGCGCGCACGACGGCACGGCTGTCGAAACTACAATTAGTGACTTCGAGATCAAGACGTTTGACCTGGCCCACCGGAACGTCGCCGAAATCCAGCCGCGTTGACGCCAGTTCCAAACACGGCGCGCCTTCAGTGACTTTACCCAGCAAACTCACACTCATACGCTCACGATTTTGCTGCCCATCCACGCAATAAATATAAAGCGAATCGGCAAACGCGCGAAAATCATCGCCTTTAAATGAAACCTGCACCTTCAAACTTTGCATGGATTCCAATTTTGCCGGCAAAGGCGTCTCCGGACGAATAGCGAAAACCCGCAGCTTGCGCGCCAACTCGATTTGATTAATTTCGAGCCGGCCGCAACCGGTGTTGGTAATCGTCATCAATTCGGTTTTCGGCTCATCCAAATGGCCGTTGAAGGCAAACGCTCGATGCGAAAAATTTAGCCTGGCCATGTCTTGCCGGCCGGCGCCCACCAAGGGAACGCGCCACCACGGGTCTGAAGCCAGATCGGTCTGCACCAGCAGCGTGTCGCTGAACGTACCGGATACTTTCGGCGAAAAAGCTAACGGAATGGCAATGGTTTCCTGTCGGCGTAAAACTTTCGGCAAGGCCGGCGCGCCGGTCAGTTTAAACAACTCGCCGCGCGCCGTGAGGACGCCGGTGATTCTTATATCCGTCTCGCCGGAGTTGGTGAGCGAGCAGGCGCGGGCGACATTTTCCTCAAAGCAGGCTTCGCCAAAATTAATCGCCGTGGTGCCGGCCAATTTACCGGGCGCGCCGCTGCCGCTGCCGTTCAACGCAATTTCAAAACGCGGCTGCGCCAAATCAGTGCTGGCAATCACGAGCTTCGCGAGGCGGACGCTGGCCGCATTCGGTTTGAATGCCAATACCAATCGCGCCGAACCTTGCGGCGCGATCACTGCGGCGCCAGCGTCAATAACTTTGAATTCATTGGCATGGTCGCCTTCAATACTCACCCGCGTAATGCTCAACGGGCAATTGCCGAGGTTATTCACCAAATAAACTTCCTGACGCGTGCTATCGACTTTGGTCGAGGCAAAGTCCACCGTATTGCGCCCGGATATTTCCGGGCCGCTGCCGGAGCCGCGCAGGCTAAAAGTGAAGATCCGGCTGTTGCTCGCATTGCTAAAAACTTGCACCGCAGTGGCGTATTCCGTGCGGCGTGCTGGACTAAAAAACACGTACATCGTTTTGCTTTGTTGCGGCTGTAAAGAAAATCCTCCAGTTGGCAGCGAGAAAATCTGCCGCTCGCTCTGCACACGCAACGAATCGACGCGCAACAGACCATTCCCGTTGTTGGTAATAACGGCACGCAGGCTATCACGGCTGCCGATGCACAACGGCGGAAAACGATATTCGGCCGCAGCGGCGATGATTGCTTGCTTCGATTGTCCGCCGAAGCCGCGCAGAAAAATTTTCAAAGCGGCCTCATCGGGATCGTTACTCCGGATTGACAATATTCCGGTAAACAAGCCCATGGAATCCGGCGAAAAAGTAATGGCAATGGTGCTGTCTTGTTTGCAGGCCAACGCCAGTTGACGCGAAATAACGGTAAAATGCGCTGATGAAGACGTGAAGCTTGTCACCGCCAAATTCAATTCACCCACATTGCGAATTTTAACCAACAGCAGTTTTGAGGCGCCGACTTGCACACCGCCAAAATCAAGCGTATCCCCGGTGACGGCGATATCCGGCGCCGCCATCGCCTGGCCGCGCAAGTTAACAATGAGGACGCGCTCATCGGGATCGTTGCTGACAATGCGAAGCCGGGCCGTTTGTTCGCCGGTCGCTTTCGGCGAAAATTTTAACGAAACTTCCAAGCTGCTGCCGGCCGGAATCTCTTGGGCTGCAAATGGCTTTGCCAGTGCGAAAACGCCATCGACAATCAGCGAATCAATTTTAAGCTTACAACTACCTTCGTTACGAATCGCATACATCCGCTCGGCCGTATTGGTGAGGCCGGCGCAAGTCTGCAATTCGACCTTGCCGAAATCAATTGTCGTCAAACCAGCAATATCGGGAATGCCGCCGGCGCCGTGCAGTTTTACCGCGACGCTTTTCTCATCGGCGTCATTGCTGAAAATCGTGAGCGCGCCGTTAAACTCGATGCCCGGGCCGGGGGTGAAATCAATGCGAATCGTGTCTTGTTTGCCGGCCGCTATCATAAAGGCTTTCGCATGTGCCGTTTTGAAGGCGGTGTTTGCAAAAGACAATGAATCGACGCGCAACGGCTGGTCGCCCAGGTTAGAAACAATGGTGTATTTTTGCGTTTGGCCGCACGTTTTTCCAAACTCCAATGCGAGCGGCGTCACGTCGATTTCCGGCCGCGTCGACACGCTGTTGCCGCTCAACGTGATCGCCAGCGGGTTGCGCTGCGGGTCATTATTATAAACGAGCAATGTCGCGGTTTGCCCGCCGATTATTGTCGGCAGAAATTGAATCGTGAATTTCGCGGTGTCATTAGCGCCGAGCGTTTGCGGAAAACTGCCCGGCAACACCGAATAGGCGCCGCTGACTTTCACGGAATCAATGCGAACCTCGCAAGGGCCGGCGGAGATGATTTGGGCGGAGCGGGTCGCAGCTTTACCCAACACCACATCGCCAAATTGCAGCGCCGCGTTGACGGCGGTGATTTTCGCGCCGATACTTGCACCTTTGAGCGGCAGCGTGGCGTTGCCCGCGTCGCTGTTGATCGTTAACATTCCGGCATAATTGCCTAAAGCCGCCGGAAGAAATTTCACCGACACGGTTCGCCGGCCGCCCGGCGGCAAAATAAAATTGGCCGGCTCGACTTGAAATGAGACAGGCGATACAAAAATGTTATTCACCTGCAAGTCCGCGCTGCCAATATTCGAAATAGCAAATTGGCGCGCCGCCACTGTGCCAGCGCAAACTGAATCCCACACGAGACTATCAGCTTCCACAGTCATTCTGGGCGCGCGCGCGCTAATGGCATAAAGTTTTTTATTGCTGGACACGTAGATCGTGCCGTCCGGGCCGATGGCAGGAGTGAACTGGCAATGCACTTCGCGCAAATTCCATCGCAGCAAACCATTGGCGGACATGGACATTAAGCCGTTGTTATCATCAACGACATAAAGTTGGTTGTTGTCGTCGAGAATCAACTCGGTAAGAAATTTTTGGGTGGCAGGCGCCGCCGACCAGCGTTTCGTGCCGTTGGGATTCAACACCACGATTTCGCCGGAAGTGTCGCTGACAAAATAGAGGCTACGATCTTTGCCTAACGCCGGCAAGCGCGGGGCGCCAAAGCTGGCCGGGAAATTATATTCCCAGCGCGTTGCTGCCGAGTTGCTGATCGCGCGCACGCGCGGCACAGTGCCGGTCACGTAAATCAATTCAAAACCATCAACGACCAGCCCGGTGAGCACGCCGAGATCGCTGCAGTTGACGTTAAGGCGGCGCTTGCCGTCTTCCGGCGCAAAACCTTGCAATAACTCACCGGCGACGACATAGATCGTTCCGTCCGTGGAAATCGCCGGGCCGTTGCCGGGAAGGCGCTCAAAGTTGGCGCGCCATTTAATTTTTCCACCCGGGGTGATGGCGTATAAATGATGATCCTTTGCGGCAACATAGATGGTGCCGTCGTTGCCGAGGTTGGCGGCAAGGCGAACCGAGCCTTCCAACTTTAAACTCCACCGCAACGAACCGTCGGGATTCACTGCATAAAAAATATTTTGCGTCGAGCCAAAATAAATAATGCCATCCCGGTCTACCACCGCGGGGGCAACAAATTCTTCCTGTGCTAATTTTTTGCCGGTGAAGGCCCAGCGCAAACGCCCTGTCGGTGAAACCGCATAAAGCGTATCATTCACATTGCCAGGAACATAGATGGTGCCATCGACAGCAATCGTTGGGGCGATCAATTGGCCGCTGCCGAGCGGCAACGTCCATCGCAAAATCGGATCGTTCGGGCCAACTACGGTAGCGCGGCCAGTAAGCTGCTTATCATGGCGTGGACCCGGCCATGAACTGGCGGCGAAACCGCTTTGCGCGTGCGCCGGAGTGAAATTGCAAGCTAAAATCAGCAGCAGCGCGAAATATGAAAAAAGTTTGACCATATCACTTTCAAAAAGGTAAAAAGTGATTCTGCTGATAAAACAAAAAAAACTGATCTAAGTTTAGTAATGCAGGTGTTTAAAGTAATAGGATCTGAATCAGGCGGCATCAGACAATAATGCTTTTGCAGAAATTGGGCCATCCTTGGCCGAAATGCAAATAAAAAAAGAAATCCCTGTTGCGGCCACGGCCGCTCCCAGAATAAATATCACACCCGCGGGCGCGATCACGAAAACTAAATCAGGGGAAAAACGCGGGAAAGGTGCTTCCAGCGAGTAAACTCTTTTTCAACAAAAGCTTTACACGCAGATGTAGTTGGCTGTGAGTGTCCTTCACGCATAATTTGATTATCCGGTCGTCCTAGACCCCCTACTACCAACCAAGTCGCACAGGCAAGCTGCGGAGGGGGATATATTTTTAAATAATTTGGAGCAAAATTTCGTATCATATAAAAAATACCAAATCGTTGCTAAAAAGTAGATATTTTTTAGCAATTATGCAAGAATAAAATTGTAAAAATAAAGTGACATACCGTCGAAAGTTGATAGTTTCCTAAACATTATCCCCTACTATCGACGGATAAAAGATATATGTACTTTTTACAAAAGGAAACACTAATCTATGCGTAGGTTTTTGCCAGCCCCTATCCTGCCGCAGTGATCAGTCAAAAGCACACATGAAAATCAGAAGAACAAATTGTGTGAAGGTTGAAAGATACAAAAAAAGTTTCATCAATGCAACATTTTTTTGAACTCATCTCAAAAAACTTGTGGCCAACAGGCTCACTCTAACAAAATTACACATCGTCTTTACTTGAAACATTCAATTTGGCCTTTTGGGCCGGCTTATTTTTACCTATAAAGTTATCCACATCTTATTAACCCGCAGGTAAACGATAATTTTTGAAAACCACCATCTTTCTTTGATTTAAAAATGTTACAACGTTGTGAAAGCCTGTAGCTTGTGTCTCAATTGAAATATACTACAATCTATAGATACGACTTTATTAAAACTGTAAACGATTGATTTTATTAAATAGATCATTGCCACATTCCATCAACATCAACATCTTGTGGGCTTATGCCAGTGAGCTAACAAACTAAATGCCACTTTGGGTAAAAAGTAACAATTTATAAACATTTTTGCGCCGCAAGATTTCAAAAAGTTATTCACATCCTGCCAACACTTGCTCTTACACATCTGAAATCGTCAACTGGTAAAAAATTATCCATATTGCGCAAAAAATTACAGATGGTTGCGCAAATTATTCCGTTCCAGCGTTTCTAATAAAGTCGGTAAATACTGCGCTGCCAACTTGGCGTTAGAAAACCCTATCCACCCAATTTCATCGGTCGGCTCGGTTGGGCCGTCCAAACTCGAACCGTGTTGATCAAATAACGACACGCCAGCTTTTTGGGCAATCAAAGCCGTGGCAAGATCATAAGGATGCGCGCAAAGTAAAGTTGGCTCATGCCGTGGCCGCCAAAGTTGATTAAGCAACGGTCGAAAATCCGCGACGAGGCGCATCTGGCCCGTCATCAAAGCATAAAGCTGCCCGCCGGTGGAAAGATGCTGGTCTTCAAAAATCGGCAGATCATCAGCCGCCGCTCCCGCCACCGCCGGCGAATACAAAAACTCTTCTTCCAGCTTGGCGAGGAGTTGTTTGCCGCGCGGAAAGAGATTCACGAAAGAAATAAAGCCGTGCCTTAAATCATCAGCCGCATCACCGCCGAGCAACAACGGCGTCGACGTCGCCGTGAGCAAATTTTCCCGCTCGCCGCGCGCCGGGCTAAATTGGCTGGCCCACAGGGTATCGGCAAAAGTTTGTTTCGGCGGCGGCAATTCGGTTTGCAGCGCAAAGAAAATATCTGCGAGCCGCGTGGCGGCGCCGCGTTCCGGCGCAATGCCGGTCAGAATCCAGCCGCTCGATTTTTTATGCATCAACAATCGGGTGCCGTCAATCGGATCGAGCAAAACCCGAAATTGCGGCCGGCCATTGCCAAAAGTGAGCGCACCGTCCATTTCAAATTCGCCAATGAGCAAGAACGCCGGCGCTTCATGCTGATGCGCTTCCAGAAAATTTAACAACGCGGCTTCGGCAATGGTATCGATGCCGTAAATCGTATCCGCGGCAGTGATGGCGGCGACTTTCGTCATGTCGTTACTATTGGCCGTCAGCAGGGCTTGGCGAACAGCTTCGCGCGCCTGATGATGCGCCTGCCATAACAGGCGCGCCAGCTTTTCGGCTGGATGATTTTTTTCGATGCAAATTTCGGGGATAGGCATAAGAAAAATTCAATGTACTCGTGATGCGATACTCATGTCGCCTGTTGCGTCGGGCGCAGGAGAATATTGTTGATATCCACATGCGGCGGTTGCGTCACCGCATACAGCACCGCCGCGGCGATATCCGCCGGTTTCATGAACTCAATCGAGGGATGCGATCTGAACACGTCAAAAATATCTTTATCGGTAATGTGTTTCGCGAGCTCCGTCGTCACCGCGCCGGCGGAAATTGAGGTGACGCGAATCGGCATTTGTTCGCGCGCCAACTCGAAGCGCAAACCTTCGGAGAGCAACGTCACTGCGGCTTTAGTGGCGCTGTAAACCGCGCTGCCGGGAAAAACTTTGCGATCGGCGTCCGAGGAAATGTTGATCACGTGGCCGCGGCGCTGCTCGCGCATCAGCGGCAAAACCGCGGCAATGCCATACAACACGCCTTTGAGGTTGAGGTCAATCATGTGCTCCCATTCCTCAACTTTTAGTTTATTCATAAATGAAAGCAACATCACGCCGGCATTGTTCACCAGAATATCGATGCGGCCCCATTTCTTTTGGGTTTGCGCGATCAGAGCTTCAACTTCTGCGCGCACGCTCACATCCGCTTGCACCAGCAGCGCTTCGCCGCCATTATCATCAATTTTCTTTTTTACATTGCCGAGGCGATCTTTGCGCCGCGCGGCCAGCACAACGCGCGCCCCGGCTTCCGCCAACGCCAACGCCGTCGCCTCGCCAATGCCGCTGGAAGCGCCCGTGACGATGGCAACTTGATTCTCAAGAGGCTTCATGATTTCTCCAAAATTCGCAATCGTATTGTCGCCCCCAATTTACCACAAAACCGTGAAAAGTCAAATTGAAATTTCCCCGAATTTTACAAATATAACCTTGATTTTCAAGCGATTCTTTGATAAGTTTATAGAACTTTACATGCCAAACTCCAAGATTCATTTTTATACTTTAAGGACGAACCATCATGTTGGACCTCAAATTCATTCGTGAAAATTTCGCGCAAGTCGAAGCCGGCGTGCGCAAGAAAAACGCCAAAATTGATCTTTCGCAATTCCCCATTTATGAAGAGAAGCGCCGCGAGTTGCTCAAACAAAGTGAAGAGTTGAAAGCCCGGCGCAATCGCGTGACCGAAGAAATTGGCCAGGCCAAAAAGGCCGGCGTTGACGCTTCGGCGAAAATCGCGGAGATGAAAGAAGTCGGCGACCGCGTCAAAGCATTAGACGACGAATTGAAAACGGTGGAGGAGCAACTTTACCAATGGCAGATTCGCATCCCGAATTTACCGCATGACAGCGTGCCGGTGGGAAAAAGCTCGGAAGACAATGTCGTCGTCGCCACGCACGGCGAAATCCCGACGTTCGAATTTGCGCCCAAAAACCATATTGAACTCAATGAGAAATTGCAGCTCATCGATTTTGCAGGCGGGGCCAAAGTCTCCGGCTCGTTCTTTGTGAATTTCAAAGGCAAAGGCGCAAAACTGGCGCGGGCCTTGATTAATTTCATGCTCGATTTGCATATCGAAAAACACGGCTACACGGAAGTGATGCCGCCGGTGGTGGTGAATCGGCAAGCGATGTTTGGCACCGGCCAGTTACCGAATCTCGAAGACGACATGTACCGCATCGACCCGGATGATCTGTTTTTGATCCCAACTGCGGAAGTGCCGGTGACCAATTTGCTCGCGAACGAAACACTGCGCGGCGAAGATCTGCCGATTTATTACACCGCCTACACGCTGTGTTTTCGGCGCGAGGCCGGCGCGTACGGCAAAGACACCAAGGGGTTGATGCGCCTCCATCAATTTGACAAAGTCGAAATGGTGAAATTCACCAAACCGGAGACGAGCTACGAGGAGCACGAAAAGCTGCGGCAAAATGCGGAAGAAGTTTTGCAATTGCTCGGCCTGCCGTATCGGGTGCTGATGCTGTGCAGCGGCGATATGAGTTTCATGGCCGCAAAGTGCTACGATCTCGAAGTATGGGCGCCCGGCGTGAAAAAATGGTTGGAGGTTTCCTCGTGCTCGAACTTCGAGGCCTTTCAAGCGCGCCGCGCCAACATTCGCTATCGTCCCGAAGGCGGCGGCAAATTGGAATATGTGCACACGCTCAA
>CAYZFF010000089.1:0-9286 GCA_964477305.1 uncultured Cytophagia bacterium
GCATTGCGCGGTTGTTCCCATAGCGGCGAAGAAGGCGGTTGAATATTTTCCGGCAACACCACGCGCAGGCCGTTTTCCGGATCGGCAACTTGCGCGCCGGTCACGGGATCGACGTACCAAATTTTTAAGCCGGCCGGCATTTCAAATTCCTGCGGCGGATAAAAAGTCTGCGCGCGTTTCATGAATTCCGCCCAGATTGGCACGCCGCCGCGAGCGCCATCGACACCGCGCCGCGGTTTGCGTTCATACATTTTATATTCGCGATCATATCCAACCCACGCAGAAACGGAAAGCGCGGTGGTAAAACCGTTGAACCACGCGTCGGTATAATCGGTGCTCGTACCGGTTTTGCCGGCCGCCGGCGCCTCAAAACCGAGTGAACGAACGCGAACGGCGGTGCCACCATCGACCACGCCGCGCATCATGTCCAGCATTTGATACGTCAATTTCGCGTCGAAGCGCGTATCGCCGAAAACAAAGGCGCGATCCAGTACGACGCCATTGATATCTTCGACGCGTTTGATGATGATGGGTTTATAATAAACGCCGTTATTGGGAAAAATAGCATAAGCTGCGGCCATTTCCAGCGGCGAGATGCCGCCGCTGCCGAGCGCCAGCGATAACACCTCGTCCTGCGGCGAACGCAGCGAGGTGATGCCGAAGCGCCGGCAGGTCTCCACCACGCGTTGGGGCGTGAGGCGATCCGTGAGCTGCGCCGAAATCGTATTGATCGATTGCATTAATGCCGATTTTAAAATCAAGCGCCCGACATGGCGGCGGCTGAAATTGCGCGGCGTCCAAGTCTGTCGGGTTTGCAGCCGATACGAGACCGCCGAATCGGTAACCGCGGAGATCGGCGTCATTTGCAAATTTTCCAGCGCCGCATAATAAACGAATGGTTTGATGCCGGAGCCGACGTGACGATTGCTGTTGACGGCGCGATTGAAACCGCCCGGAAAATATTTTCGCGCGCCAACGAGCGCCCGCACTTCGCCGGTGGGCACGGAAACCACAGCCAGCGCACCCTGCAAAGGCACACTGAGGGAGTCAAGCTTCGCTTCCAACTGTTCAACGCCCTGCGCCACACTCTCTTCAGCTATTGTTTGGAGAAGCGGGTCCATCGTCGTATAAATTTTCAAACCGCCATAATACACCGCCTCGCGGCCGTATTTTTTTTCCGCCTCGGAAATCACGTAATCGATAAAATCATTGCCATAAGCCGGGCGACCGGTGAGCTTGATGGAATCGGCGACCGCGAGGTTGTACGTCGCCTCGTCAAGATAGCCTTTCGATTTCATGCGGCGCAAAACCAATCGTTGCCGCCGCCGCGCATTTTCATAATACGAGAACGGATTTAAATATTTGGGCGAATTGACGATACCGGCGAGCATGGCCGCTTCTGGCACGGTTAAAGCGGCAGCGGATTTGTTGAAGAATTGCTTGGCGGCGTCTTCGATGCCATAGGCCGTACCGCCAAACCAAACCCAGTTGCAATACGCTTCGAGAATTTGCGCTTTGGTGAAGGTCGATTCGATTTGCAGGCTGATGAGAATCTCGCGGCTTTTTCGCAGCGGATCCTGCCGGAAATGGAAGAAAAGATTTTTGACGAGTTGCTGCGTCAGGGTGGAGCCGCTCTGCAGGCGCCGGCCCATTAAAACAAGAGTTGCCGCGCGCATCATGGCAATTTTGTCCACGCCGTGATGCGAATAGAACTCCGCATCTTCCGCCGCCAGCAACGCCTGTTGAAAATTGGGGCTGATTTGTGAGAGCGGGACGTAGGTTTTGCCGCCGAGGCGATGCACCAGTGAGCCATCCGCTGCGTAAAATTCCGTCGGTTGGCCGTAAACCAGATTGCGCAAATCATCGGGAATGTGCGGCAGGTCTTGGAGCAAAATGAAAAAACCCGCGCCGGCGAGCAACAAAATTCCGGTTATTGCGGCAAGCAGAATGAAGAAAAGGCGTTGGCGCATTGAAGTTATGGCGTTATGATCACCAGGAAGCAGAAAACTGTAAAATAAAAGTATCGCCGCTAACGATTCTCAAAAGCCGACCGTCGCCGCAGCCGATAAAACTCATAGGCTTTGGCGCGATCGGGCGAAAGTAAATCCATCAGATAATCTTCGGGCAGAAAATAAATATAAGCCCGGGTGTCCGACACGGCAAGCGCGACTTCAACGAATTCGTTGGCATTTTGGTTAGAAATGCCGACCAGCGTAATTTGCCCCGCGGTCTGCGTGAGCAGCGGGACTTCTTGAATGAATTGCCGCCGCCGCAATGGATGAAGGCTCTCAAACAAATTCCAGAATTCATTGGCGGTGAAAAGATAATCCGCAAAACGGCTTTCGCTACGAAGGTTGACATTGCGCTCTTTGCCATAGTTCATCAGCAGACTCATTTGCTCGGCGTTGAGTGCCGCCCGCCGAACAGTCTGGCTGCCGGCGTCCAGCATCACGACGTTGAGTTGTGAACGATTGCCGCTTACGGCTACATTGGCGGTGCGCAGTGTACGGGCATCGGTAACGAGCGAGTCGGGATTGAACAGCAGCGGCTGCAAGAAATATGGGAGTTGATGGTAAATTTGCAGAAATTGTGCCGGCGGCAAAACCGTTTGCTGGTTGGTTTCAACGTACTGCGCCAATTCTTCAAGGTTTGAAATGCTCTCCAACGCCAGTGCCTGCTGACGGCGCTCGCGCGTGACGTTTTCCAATTGCACGCTGGCGGCGCCACGTTGCTGGGCCTGTTCCCAACTCAGTCCGGTTTTTTCCCGTCCGGCATTTTGCCAAACGAGATACCGGCCGACGGTGCGTTCGACGATATCGAAGGCCATTTCGCCGAGAACCACGAGGCCGATCATCAGACCAGCGAAGAGATAGTGCCGATAGAGGAGTTTTTGGTAAGCCGCGAGGATTTCAGACATCCGATCAATATTTTAATTCTGAGCCAAATAAACTATGAGGAATCGCATAAACCGCCAGCAGCAAGAGCGCTGCGGTTATAGTCCAAAATTTTGCGTGGCGATTTTTTTCAACGGCAACCGTCGCTGCAACCCAACCGAGAAGCGCGATCAACGTTTTGTTGTCGGTGAGATCGATGCCGAATGGAACGCCGGTCCAATAAGCCCCAAAAGCATATTTTTGCACGATGCAGCCGAGAATCATTCCGCCCACGAAGAGCGTAATGGTAGTGGCCCAAGCATAAGCTCGCAGGCGGCCGTTGGGACGCAACCCTTCCAGTCCGGTGCGGGCCGACAACAACATGGCAGCAAACATGAACAGAATGTGGGGAATGAGGAAAGCGCCGGGAACTTTGCCTTTGAAGCGTGTGACCACTGCGCCTTGCTCTGGCAAACAAATTTGAGTTGCGCCGTTTTTAAGCAGCACAACGTATTCAAGTTTTCCCGCTGGTGGTTGTTTCGGAAGCACAGCCTGCAGCGTATCGGCATTCCGGCGCATGGGCAAAGTTTGCCAGGCCTCTTGAGTTGGGAAACGCCGCCACTGAACTTCGCCGCCAACATTAGGGTTGGGTATTAGTAGCGTCACCGGTTGGTCGCTGTCACTCTCGTGTGATCGGTCGAGCCGGAAAGTTAGATTTTGCCCCTCAAGCACAAAAGAGCCTTTGAGAGGATAAGTCGGGCCGGTGGTGCGTTGATAATATGCCGCAGCCAGGGTGATGATAATTGCGATGAGCCAACGGATCATTTCGGAATGATACTTTCGCGTTTTTGTTGTAAGCCACACAAACCGGATTTTACTGAGTTGTGCATCGTTTAGAACAATGCGCCATTACACTTTCCTATTTGCCGTCGTGATTGCATGCGTTCCATCCGGCAGCTCATGCAGTTGATAGTCGCCCAATAGAATCGGCTCAATTTGTTGCAAGCAGAGGAAAAGCCGGACCGCAAGGGCGCGAATTTCCAATTCGGAATGATCGCTAGCGCGCATTTCAATGACGTGCCGCCACGCGCGCACATTGCCGGTAATCACCATGATCGTTTCCGTTTCATTTGGCAACAACCCGCGCGCGGCTTGATTTACTTTTTTGCGCAAATCAGTTTTGGCCTCCGCGCTTAAAATGGCCGCGCCGCTTCCCTGTTCCGACAGCAAAGCCTCGGCTAATTTGTGATAATCCGTGTAAGCGCGATCAATTCTCTCCAGAAATAATTGATGAAACTTCCCACCGTCCTGAAATTCCGGGCGCTCGACAAACCGCAAAACTCTCCCCGAGACGTAACGCTGCGAAAGTTGCGAAAATCCGAAGCCGGCACGGTGCCGAATCAACTCGTGGGTTAGGCTGCGCGAGATGCCATATAATAGAAAGGAAAAATTTGCGTGTTCCAACACCGAGCCGTGACCACTTTCCATGATATTCTTGAAATAGCGCGCGGCTTCGCGGTTCATCGTGCGTTTCGGGCTGAAACTCGCGTAGCACGTTTGCCCGGCAATTTTGCAAAGCTGGGCGCCGGAAGATAATGCTGTTGGGTCATCAACATAGTTTGAAAATTCCAAACCTGAATCAAAGCCCTCTAAAAAATTTTTGACCCCGGAAAGCTCAACTTGCGGTTTGGCGATGAGCGCAACGCCCGGTGCGGTGAGATATGGCGTGCTTTGCGCTGATTTAAAAACCGGCGCATGAATGGCGGGAAAATTATTTTGATTTTGGCCGCCGAATTTTTGAAAAAAATCCTGTGTAATCATTTCGACATGGTGTTGGGTTCAAATTAACATTTCATAAAAGTAACAAAATTTTCCTTGAAAAGCAATGTGATTTCCCAACTCGCCGGCTAAACGATTCCGCGCGATTTGGGGTATGAAGGTATTTTAAATATAGGAATTTCATCACCAAAATCATCCTATCAATTCAAGGGGTGACATCATGAAAACGACCTGCCTCCGCAAAGTTCAACAAGGTTTTCTTGCCTTGGCGCTGCTGATATTATTTTCAATGTTCAATAATCAGGCCGTGATGGCCCAACCACCAGGGTTCTTCTGGGCGAAACAGTTTGGCGGCAAATGGTCCGAGTGGGGCCAGGCCATTGCGACCGATCGCTTGGGGAACATTCTCGTCACCGGTACTTTTTATAATGAGATTCGCCTTGGCGAAATTCAGCTTATTGGCGCCGGTGCGAACGAAGTCTTTATCGCCAAACTCGATCCGAACGGCCAAGTGCTGTGGGCGGTTCGCGGCGGCGGCGCAAGATATTTTGACGAAGGCTTTGGCGTCACTACCGATCGTTTCAATAATGTTATCGTTACGGGACGCTTTGACGGCAAAGCGATTTTTGAAGGCGTGACTTTGGAGCTTACCGGCAAAATCGGTTTTTTTCTCGTGAAATATAATCCTGCCGGCCAACTTCTTTGGGCCAAGCAAGCCGCAGGTGAAGGCTATGCGGTCGCGGCAGATTACGACGGCAATATTTACGTGACCGGCGGCCAATTGGGTGAAGTTCTTGTGGCGCGCTATGATCCGGCGGGAAATTTGATTTGGCGCAAATCCGGCAAAGCGGAGAGCACGTCCTTCGGAACGGCCATTGTGACGGATCGCTCCGGCGATATTCTGGTGACCGGCCTGTTTAGCGGCAAGCGATTATCTTTTGATGAGCTGACTTTGACCGGCGGCATTTTTAATACAATGTTTCTCTTAAAATATAGCGCGACCGGACAATTGAGGTATGCCCGCAGCGCCGACAACGTCTACAGCGCGGGCATTGGCATCGATGCGCAATATAACAGCTATGTGACCGGATGGTTTTGGGACAGCACGCGCTTTGGTAATTTAAAATTGACGACGAAGCAGATGAATATGTTTGTCGTTAAGTATAACTCTGCCGGCGACGCCCTCTGGGCGAAACAAGCAGAAACCAACGGGGCGATTTTCGCGCGACGCATTGCAACCGATGGCGCCGGCAATAGCGTCGTGACCGGAGACTTTACCGGAGGAACCGTGGCTCTTGGCAAAGCAAACTTCAAAGGTCCTGGAATGTTTGTCGCGCAGTATGACGCTTTCGGAAATGTGCTGTGGGTCAAGCCCGTGAGCGGCGGAAGTTTTTTTATGGGGTTGGGCGTGGCGATCGACAGCACCGGCAGAGCCTTTGTGACGGGCCGATTTGACCAAGCCGCGGACTTTGGCGGCGCCGGTTACCTAAGAACGGTCGGCACCGACGCTTTTGTGGCAGCGCTTTTAGATCATCACTGCATTCCTTTGCCGGAAGACAGAGCGCTGGGTTATATTCGTGGCGTTGATCATGCGCATGTCAAAGAAATCTGTTACTCCTTTCTTGGCCGGCCCGGTGATGTCAATTTTTGTTATCAGGCATTTGATGTCGATACGCCGTCCGAAATCGACGTGCTGCTGAATGGCGTTAAAATTCATGATGAAAAAGCGACACCGGATTCAAGTTGGAGCGCAGATCGCACCCTGTTATTGAAAGATGTGTGGGTTCATGATAGTGGTTTGAATGAAATTCGTTTTGTGAATGTGGAAAACTCCGCACACGGCGCTAAAAAATACTGGGGCGTGCGCAATGCTGGATTGTCGTCGTGCACCCCGTTATCTTATTCCGGCATCGCGTTAGGGTATCTGCAAAACGGTGACGCCAATCATGCCGATAAAGTCCAGTTCAATTTTTTTGCGCCGCCTGGCAATTTTCGCCTTGTTTATGAAATTTATGACGTTGATACGGCGAATGAAATTAACCTTCTGCTCAACGGCGTCAAGGTTCGCGACGAAGCCATAACGCGCAACAACGCCTGGAGTGAAAAACGTGAGCTTTTGCTGCCGGATAGTTTAGTCCACGATTTCGGCAGAAATGTGCTGACGTTTGATAACAGAAAAAATCCTGGAGCGGAGTGGGTATGGATTTGGGGCGTTCGGAATGTGGCGATTTCGTGCAGCGACGGGGCGGTGACAAAACCCTCGCCTGCAACCTCGAAAAAACCGCAGGCGTATCGTCTGTTGCCTAACATGCCGAATCCCTTTAATCCGGCGACTAAAATTCCGTTTGAGCTGCCTGTCACTGGGAATGTCAAATTAGTTATTTATGATTTGCGAGGCGAGTTGGTCAAAACACTCGTCGATGGCGAACTGCCGGCAGGTCGTCATGACGTCACGTTCGAGGCGACAGCTCTGGCGACGGGAACCTATTTTTATCGTTTAGAAGCGGGAGATTTTACCGCGACACGGAAAATGATATTGGCAAAGTAGCCCCTACGAGTGCAGCCAAACTGCCGCTTTGGGGCGTTGGGGGCATTTGACCGGATAGGGAAGAAAAGCATACGAAATAGTTCGACTGGGGTGCAACTACTTTTTCATTTAGAAAACGTTATTGCGCCGGCCGGACTTCATTCGTCCCGATCTTACCAAACAAAAGAGAGAGCGCATGACTCACCTTCTCTTTGAAACCGGCAGAGTAGCCTTTTCCCAGCAGCACAATTTTTCCGTCTTGCTTAATCAAAACGTAGCACGGCAATTGGGTCGCACCATATTTGGAGGCAACCAGCCCGTAAGTATCCATTAAGATGGGAAATTTGATTTGGTGTTCTTTAACAAACGGCGTGACCAGTTCCGGTTTTTCGTTGACATTGATTAGAAAAATTTTCAAATTTTGGCCGGCAAATTTCACGGCGATATCTTCCAGAACGGCGATTTCTTTCAGACAAGGGGCACACCACGTAGCGAAGAAGCTTAAAATTACGACTGACTGATTTTTGTTTTTCCACGGTTCACGCAATTTGCCGCAATAATTGCTGAGGTAAAATTCTGCACCGTTCAAGTTTTTCAAGAAAAAGGTCGGCGCCGGGCTTCCCACAGTTAGGCTGTCGTTCTTGTGATTATGGGCCAACACCGTGTCGAAGCCTGACAAATGCAAAAGAATAATGATGAGAGGAAGGGAGGGATTCTGCAAGAATCTTTTCTGGCACAAACGATGCGCTTGAATTTTATAAGGATTCCTTCGGAAGGACCTCAAAGCGACAGCCAATTTGAAAGACTTCATATCTCGCGCCAATTTCAAAAATTTTCGAGCGTCCGGCCTTCAACGGCCTGAATATTCCGGCGAATCGCCTCCGGCAAATCGGTTTTGCGTTTCTCGGGATAGTTGTATGAGACTATGATGCCTTTACCTTCAGCCGCGATTTTTTGCAGACGGTGGCTAATGAGGCGATATTCCATGGTGAAACGATCATTGCCGATTTCCGTGACCCGCGCGCCAACCGCCACCGTGTCGGGATAAGCCAGGGCTTTGCGAAAATCACACTGCGTCGAAGCGAGAATCGAGCCGATGCCGTTATTGGCCGCCGGATCGATAAAATTTATTTTTGTTAAATAGGCGACGCGGGCGCTTTCAAAATAACGAAAGTAGACGGTGTTGTTGACGTGCCCCAATGCATCCATCTCGCCCCAAGCGACAGGAAATTGCACGATGACGGGGAAATTCTGCAGGAGTTCGTCCATTTTCAGAATGACACGAAATTGGTGTTTACAAACGCAAGCCTAAATCACGCCGCCCATTTTTCATCGACGCGGCCACGGCTGCGGCCAACAAGCACGAGGTCGGCGCGGCCAATAAACAGGCCGACTTCGACGACACCGACGATGTTTTTAAGTTGTTCCGCCAGTTGGGGCGGACGTTTGATTTTGCCAAACGCGCAATCGATGATATAATTGCCGTTGTCGGTTTGGAAGGCCCCGCCGCGCGCTTTTTCGCGCAACTTGGTGCGCGCGCCGAAGCTGCGCAGGATTTCCATGGTTGAACGCCAGCCAAACGGCACGACTTCCACCGGCAACGAAAACTTTCCCAATCGTTTCACCAGCTTTTTTTCATCAACAATAATAATGACGCGTTCGCTGCGGCTGGCGACGATTTTTTCCCGGGTCAGCGCCCCGCCGCCGCCTTTAATGAGATTAAGCTGCGGATCAACCTCATCAGCGCCATCAATGGTGACATCGATTTTGGTGATGACGCCGAAGTCGCTGACCAGCGGAATCTTCAGGCGCCGCGCCAGTTTTTCCGTGGTAATTGAACTCGGGACCCCAACGATTTTCAAACCGTTTTTTACTTTGGTAGCCAGGAGACGAATCGCAAATTCGCTGGTGCTGCCGGTTCCGAGGCCGACAATCATTTTGTTTTCCACAAATTCAACCGCTGCTGCCGCGGCAATTTGCTTCTGTTCCACGACGGATAGTTTGGGCATGCAACGCTCCACTCAGATTAAGGTTGGAAACTCGGTGTTCAAGATAATGAAATTGTGGTGAGAAGTCAAGTAGCAAAAAAAGTTAGGGTGGGAAAAAA
>CAYZFF010000089.1:9386-13865 GCA_964477305.1 uncultured Cytophagia bacterium
GATACAACGGGCATTCAGGGAAGGATTACCAGCGGGGAATTGGAGTCGTGTTATTGTAAATTGGGGGTCGTAAATAAAAAGGCCCTATGGTCGCTCGATTTCTGCCAAACCGAATCAACTGACATAGGGCCAGCGCGAGAGGTGCTTTAAATTTTGCAAAATTTAGACCAGCCTTTAATTGCTTATTTTTAGATACAACCCGAATTGGTAACTACATTTCACCAGCAAAGATGTTACACAGTGTGTTAATTTGCTTACCATTTTGTGACGAACATTACTGCGGCGCATTTCAATTTTTTACACGCTTAAAAAACACTTGCTTTCCTGCCGAAATTTCCGTATTTTTATTAGAATTATCCGGGACACGCCCGAGTTTCAGTTCGTTTTTTCATAGAAAATCGGGACTCTTTAAAGGTTTTGTTCTTTGACATGCCGTCAGTTTTTGAATTGGCCTGAAGAAGGGAATTTACCCTTTCCCGACCCTTTATTAAATGGATAAGGCAATCGGGAGATGTTCTCGTTTTCGCCGAGAGCAGATAATGTATTTTGGATCAGTGTTACTGAAGGATCAGATATGAGGAAAGAGATTCTCATCAATTCCTCGGTCGGCGAAACGCGGATTGCCATGCTCGAAGACGGAAGACTGGTGGAGTTGTTTACCGAACGTCCGGAAGCGGAGCGGATGGTGGGCGATATTTACCTCGGCAAAGTCGTGAATGTGGTGCGCGGCATGCGCGCCGCCTTTGTCAATATCGGCCACGAGCAAGACGCCTTTTTGCATTTCAGCGATATTGGCGATTCGCTTCAGGAGTACAATGCGTTTCTGGATTTGGAAAACGCTTCCGAAAATGGTCATACCAACAAGCGTGAGTATTACGAAAGGCCGGTTCCGAAAGAAGGTCAACAGATTTTGGTGCAGATTATCAAGGAGCCGATTAGCACAAAAGGCTGCCGGATAACCACCGAACTGTCGATTCCTGGGCGTTATTGTGTTTTAGTGCCCAGCAGCGAGATGGTAGGCGTCTCCAAAAAAATTCAAAGTGTGCGCGAACGCAAGCACCTGCAGAAATTGGCTCGCGAGCTGCGGCCAAAAGGGTTCGGGCTGATTGTCCGAACCGTGGCGGTTGGCAGAGGTGATGATGAGTTGCGCGCGGATGTGGACAATTTGATTAAAACGTGGCGCGAGACCGAAAAGCGTCTCAAAAGTGTCAAACCACCCAGCCTCGTTTACAAAGATCTCGGTATGGCCTCGAGCGTCATTCGCGATCTGTTCACGGCTGATATTGACCGCGTGGTGGTTGATTCGCGGAAAATGTATCAGCAAATCACCAACTATCTCCAAGAAGTTTCCTCGCAATCCAGCCGCAAAGTTGAATTGCATCGCGGCAAAACGCCGCTCTTCGACGCTTTCGGAATTGAGCAAGAAATCGATCGCAGCCTGTCACGCAAAATTTGGACGCGCAGCGGGGGCTATATCCTGTTTGACCACGCGGAAGCGATGACCGTGATTGACGTCAACAGCGGCAAATACATGGGACGCGCCCATCACGATGAAAATGCGCTGAAGATCAATTTGGAAGCAGCGCATGAAATCGCCCGGCAACTGCGCTTGCGGGATATTGGCGGGATCGTCGTCATTGATTACATTGACATGACCGACACCCGTTGCAAGCGCCGTCTGCAAGATGAATTTCGTCGCGAGTTGCGCAAAGACCGCTCCCAGTCGAATATTAGCCAAATCAGCGAATTTGGCTTGATCGAGATGACACGCGAACGCGTGCGACCGAGTTTGTTGTTTTCTTACAGTGAACCTTGTCCGACCTGTGACGGCATCGGACGGGTGATTTCTAAAGCGACCGTACTGACGCGCATTGAGCGCTGGCTTATCCGCTATAAATTTGTGGGTAATGAACGGAGCTTAAGTTTAAAATTGCATCCGGAAGTGGTCAGCTTCCTCAGCACCGGTTTTTGGAGTCGCCTCCGCCGGTTGATGTGGAAATACTGGATGAAAATCGAATTGCTGCCGGATGAAGCGTTGCGCGTGGATGATTTTAAATTCTATTCCAAACGCAGCGGCAGTGAAGTTGTGCTGTAACGCCGCTTGGGCCAAGTTCGAGGCCAGGCGCGGATTTTTAGCCCACGAGAGGCGCAAAATCAGGCGTGTTTCGTGGGCTTGTTAATGTGTAGGAAAAAAGTTAAGTTTTTTTGATAAGTATAATTTAACACCTCGAAGTGCCTGCAAACTGGTGAACCGGCCAACCGGCCAGCCATTGAACGGGCCAACGTGGTTTTCACCAGCAGGAGAGAAGTTTCATGTACGCTTTGGTCGAAATCGGCGGCCAGCAATTTAAAGTCGCTCAGGGTGATGAAATTTTGACGCAAAAACTCCCGGGCGAAGTTGGCAGCAAAATCAGCTTTGACCGGGTTTTGATGGTGGTGGACGGCGAAGCCGTGACGATTGGCAAGCCCGTCGTCTCTGGCGCCCGCATCGAAGGCACGGTGGCCGGCGAACAACGCGCGCCGAAAGTCATCATCTTCAAAAAGAAACGCCGCAAGGGCTACGCCCGCACCCGCGGACATCGCCAGCAGCACACGAAAGTTCGTATTGATCAGATTATGCTGTAATGGCAAGTTCGTGTAACGTGTGGCGTATCACGTGACGCGAAATCAATTCAACGGTTTTGATTGGAGAAATAAAACATGGCTCATAAAAAAGGCGGTAGTAGCACCCATAATGGTCGCGACAGCAACCCGCAATTCCTCGGCGTGAAGCGCTATGACGGACAAGTGGTGCGCGCCGGCAGCATTATCGTGCGCCAACGCGGCACCCGCATTCACCCCGGTGATAATGTCGGCATCGGCGGCGACGACACCCTGTTCGCGCTGGTGGACGGCTCGGTGAAGTTCCAACGCGTCGGCAAGACGAAAAAGAAAGTCAACATCCTGCCCGGCACCGTGTCATAAAGGCCGATCCGAGGCCAAATGTCCGAAGTCGAATGGTCTGAATGAAAATGAAAAGGCCCGAGAAAATTTTCTCGTGGCCTTTTTTATTTTAAAAAATAACCATGCAAAAACACCAACTCCCCGCCTGGGAACTTGATGAATTGCCGGCGCCCCCACCGTTCAATCGGCGCAATCTCTTGCGCGTCATCGGCCCCGGCGCGATCTTGCTCGCGACTTCGATTGGCAGCGGCGAATGGTTGCTCGGCCCGGCCGCGGTTTTAAAATCCGGCGCTTCGTTGCTCACCATCGTCACGTTCAGCGTCATGTTTCAAGTCGTCATCAACACTGAAGCGATGCGCTACACCATGTACACCGGCGAGCCGATTTTTACCGGTTTCATGCGCACGCCACCCGGCGCGTTGTTTTGGGGCAATGTTTACATTTTCCTTGCCTTGCTGCATATCGGCTGGCCCGGCTGGGCTGCCACTTCGGCCTCCGCTTTGTTTGCCACATTCGAAGGCCACTTGCCAACCGCTGATGACGCCGTAACTTTGCGTTATTTCGGTTACGCAACTTTCCTCGCCTGCGGGATCATTCTCGCCGTGGGCCGCACCATTGAGAAAATGCTGGAGCGCGCGTCGTGGATCATGCTCGCTTATATTTTTGCCTTTTTGCTCTTTGTCAATATCGCGTTTATTCCGGCCTCAGTTTGGTGGAGCACCTTCAAAGGTTTCTTCTCGCCCGCGGTCGTGACTTCCGGGACCACCTGGCTGATGCTCGGCGCGTTGGCGGCGTATGCCGGCGCTGGCGGCACACTGAATCTAACGATCTCGAATTGGATTCGCGACAAAGGTTTTGCGATGGGCAGCCGCGTCGGCGCGATTCCGAGCCTCGTCGGTGGCCGCAACGTCAAGCTTTCTACGGTAGGAAAAGTTTTCGCCATCAATGCCGTGAATCTGCAACGCTGGCGGGAATGGTGGCGCTACGTGCAGGTCGATCAAGTTTGGATTTGGGGCGCAATGTGTTTGGTGGGCATGTTTCTCACCGTGAATATGGCGCGCGGCATTATTCCTGCCGGCACCGATATTTCCGGTATGGCCGCCGGCGCCTATCAAGCCGAATATCTGGCCAAAACGCTGGGCAAAATTTGGTGGACGCTCACGCTGCTTAACGGTTTTTGGATTCTCTTTTCAACGCAATTGGGCATGACGGATGCGTTCGTACGCGTCGTCACCGACATTTGGTGGAACGGCAATCCGTGGGCGAGAAAATGGGCGGGGGACGACGTGCGGAAAATTTATTATTCCGTGCTCGGGCTGTTCATGCTTTGGGGCTGCATCGCACTTGGCCTCGCGCAGCCACTGACGCTGATCATTATCGGCGCGAACATGGCAGGCCTAATCTTGATGATCTCCAGCTTGCATCTGGTCGTCGTAAACCGCACGCTGTTGCCGCCGGAGCTGCGCGCTTCGCGCTGGCGGGAAATGGTTCTCTTGGGCAGTATGTTGTTTTATGGCTTTTTCGTGGTGCAAAGTT
>CAYZFF010000090.1:0-7896 GCA_964477305.1 uncultured Cytophagia bacterium
AATACTTTTGATCACCCCCCGCTTGCCTTATCCACCGTATCGGGGAGACAAATTAAAAATTTTTAATTTGCTCAAGCGGCTGTCGCAGGAGCATGCCATTCATTTAGTCTCGTTTATTGAGAAAAAAAGTGAATTGGAGTATTTGCCGCATCTGCGGCCATATTGCGCAGCGATTGATGTGGTGCCGCTGCGGCGCTGGCAATCTTATGTGAAATGTTTTTTCGGGCTTTTTTCGCGATTGCCTTTGCAAGTGCATTACTTTAGATCGCAGCGCATGCGACGTTTGCTGACGGAGATTGGCGCCCGACACCATTTCGACATCGTGCATACGCATTTGATCCGCATGGCGCCGTATACCGCGGCATTACGCCACAAGGCCAAAGTACTGGATTTGACCGATGCGGTTTCGCTTTACTTGCAGCGCTTTTGGGCGCGCGAAAAAAATCCAGTGATGAAATTCTTGCTGAAACTCGAACTGGATCGCGTCCGTCGCTATGAAAGCGTGGTTGAGCAATTCAGCGCGTGTTTTGTTTGCTCGGAGCCAGATCGCGAGCAGCTCCGCCAAGCCGCTCCCGAAGCGAATATCCGCCTCATTCCCAATGGCGTGGATTTGGCGTATTTCTCCGGCAACACGGCTGTTGCTTATGAGCCGAATCGCATTGTGTTCACCGGTAATCTTACGTATCATCCGAATATCGACGGTATTTTTTATTTTGTCAACGAAATTTTTCCGTTGATCAAAAAAGAAATTCCCGCGGCAAAATTTTATATTGTTGGACAATCGCCTCCCGCGAAAATTCGCGCTTTGGCCGGCGACGATGTGATCGTTACCGGATTCGTTGAAGACATTAAACAGTACTATTTGAACAGCGCGGTGGCGGTATCGCCGATCCGTTTTGGCGCCGGCACGTTGAACAAGATTCTCGAACCGTTAGCGCTGGGCGTGCCGGTGGTCGCTACGTCAATGGGAATCGAAGGCTTGGATTTGACGCTTGGGAAAGACATTTTGGTAGCGGATCGTCCGCATGCTTTTGCCAAACATGTCGTTCATATCTTGAAGGACGCGGAATTTCGCAATCGTCTCGGCAACGCCGGTATGGCGATTGTCCGCCGCTTGTATAATTGGGATACCATCGTGAGCCTGCTTGAAAAAAGTTATCGCGAGTTATCCAATGAGACTGCGGCGATACGCTACTCGAAACAATGGACTTCGGTAGAATAACTGCTGCTGTGGATATGGTGGGTTCCCCTCTCTACTGCCCTTTTCCCGCCAGCATGACATAAATCGTGTGCAATAAAATTTTGCAATCCAGCGTCAACGACATGTTTTCGACGTAAAAAAAGTCAAACTGCAATTTTTGTTTAACGTCGTCAATGGTGTTGTCGTAGCTGCCTTTCACTTGCGCCCAGCCGGTGATACCGGGTTGGACTTTCAGGCGGCGCATGTAAAAGGGGACTTCTTTTTTTAGCTTCTCGATAAAAAACGGGCGCTCCGGACGAGGGCCAACCAGACTCATTTCACCGCGCAGGACATTGATAAACTGCGGGAACTCATCGAGACGCCATTTGCGCATGAAGCGGCCGACGCGCGTGATGCGGGGATCGTCTTTGTCGGCCCATTTCGGACCGGTCAACTGCTCGGCATTTTGCACCATGGTGCGAAATTTGACGATAGAAAAAGTTCGCCCCTCTTTGCCAACGCGTTCCTGACGATAAAAAATCGGGCCGCGGGAATCGAGTTTAATGATCGCAGCTAAAATTAACCAGAACGGCGCGCCCAGCGTGAGAACCGTCGCGGCGAAGGCGAGATCGATGAGGCGCTTGAAACGGCGCTCCCACAGCGGCATGATTTCCGGGAAAATTTCGATGAGCGGGAAACCGTAAATCTGATTGGTGCGCGCCTGTCCCATGACGATGCTGTAGAGATCGGGAATGATTTTGATCGTCACGGCAAAGCCGACGCATTGGTTGACCGCTTCGGTGATTTCCCGTTGCTGTGAAATGTCCAAGGCGATCAGCACATTTTCAACTTGCTCGTGTTGAATAATGCGGCTCATTTCGGTGATACTGCCGAGGACAGGCACGTCGCCATGGCTCTGATGCGCTTTCGGTGTGCGCACATCGATAAATCCGACGACACGATGGCCGAGTGCGGGGAAACGATTGACTTTGTCAAGCAACGCGCGCGCCTTTTCATTCCAGCCAACAATTACCGTTCGGCGCATGCCAATGCCGGATTCCAACATGCGACGTTGTACCGTTCGCAAAACCATTCGTCCATTTGCCACCATGAACGTCATGAGCAGCCAATAGGTGATGATCATCACGCGGCTGAATTGCGGCAAGGTGGTTAAATCGTCGAAGTCCGCGGTAAATAAAAAAATCGCGATTACGCCGAAGAAAACGGTTTTAACCAGGGTGACCAGTTCGTCAAAACGCGAATGCGCATACCACGTTCGGTACAAGCCAAAAAATAAAAAGAGCACAAACCAGAAGGCAAACATCAAGAGCGCGCTGGTGAACAGTTCCAGCGGCTCGGTAATCGTAAAAAGCTCCAGCTTGCCGCGCACCCAGGCCCAGATTAAATAGGTGCCGACGATTGCCGTAAAATCGCTGAGAAAAAGCAGGGCGCGCTCGATCGCCCGCGGCATGATAATCGCGTAATCGCGGCTGCGGGCGTTAAATAAGTAGCCGTGTTTTTGAAAAAAGTAGAGATTGGCCCAAAATCGTTTCCAGCGGCGGGCGCGCCAAAAGCTGCGCGGACGGCGTTGCTTATGATAGACAACGGTGACCTGAGGATAATAAAAAACTTTCCAGCCGTGCGCCTGCACACGCAGGCAGTAATCGGCATCTTCCGGGCCGTAAAAATATTTTTCATCCAGCCAGCCGACTTCTTTGATCACCTCGCGGCGGAGCAGTTGGCAAGCGCCGAACACATAATCGACTTCACGCGTCGTGTTGTGGTCCCAATCCATCATGAGTTGTTCTTGCAGTAGGCGGCTGTCGCGCACGAAAGGAATAAACTGTAACCGGCGCAGCAGTGGCGTCAGAATAGTGGGAAAGCGCCGGCAAGTCAGTTGCAGATGGCCGTCGGCATCGAAGATTTTAACCCCGATAATGCCGGCTTCCGGCGTTTGCACGGCGAAGGTTACTAACTCGTTGATGGCCGCAGGTGTAAGATGCACATTGGCGTCAAGCAATAAAACGAGATCGCCGGCGGTAGCTTGCAGGGCTTGATTGCGCGCTGCCGCCACGCCGCGCGGACGGGTATTCTCGATAAACCGCACGTTCGGAAAACGTTGCTGTAATCCCGTTAGATTATTCTTTGTTGCGCCATAATTGATGACAATAACTTCGAGGTCGAAAGGATGAGTAGCAGAAAGCAGTAGGCTCAGGCCGGCATCGAGAAGTTGTGGCGTATCCCAATTAACGATGGCGATGGAAACCGTCGGCGTGGCGTGCCGTCCATTCGCATGGGGTGCAGCGGTTATGCGTGGGTTAATAAGCTGCGGATGGTTCATGCTTCGCTTCAAAATAGTTTGTTGCAGCTTCGCCGCCTCCGTTCAAGAAGTGCAAAGAAAAATTGACAATACCGCAAACGGCTCCGTTGCACCTCCGGAACCGTTTGCTTAAAGCTTTTAGCGGCGTGACCGGGGTTACTCGTGCGGTGTGCGCAATTCCGCCGGAATCACATTCGTGCCGCAGCCGAGACGGACGATTTTCTTGCGGCCATTTTTAACGGCTTTGGTGGCATTGCGCGTGTCGACGACGAGTTTGGAATATTTCACGATCATCTCGTAATCATAATCGCTGTGATCGGTGGTAATGATGACGCAATCCGCTGAGGCCAACAGCCGCGCATCGAGCTTTTTGGATTTATAGACTTTGCCATTTACGTGCAGGCTCGGCACATACGGATCATTATACATCAAGGAACGACCGCCGCGATTATACAGCAATTCCATCACTTTCAATGCCGGTGAGTTGCGCGTGTCGTCAACGTTCTTTTTAAACGCAACCCCGAGCATCAAGATTTTTGAATTGGTGATGGCCGCGCCGTGGACGCTGAGCGAGCGAATGATCAAGTCCAGCACATAATACGGCATGTTTTCATTAGTCATCGCCGCCAGTTCGATGAAGTTGGTGTGGAAATCAAACTCTTTGGCTTTCCAGGAAAGATAATATGGATCAACGAGAATGCAGTGGCCGCCGATACCGGGGCCGGGAAAGAACGGCATGAAACCAAATGGTTTTGTCGCCGCGGCTTCGACCACTTCCCAGATGTCGATGCCTTCCATGCGGTCACAAAGCTGCGCCAGTTCGTTGACCAGCGCGATATTTACCGAGCGGAAAATATTTTCGAGCAGTTTGGTCATTTCCGCGGCCTTGGGGGAAGAAAGCTCGCGCACATCGACAATAACTTTGCGCGAGATGGCAGCCGAAAGTTTGGTGCATTTTTTCGTCACGCCGCCGACAACGATCGGCGTGGTGGCGGTGTTGAATTTCTTGTTGCCTGGATCGATGCGTTCCGGCGAGAAGGCCAGGTAAAAATCTTTGCCGACTTTCAAACCGGTGGTTTCCAAAATCGGTTGCACCACTTTTTCCGTGGTCTCCGGATAGGTTGTCGATTTTAAAATAATCAACTGCTCGCGCCGTAAGCCTTTGGCAATGCCGCGGGCAGAACTCTCAATATAGGAAACGTCGGGATCTTTGGTGTCCGTGAACGGCGTCGGTACACAAATATAAATTACATCGTAGTCGCCAATGCGATCATAATTGATGGCGCCGTAAAGTTTACCAGCTTTGACCAATTCTTTTAGCTTTTTCCCATCGACATCGTCGATATAATTTTCACCACGGTTGAGTTTTGCCACTTTATCTTTGCTCAAATCAATACCCAGCACCTCATAGCCCGTCGCGGCATATTCCACTGCCAGCGGCAAACCAACATATCCAAGGCCGATGACCGCAACTTTCGCTGTCCTATTCTCGATTTTCGTTTCCAGACTCACAGTTATTTCTCCTCAAGAGTTTGAATCACCGCAAGAAGTATGTAATACACTGGAACTTTAATTTGTCATGGTGAGCGGAGTCGAACCATGACACGCCCTCTCGCCTTCGCTCGGGGTGACACCCTTATAAATTAAGGTAGCAGTGTAGTCGTTGATTGATCGTTATCCCAAAATTTGCGCAAGGCGCCCGAAGGTGCCACTACGAATTAGTTTACAGTTTGTAATGTTTTTTGTAAAATTCAAGATATTCGCCGCTTTTCAATTTCTCCCACCAGCCACGGTTTTCCACGTACCAGTCAATGGTATACTCCAGGGCTGCTTTAAATGCATGTCGGGGCTTCCAACCGAGTGCAGCCAACTTGCGGGCATCAACGGCATAGCGCCGGTCATGCCCGAGCCGGTCCGTGACATACGTCATCAGCGTTTTCGGCTTGTTTAATTTGGCGAGAATCATTTCGGTGATTTCGAGATTGTTGCGTTCGTTGCCGCCGCCGACATTATAAGTTTCGCCATTTTTACCGTGCGTGAAAATAAAGTCGATGGCATCGCAGTGATCTTCGACGTAAATCCAATCACGGACGTTTTTGCCGTCGCCGTAAATCGGCAACGCTTTATTCTCCAGCGCGTTGGTGACGAACAGGGGAATGAGTTTTTCCGGGTATTGGTAAGGCCCAAAATTATTCGAGCAACGGGTGATGATGACGGGAACGTCGTAGGTGACGAAATATGAATAAGCCAACCGATCGGCGCCGGCTTTGGAGGCTGAGTACGGGCTTGATGGCATCAGCGCATCGGTTTCTTGGAACGCACCGGTGAGCGTGCTGCCATAAACTTCATCGGTGGAAATCTGAATAAACTTTTTGAGGTTATGCCGGCGCGCGGCTTCCAGCAAAACAAACGCCCCAAATACATCGGTGCGAATAAATGCATCCGGCGTGCCGATGGAGCGATCGACGTGACTCTCGGCGGCAAAATTTACCACAGCCTCGACTTCGCTCGTCAGTTGGTTCACCAGGTGATCGTCGCAAATATCGCCGTGAACAAAACGATAGCGTGGGTCTTGTTCAAACTCACGCAGGTTCTCCAGGTTGCCAGCGTAGGTGAGCTTGTCGAGATTGATGATGGCAACGTCGTTGCGTTTGCGCAGCAGATAACGGATGTAATTGCTGCCGATAAATCCGGCTCCGCCGGTGACCAAGATTTTTTGCATGTGCACTCCGTTGAAATTAATCGGCGAAAAAAACGTCTGGACGGACGTTGTTTTCCCGCCAGTATTTTTTAAACAGCTTAAAATTTACGGAATCGGGAATTAAAAGTCAACGCTTTATGCGGGCGGAGGGAGAAAAATTCAACTTAATCGTAATCTGGCTTTGGCAGAACGGCTCACGGGCAACTCGGTTTTGGGGCGATCTTTCATGCGCGCGCGGTAGCTGCCAGGAAACTCGCGTACAATTTCCGCCAAGTGATTCAGATTGATCAGCGCAGATCGGTGAATGCGCGCAAAATCTTCGACGGGCAATTCGGCTTCCAATTGATTCAAGGTTTCGTCGAGCAGAAAAACGTTATCAAACGTATGGGCGGCGACATATTTGCCTTCAGCCTGAAAAAAGAAAATATCTTTGATATTTAAAAAACGAATGTGATTGCCGGTACGCACTTGCAGGCGCTTGGTAAGCGCCGGTTTCAGGCCCGCCAACAGGTTTTGCAACTGGCGCTGAAAGCGGCTGGCCTCACTGCGCGTCAGGTGTTGCAATTTTTCCAAAGCTTTTTTTAAACGCTCCGGGTCAACGGGCTTGAGCAGGTAATCAATGGAGTTGGTTGCGAAAGCTTTGAGCGCGTATTCGTCATAGGCGGTGGAGAAAATAATCCAGGGCTGATGGGTTAATTGTTCCAATACCTCAAAACCGTTAAATTCCGGCATTTGAATGTCGAGGAAAATCAGATCAGGTTTGAGCGTTTCGATTTTTTCAACCGCTTCCGCGCCGTTGCTGGCGCGGCCAATAATTTCGACGTTATCGTCATGCGGCTGCAGGAGGCGTTCCAGGCGATCCAGCGCGAGCGGCTCGTCGTCGATGAGGAGGGTTCTGTATTTCACGTTCGGTTCTGTTCGTCTTTGCGCCAGGGCAGTTTGATGAGAATATCGACGCCTGGTCCTGGCGTTATTTTAAAGTCATATTCAGTTCCGTAATTTAAGGCCAAACGTTCGCGCACACTGGTTAGCCCGAAGTGTTCGGTGACGGCAGCGCCGCTGAAGCCTTGGCCCGTATCGTGAACTTCAATGTAACAAAAATTTTCATTGGCGCGACAGTGGATTTGTATTTGTCCGCCGCTCTTTGCCGGCGCGATGCCGTGCCGAACACTGTTCTCAACCAACGGTTGTAAGAGTAGGCCGGGAATCTGCATGTTCGCCAATGCCGCATCCATCGTGATTTCATACGACAAGCGTTTACCAAGGCGTATTTTTTCGATAGCTAAATATTCCCGAATCACCTGCAACTCGTCGGTCAGTTTCATCATTTCATGATTACTGGCCTCCAGCGTGAACCGAAATAAATGCGCCAGTTTTTGCACCATCTCTTCGGCTTTGGCAGGGTCAACCGGAATCAGGCTCGCTATCGAATTAAGGGTGTTGAATAAAAAATGCGGATTGATTTTAGCGCGCAAGGCCTCCAATTCAGCTTTGGTTTTTAGTTGCAGCAGCCGCTGCTCGTTAATTTCTTTCTCGGCTAGTGCCGCGGCGTTTTCTTCCAGACGATGGCGCAAAACAAAATAACCCGTGACCAGCGCGCCGAAAATAATAGCGAAGAACGTGCTGGTCTTTAACCAATAAAAATAAGAAGACCAATCCGGTTTGACCAGCGCCAGCGCTGCTAAAATGCCGAAC
>CAYZFF010000090.1:7996-13860 GCA_964477305.1 uncultured Cytophagia bacterium
CGTTTGCGCGAGAGCACGCGATAACCACTGAAGGATAAATAAAAACTGAAAACGGCAATGAGCAGCAAAAAGATATTGGGACGATACGCCGCGACGATCAACGCGGTGATCGTGCCCACGGTCATTGCCCAGAAATAAACCTTGCCCCAGCGGCGGTGCGCAGGTCCGCCCTTTTGCGTGATTAATGCTACCGGCGCAACGAAGAACGCAATGAAGCCGGCGAGAATGTGCGTCCAGCGCAGACTTTGGATCATGGTTTCAAACATGGCGCTACTCTCCTAAGATTAATGATACATTAACAAAAGAAATGCGACCTCAAACAAATCGCGAATGATTTGACGCTACCAACAAACGCCCACCGCGCTTCGCAGGTAGCGATCCGATGCCAGTTGGTTCAGCATGAAATCTGCGACGTCGGCACGGGAAATCCGCACGGTCCACAAAGGGTGGCCGATCTTCCAGCCATGACGCCAGCGGCCTTGTTTTTTACTGTTGTTGAGCATACCCGGCCGTGCGATCACCCATTCCACTTTGCTCGCGGCGATGATTCTTTCTTGCCGCGCCTTGTCCCAAAAATAAAACGGCAGTATTGCCGGAATAACAAAAAACGTGAAATATAAACCCAGGCGCCCGGCGCTGTCGCCAATGCCGAGTGAGGTCTCACAAACGAGGCGCGAAACGCCGTGCGCCTGCATCGCCCGCAAGATATTCCGCGTTCCTTCCGACAAAATACGCGTGGGATAAAAGAATCGCTTGTGACCCAGCGCCGAAAGCACGGCTTCCTGGCCGCGCATCGCGGCCTCGACGCAAGCATAGTCGAGTACATCGCCTTGAATCACGTTGAGCTGTGGATGCTTGATCTGCAGTTTTAACGGATTGCGCACCAGCGCCGTGACCACACAACCGCGCTCCAAAGCTTGCGCGACAAGCTGGCGACCGGTGCCCCCCGTCGCCCCAACAATGAGAACTCGCGTGGGATAGCGACGAGTCGCCCCGCTTGCCGGCACTGGTCGCGACCGGTGTCCGGCGCGTGAGAGCACGATTGAAAGCGTGAACGCATATAAAATGAAGAGAAGAAAAAGTGTCATTTCAGATTCACTCGATTAAAGGTTTTTGCCACGATACGACACGCACTGCAAAATTTATTTCTTGATGTCAGCAATATACGGCAGGATTTTTAGAAGGATGGAGCAACGGCGATGAACGGTCGAATGAGCGGGTTGAATGGTTGCATCAGTCGATGAATGGAAGCGCCAAGAAAGTTTATGCGACTGAGCGGGAAAAATCGTAGCCTTTCCGCGAAATCGCAGCGGCGCCGGTACAGTCTTTTGTAACATCTTTGTAACGCGGCGTTACGAAGCACAATGAGTATCCCTTCTTGAAGTCGGAACATCGAGAGACAGTTAAAATGTTTTCTCGCAATAGTCATGGCGATAATTAGAATTTTTGCTCGTTGATGTGGAGTAGTTTTCGCTTATTCTCCAGAATTACATTTGCGTTGCCGCCGCAACCCAATCTCGCCAATTAGATCGCGTTGGCAAAATTTTTCCGGCTTGAACTGACCCAGTGTTTTGGCCAATCAAGCTCGCCCACCTCGCTACCTTCTTTAATCAAAAAAACATTTACTATTTAGCATTGGAGAGAGGCGATGATGACTAAATTTTCACCCGTTTTATTTTTGGTGGTTTTCTCAATAACCAATTCAGGATGGGCGCAATTGCAACGCTTGCCAGTCAAGAATGTTCAAATCAAACCGGGGCTGGAGATTTATAATAATTTTTTGGCTAACCGTTTGTTGAAAGTTCAGAACCCGGGTCCTGGCAACGGAGAAAAACCATTCCGCCGATTGGAATGGTTTTTAGCGCCGCGTTTGCAGGCCGATGGCAGCTATCCCGCAGGCGCCAGATGGAACGCTTTCATCGAGGCGCGCGCCAATGTCCTCACCAAGATGAATACGGCGGCCGCGGCAAATTGGACGTCAATTGGGCCAAACAATTTTGCCGGGCGTATGTTGGATATCGCATTTGATCCGAATAATGCGAATGTGATTTGGGCCGGCGCCGCTTCGGGTGGCATTTGGCGCAGCGCAAACGGCGGCAGCACCTGGATGCCGATGGATGATCAACTGCCGACTCTCGCGATCGGTTGCGTGGTGACGCACCCTACCAATTCCAATATCATTTATATCGGCACGGGCGAAGGTAGTTTCAATATTGACGCGGTGGAAGGCGTTGGCGTGTTGAAGTCAATTGACGGCGGCGTGACGTGGACGCAAACCGGCTTGAGCTTTTTGCTTTCGCAGGGCGAGGCGGTTAACGAAATGGTGATCGATCCGGGCAATCCGAATGTGTTGATCGCGGCGACGCGCGACGGTATTTATCGCACTGCGGATGCGGGCGCGACATGGGCGCGCACGCTGGGAACAACTTCCGGTTGGGATGGGAAAGAAGTGGTGATGGATCCCTCCAATTCCAATACGGTTTATGCCGCGCTGGGTTATCCGTGGGGCAATGCGAACAATGGCATTTACAAATCTGCCGACAACGGGGTGACGTGGACGATACTCACCTCAGGTTTACCGGCGAGCACCTCGATGGGACGAATCAGTTTGACTCTCAGCGCCTCGAGTCCGAACACGCTTTATGCCGGCATTGCCCATACAATTAACAACGGCTCATCACTGCTCGGAATTTATCGCACTACCGATGGCGGCAGCAATTGGACGTTGCAATCCAACACGCCGAATCATTACAACGGCCAGGGTTGGTACAATAATGTGATTGCAGTCGATCCGGCGAATGCGAGTATCGTTTATTCCGGCGGCACGAATCTTTACAAATCCACCAATGCCGGCGTGACGTGGTCGACGATTACGAACGGCATTCACGTAGATTTTCATGCGATTGCATTCAATGGCGGTACGGTGTATGTCGGTTGCGATGGCGGCCTGTATAAATCCACCACCGGCGGCAGCTCGTGGACGAGCATCAATAGTGGCTTGACGACGTTTCAATTTTATAAGATGGGCAGCGATTTTAACAACACTAACCGCGCGATGGGCGGCACACAGGACAACGGCACAAAAGAATATAGCGGCACCACAACGTGGACGACGCGGCTCGGCGGCGACGGGGGAGAGGTGGTGTTCGATTACAGCAATTCCAATGTTATTTACGGCGAGTATCAAAACGGCAATCACCAAAAGAGCACAAACGGCGGCGCCAGTTGGCTTGCAATTAACACCGGCGTGCCGAGTGGACCGTGGGTGACACCGGTGGAAATGGATCCGGTGACTCCAAGCGTGTTGTATACGATCGGCAACAATAATCTCTATAAAACGAGTAACGGCGGCACGAATTGGGCGCTGCTGTTTGACGCTACCGAAACACTGGATAAAGATATTCAAGTGGCGCCGAGCCATAATCAAACGATTTATGTGGCCGGTGCGAACGCGATATATCAAAGCACGAACGGCGGCACGAACTTTACGAAAATTTCAACGACGCTCGCGGCGACGAGCCTCACGGCGATGGCGGTGCATCCAAGCCTGCCGCAGACGCTTTATGTGGCGAATGGCGGCTGGAGCGCAACGAGTCACGTTTACAAGACCACGAACGGTGGCGCGACATGGCAAAATGTGTCGAGTAATTTGCCGAATGTACCGTGCAACACGATTGTACTCGATCCGGCGCATCCGGAGGTTGTTTATGTCGGCACCGATCTTGGTGTTTATGCATCAACCGACGAAGGGGCAACCTGGAGCGCGTGGGACACGGGCTTGCCGAATGTCGTGGTGAATGAGTTGGATATTCAGGCGACGGCGCGAGTCATCCGCGCCGCAACCCATGGCCGCGGCATATTTCAAGCGCCGATGCTTGAGCCCAACCCGGACCTGCCGGCGATTTCGATCAACGATGTGACCGTAACAGAAGGCAACACGGGCACGGTGAATGCGACATTTGCGTTGACGCTTTCGACGGCGAGCGCGCAAATAGTGACGGTGAATTTTGCGACGGCGAATGGCACAGCGACGGCGGGCAATGATTATGTTGGCGGCTCCGGCATGGTGACGTTTGCGGCAGGAAGCACTTCTCAAAATTTTTCCGTGACCGTGAATGGCGATGTGCTTGATGAGCCGAATGAAACTTTTTTTGTGAACCTCAGCAATCCGGTGAATGCAACGATTGCGGATAATCAAGGGCAGGGCACGATTACTGATAATGATGCGATGCCGTCGCTTTCCATTAATAATGCGGTGGTGACGGAAGGCAATGCAGGCACAGTAAATGCGATGTTTATAGTGACACTTGCCACGGCGAGTGGTCAAACGGTGACGGTGAATTATGCAACGGCCAACAGCACAGCGACGGCGGGAAGCGATTATGTTTCAAGCTCGGGCATGTTAACCTTCACAGCCGGAAATACTGCGCAGACCCTCAATGTAGCGGTAAATGGCGATGCCACGGTTGAAGCCAATGAAACATTTTTGGTGAATCTCAGCAGCGCGGTGAATGCGACGATCGTCGATAATCAAGCTGTGGGCACGATTAATAACGACGACGTAGCGCCGGTTAATCTGGCTTTGAACAAACCGGCCACGGCCTTGAGCAGCAATGGCAGTAATGTGCCGGGCCGGGCGGTAGATGGCAGCACGAGCACATACTGGCGCAGCGGCAGCGTGAACAGCAACACGGTGATGTGGTGGCGCGTGGATTTGGGCACGAGTTATTCCATCAACCGCGTGGTGATGAAGTGGCGAAGCAGTTATTACGCTCGAAATTACCAGGTGCAAGTTTCGAGCAATGGCACAACATTCACTGCGGTTTATACGGATAATGCCGGCAACGGCGGGGTTGACGATGTGACGTTTGCGGCAACGGCAGCGCGTTTCGTGCGTGTTTATATGACCAGAAACAATAGTAGCAGCGAACGTCTCGACGAGATGGAAGTCTATGCCAACGCCGGCGCCACGCTGAGTTCTGAGGTCAATGATGTTACCAATTCTGGGCCTATCCCCGAGGAGATGACGCTTGCACAAAACTATCCTAATCCGTTCAACCCTGCGACGACGCTTTCCTATTCGTTACCGCGAGGCGCAAATGCGGTGTTGAGTGTCGTTAATCTCCACGGCCAAATCGTGGCAACACTGGCCAACGGTTATCACGAGGCCGGTGTGTATCAAGTCACCTTCGATGCTGCAAATTTACCGAGCGGCGTGTATTTCGCGATGCTGAAAGCCGGCACGGTGTCGCAAGTGCGGCGCATGTTGTTGGCAAAATAAGTGAACGGAGTGTCAAGTCTCTGCTTGAGGCCGCGAATTGGGCTGTCAAACTGAAGTTTGGCACTCCGGTGATACGAAAATGACTGCGAAATTTTTTTCAGATTCTGCGAAATTTTTTCCGCGGTCTTTGGCGGCGGGTGGTACTGATCTGTTGAAGTTTTTTTGCACGAAGCGCTGCTGGTTAGGCCGGGGCGCGAGGCAGAAAACCTAACACCTCCGAGTGAAGCGCATGAGAAGGGATTCTCGCTTTTTCACTCTCTAAACCTCCTGCAGGCAACGGCGTCTCGCCGTTGCGCGATCATCTCCAACCTGTGAGTGTGAGGGCCACGTCGAATCTGTATGGAGAATACAGATTATCATTGCTTGTTTTTATTGATGCACGCTTATTTTCATAAAATTGTTCGATGCCTCGGGGACGCAGTGGCTGGTAAAATGTTTTTACCTTGCCGCAGCTTTACGCAAAGTGCAACCGTGAGGGTAATACTTAGCTAATTTGCCTTGAATCAGCGGTTGTACCGGGCAAACGGTTAGCCGTGCAAAAAGAGCGCACGGCAAGCCACGCAAAATTAGCTGCGTGGCAAGC
>CAYZFF010000091.1:0-6755 GCA_964477305.1 uncultured Cytophagia bacterium
AAGAGAAGGGGATTTAGGGGATGAGTTCGGAATGACCACCGGCATTAAATCGCCTTTCCCTCCAAAAGCACCGTCACGCCGTTTTCCATCTTCACCTCCAACTTCGCGCCGAGACGGGCGGCACGCATTTGCATGTTGCGCAGGCCGTGGCCGGAATGCCGCGGCGCGGCGGCGAAACCTTTGCCGTCGTCGGCGATGTGCATTTTGAACGCGCCATTCAAATTTTGCAATTTGACCAAAAGCTGCGAGGCCTCCGCATACTTGGCCGCATTGTTCACGGCTTCCTTGAAAATCAAATACAGATTTTGCCGAACGTCGGCGGGCAAGCTTTTGTTCGGGTCAATGCTGCTTTCTTCAAATTGCAGCTCGATTTGCCGGGGCGCACAAACGCTGTTGGCAAAATCCCGCATGCGGTCGATGAGATGGCCGGCCGTGTCGTTGCGCGCGTCGATAGACCAGACAATGTCGCTCATCGTCGTCACTAACTCGCGGCTCATGGCGCCGATCTTGCGCAATGAATCCCGCACGTCGTTGGAATCCGGATTATCCTGAATCAACTCGGCGTGCAAAGAAATTTTTGTCAACGTCGCGCCGATATCGTCGTGCAAATCGCTGGCGATGCGCACGCGCAAACGTTCGACGGCAACGGCTTTGGCGAGGCGCAGGCGAAAAAAGACATACGCCAGCAACAAAATGCCGCCGCCCCCGGCGAGCCGAAACCACCACGTTTGCCAATAGAGCGGGGTGATGATAACGTTTAACCGCACGCCGGTTTCATTCCACACGCCGTCGCTGTTGGCCCCTTTCGCTTTAAAAACATACGTGTCCGGATTCAAATTCGTAAACGTTGCCGTGGCTTGATTGCCGCAATAAATCCAAGCGTCGTTGAAGCCCTCAAGCTGGTAAGCGTATTCATTTTTTTCCGGGAGCGTGAAATCCAGCGCCGCAAAGTCGAGCGAAAAAAAAGAATCCTTGTAGGAAAGCTTGATCGTCGCGGCTTCGGTAATGGCCGTATCCAGCGCCACCGGCTTGTTGAATTTGTTGAACGCCGTGATGACGATGGCCGGCGCGGCAGTTTTCGGTTTTAACTCCAGCGGATAAAAGCGATTTAAACCGTTGGGCCCGCCAAAGAAAAGCTCGCCATGGCGATTTTGATAAAACGCGTTCTGGTTAAATTCATTCGCTTGCAAACCATCTTTGCGCGCATCGAAATTCACAAATTTTTGGCCGGCCGGCAAACGATCATCAAATTTGCACAGCCCGTTGTTGGTGCTGATCCATAAATTGCCCTCGGCATCGCGCAGAATACCGATAACGGCGTTATTGGGCAGCCCGTCTTTCTCCAAATAATGCACGCACTGTCCGGTGGCCGGGTCGAATTTATCCAGCCCGCCGTTTGTGCCGATCCACAACGCCCCACTCGCCTCGGCAAAAAGGCAATAAATGATATTGTCGCTCAAACTTTGGGGATTCGCGCGGTCGCTGGTATAATGCGTAAACTCGCCGGTGGCGCGATTGAGCTGATTCAAGCCCCCGCCGTAAGTTCCAATCCACAACCGGCCCGCGCGATCTTCGAGTATGCTGGTGATGCCGTTATGATTGAGCGCGCGCGGATTTTTCGAGCTGGATTTATAACGGGTGAACGTCTGGTTCGGGCGATTTAGTTTGTTTAAACCGCCCAGCGTGCCAATCCACAGGTCGCCGGCGCGATCTTCGTAAATCGCCGTGACAAAATTTTGCGTGAGGCTGGTCGTATCGCCACGAATTTCGCGAAAGCGCCTAAACCCTTCGGTTCCGCTCAGGATTTTCCCGGCGGTTTCGCTCCAAGCAACTCTTGAGCGGCTCGACTGAGCTTGCCAGGGTCTTTTCGAAGGATTGAATTTGTTCAAGCCGCCGCCGAACGTGCCGATCCAAATATCGCCGTGCTTGTCCTCGCTAATGACTTGCACGAAATTCAAACTCAAACTGGTGGTGTCTTTGAGATCATTTTTGTAATTAGCGATCAGTTTTGACTGCGCATCAAAGACACTCAAGCCGCCGGCGGTTCCCACCCAGAGCCGGCCGTGGCGATCTTCCCACATGCCATTGACGTTGTTGTCAAGCAGGCTTTGCCGATCATCGGGATTTTTTTTAATGTGGGTGATTTTCTTCTGGGGGATTTGCAGCTTGCTCAAGCCGCTGCGCGTGCCAATCCATAAATTGCCGGCACGGTCAATATATTGCGTGAGAATCCAATCGTCGCTCAACGTGCGCGGATGCGTCGGATCGCTTTTAAAAATTTTGTAGCGCCCCGTCTCCGGATCATACGCGATCAAACCGGCGCCGGAAGTGCCAAGCCATAAAATCCCCGCGGCATCTTCAACGATGGAGCCGATGATTTTAAAATATTCCTCGTCGGGTTTTGAAACTTCGTGGGCGGTGAGGCGATCGCCGCGCACGCGGGCCAGCCCGCCCTGATGCGTGCCTACCCAAATCGTGCCGTGGCGATCGCGATGCAGCGCAATGACGCTATTTGCGCCTAAACTCTGGGGATCGGAAGGATTATGGGTGTATTGGCGAAACCTTTTTGAAGTTGGATCGAGTTTCAATAAACCCTGTTTAAAAGTGCCGAGCCAAAGATTATTTGAGGAAGCCGAATCACCCAAAATCGCGGAGATTTCCAGCCATCCGGCTTTGAGGTGATTCGGCAGGTTTAACTCCATCAGCGAAAATTGCTTTGTGCCGCGATTGAAACGATAAAGGCCGCTGCCGTGGGTTCCCACCCAGATCGTGCCCTGCGCATCACCGGCAAGCGAGGCGATAAAATTTCGCCCCGTGCTATCGGCGTCGCCTTGCGTGTTGCGGTAATAAAAAAATTTTTCGGTGCGTGAATCGAAAGCGTTTAAGCCGTTGTTGGTGGCGATCCAGAGTTGATGGAACTGATCTTCATACAACGCATTGATGGAATTGTCCGAGATTGAGGCGGGATCGGCCTGATTGCGCTTGAACGCTTTGAACTTGTATCCATCAAAACGATACAGGCCGTTGCCGGTGCCGACCCACAAAAAACCGCGGTGATCCTGCAGCAGGCAATTGATGTGGCTACTCTCCAAACCGTCGTCTGCCGTGTACCGCCGGAAACTCACTTCTTGCGGCTGCGGATGCAAAGTGAAAGCCGCTAAAAAGCAAAAAAGATAAAGGGGAATTTTTACGGCGCGAATCATCCCATCAAGATAATACATGCTTTTGCCATCGTCAAGCCCCATGAAGGTGGGGGCTTGACGATGGCAGCTTTTTTACGCGCGTGGATCAAACCAAACCATTCCCCTCGCGCCAAACGGGTGCGTGAAATTTATCGCCGCTGGCGGCGTCGCCGGCGAGATGCTGATGCAACGGATAGAAATGCGATGGGTTGATCGTCTTTTCAACTCATTTGCGCCAAACAGCCATGGGCGCAACCATCTACCTTAGGCCACAGCGAGCAATCGCGAATTTGCAGATTAGTCCTGCCCCGGGCGGCGGCCACCGCAGCGGCTGGCGCGTTGAGACGAATAGTAGCCAGTTTTTTCTCCTCAGGACAAGTCACCTGAAGGTTTTTGCGATAGCTCAGAAACGTTTGCAGCATGACGGGCAAAATCACGTAAAGCAACCCCAAAGCAAAAACAGCGGTGAGAACAAGTAAAGGCTTTGTCATGGCAATTCTCCTCTTAGTTCTGGGTGAAATGACAAAGTTTGCTTACAGCATTTAACTTAGCAAAAGTTATGCTATCTATTTTGGTTAATAATTAAGGAGCTATTAAAGTTTAATTTAGCAATTTTCTCAACTCTAAGATTCTTTTCCAAAATTTTTCGCGATTTTAAGAAAAAATCATCTGAACCGGAACCGTGTGCAATTGCTAATCTATTGAAAACATGTTACTGGTTGCGAGTCGCGCCGCTTTATTGCTCGGCATAATTATTGACGGTTGTTTATGGGGTGTCTTTTTAAAATGTAATGTTGTTATTGTTCGATTTGGAAATAAAAGTTTGATGCAAAGTTATCCTGCCTTTTTGCGGACACCCCTGGGGATTTTCGACGTACCTGTTGTGCGCCAACAGTTCTTGAACTTGTGAGTTGAGAACCATCAGCAGGAGATTGACATGAACCTGAACAAACGCTTTGGAACCGTGTCCGGCAAGCCCTTCCCTCTTGGTCCCCGTCGTGCCGTTTATTATGATCTCGCGGAGGTTTTGGAAAAACGGCCGGCGCCATTTAACAACCAGGATCTCGCCATTCGGGAAGCAATCGATTTAATCTACCGGACATTGTGCGGTATTCTTTATAATTTTGTTCCGACCTCCGGTCATCCGGGCGGCAGCATTTCTTCCGGACGCATTGTCGAATCGCTTATTTTTCAACAGATGGATTATGATTTTTCCGAGCCGGATTCTGAAATTGCCGACCTGCTGTGTTATGCGGCGGGCCATAAAGCAATGGGCCTCTATGCCATGTGGGCGCTCCGCAATGAGTGCGTGCGTATTGCGCGGCCAGATTTATTGCCTGCCGCAGACAGGCAATTACGTCTTGAGGATCTTTTAGGATTTCGCCGCAACCCCACCCAAGCCACTCCCTTGTTTAAAAAATTTCATGCGCGCGCGCTGGATGGACATCCCACTCCGGCAACGCCGTTTGTGCGGCTCGCCACCGGAGCAAGCGGTGTTGGTCTTCCCGCCGCGTTGGGGTTGGCGCTGGCAAGCCTCGATATGTATCATGAACACGCGCCGAAGGTGCACGTTCTCGAAGGCGAAGGGGGCATGACCCCGGGCCGAGTCCATGAGGCGCTGGCAGCAGGGGCCACCGCGGGTTTGCACAATGCGATTTTACACATTGACTGGAATCAATCTTCCATCGACTCCGATCATGTTTGCCGCGAAGGGGAACAGCCGGGTGATTATGTGCAGTGGAATCCCGCCGAGCTTTTATATCTGCACGACTGGAATGTGATTTCCGTTCCGGATGGTTTTGACTTCCAACACATTTTTACGGCGCAGCAACTGGCGCGTGAGATCGCGAATGGCCAACCGACCGGCATCGTTTACCGCACCGTGAAAGGCTGGCGTTATGGCGTCGAAGGCAAATCCTCACACGGGGCAGGCCATAAGTTCTGCTCGGAAGGGTACTATAAATTTGTCGGTGCCTTTGAAAAACAGTTTGGCGTTGACTTGCCGCGTTTTACCGGCGAACCGACCCCGGAAAACACCGAGCAGGCATTTTATGATACGTTAATGACGCTGCGTGAAGCTTTGACCCGGCATCGTGAAGTGGCGCAATTTGTCGTCGCCGGCCTCACCAGCGCCCGCGAACGTTTGCAAGCACGACAGGGCAAACCTCAGCCGCACGCGCCGCGACTGGAAAAACTTTATGCGGGGGCATTGGATGCCGCCGCGCCGCCGGAGAAATTACACTTGAAAGTAGGTGAGAGTGTAACGCTACGTGGTGTTCTCGGTGATGCGCTTAATGTTTGCAACAAACTCACCGATGGCGCCATCATGGGCGCCGCCGCGGATTTGCTCGGTTCCACCAGCGTTTCAAATTTGGGGCAAGGCTTTCCCGCGGGATTTTATCATGCGACTTCTAATCCGGCTTCGCGACTCGTTGCGGTGGGTGGCATTTGCGAAGATGCGATGGGCGCTTTCATGGCCGGGCTTTCCAGCTTCGGGCATCACATTGGCGTGACCTCTTCGTATGGCGCGTTTATCGGCGCGCTCGAACATATCGCCGCTCGCCTGCATGGCATCGGTCAACAGGCCAAATACGGCTCGGAAGGTGCCTACGCCACGTGGATCATGATCAATGCGCACGCGGGCGTGAAAACCGGTGAAGACGGGCCAACTCATGCCGATCCCCAGGTTTTACAACTTTTGCAGGAGAATTTTCCAGAAAATGTTCTGATTACGTTAACGCCGTGGGATCCACAAGAAATTTGGCCGTTGCTGATTACCGGATTGATGGCGCGCCCGGCTGTTCTCGCGCCGTTTGTGACGCGACCGCCCGAAACTATTATTGATCGCCAAAAATTGGGCTTGCCACCGGCTGCTGCCGCTGCTCAAGGCGTCTACGCCATGCGCCTCGCCGATTTGGACGCGCGGGAATATCACGGGACGATTGTTTTACAGGGCAACGGTGTCGGCGCTGCATTTGTGGCAGAGGTGTTGCCGCAATTCGAAGCGCACGGATTAAATATGAATGTGTATTACGTCGCCAGCACCGAGTTGTTTAATCGCCTGCCCAGAGAAGAACAGGAGCGCCTCTTTCCCGAGTCGTTTATGCAAGAGGCGATGGGGATTACGGATTTTACGCTGCCGACAATGTATCGGTGGGTGCGTTCACAAGAAGGCCTGCGCCGCACGCTGCATTCTTTCCGAGATCGCAAATATCTGGGCAGCGGGCAAGCGCACCAAGTTCTGCAAGAAGCTGGTCTCGATGCGAAAAGCCAGATGAGCGCCATTCTCAATTATGCGCGTATGGTCGAAAGCCAGCAACGGGCGAAAAGTCATCGGCTGACGGTTTTGTCAGCAAGCTCGAAACCACATCTCATGTTTGCCCATTCGGTGTTGCTTTGCGACGAATGTGGCGCGCGGATCAATCCCGCGGAATATTTTTCCAGCGAACCTTTGCCGGAGGATGAAATGTGTCTCGAATGCGACTGGCGTGATCCGCGCGCCTGCGCCTATTGCCAGGCTTATTGGCTCAATGAAAATCCAACCATTCCGATCTATTGTGAAGCCTGCGAGAA
>CAYZFF010000091.1:6855-13739 GCA_964477305.1 uncultured Cytophagia bacterium
AACAGCAAAGGAGAACAAAATGCCCAATACCCTCACCCTCACCGATAACCGCACGGGAAAGAAATATGATATCCCGATCGTGAATGGCCTCATTAAAGCCATGGACTTGCGGCAAATCAAAGTCTCTGAAGAGGACTTTGGTCTGATGAGTTACGACCCGGCATTTATGAACACCGCCTCGTGTCAAAGCAAAATCACTTTTATTGACGGGGACAAAGGGATCCTGCGTTATCGCGGCTATCCCATTGAGCAGTTGGCGGAGAAGAGCAACTATCTCGAAGTCGCCTATTTACTGATTCACGGCGAGTTGCCGACCAAATCGCAACTGGAGAGTTGGACGTTCAACATTACGCACCACACCATGCTGCATGAAAACACTAAAAAGTTTATGGAGGGATTCCATTATGATGCGCATCCAATGGGGATGTTAGTCAGCACGGTGGGAGCGTTGTCGACGTTATATCCCGACGCGAAAACCATTCATGATGCCGAGAAGCGCAAGCTGCAAATCTATCGGCTGCTCGGGAAGATGCCAACGATTGCCGCGTATGCCTATCGCCATCGTTTGGGGTTGCCGTATGTGTATCCGGACAATGAGTTGAGCTACACCGGCAATTTTCTCAGCATGCTGTACAAAATGACCGAGACGAAATACAAATCGAATCCGGTGTTGGAACGGGCGCTCGACGTGCTGTTTATTTTACACGCCGATCATGAACAGAATTGCAGCGCCAATGCCATGCGCAGTATCGGCAGTTCCCATCCCGATCCGTTTGTAGCGACGGCGGGGGCCGCAGCAGCATTGTACGGCCCATTGCATGGCGGCGCCAATGAAGAAGTCCTGCTCATGCTCAAAGAGATCGGCTCGAAAGATAAGATTCCGGATTTCATCAAGCGCGTGAAAGCCGGTGAAGGCCGATTGATGGGTTTCGGCCATCGCATCTATAAAAACTACGATCCGCGCGCCAAAATTATCAAAGAAACCGCGGACAAGGTTTTTGAAGTGACCGGTCGCAATCCATTGCTCGATATGGCGTTGGAGTTGGAGCGCATCGCGCTGCAAGATGATTACTTCATCAAACGCAAACTTTATCCGAATGTTGATTTCTATTCCGGCATCATTTATCAGGCAATGGGTTTTCCGACGGATGCCTTCACCGTGCTGTTTGCGATTCCGCGCACGTCCGGCTGGCTGGCGCAATGGCAGGAATTATTGCTTGATCCCGAGCAAAAGATCGCGCGTCCGCGGCAGCTTTATTTGGGTGAGGACAAACGGAATTTTGTGCCGATGGAAAAAAGAAGCTGAGGCGGCTTGTTACTGGTTGCTCGTTGCTGGTGTCTGGGGTAATGAACAAGAACCAGCAACGAGCGACAAGAGACCAGCAACCAGAAAGGAGTAGACTGATGGCACGCATACTTGTGGTTGAAGATGAGGCCAATCTACGTCTGCTCTATCGCAATGAGTTGGAAGTAGAAGGGTATGAAGTAAGCGATGTTGGAACCGGAGCCGAAGCCCTTCAAGTGTTGGAGTATGAAAAGATAGATGCAGTCGTGTTAGACCTTCGGCTGCCAGATATTTATGGGCTGCACTTATTGGAGATGATGCTGTCCCGACGGCATAAATTGCCCATCATCATCAACACGGCGTACAGCCAATTTCGCGATGATTTTCATAGTTGGGGTGCAGAAGCGTTTGTAACCAAATCATCCGATTTGGCGGAATTGAAAAACATGTTAGCGCAAAAAGTGCTGGTCACCTCGTGAGTAACTGTAGTGAACCCCGGCTGCAACGGCCGGGGTTTTTTACGGGGTGAAATCCCTCAAGCAGAATCTTCGAACCTCCTACCGCGTGAGATAGCTACGGCGCTCAAATCGTCGCACGGACTTCCAATTGGCAAATTGCAGCATTTACTGATGCTGGGTTCACCGCCGTGCCGATCATTCTTGGCGATAATGGCATCGAGAAAACTATCGAAATCAATTTAACCACAAAATCTTGTCGCAGAACTGAAAGAGAAAGTTCAGGATTGGGGGAAAACTGGAAAACAGTTCAAGAGGTATGTTATGCAGATGGGTTCGACATTTCATCATAAATCCATGGTGAGCACCGCTATACTTTTGTTTGCAGCCGGGATTCTTCCGAATCCAATTACCGCGTTCGCGGGTGAAAGCAAAATCATCGGCTACTCGAACCACTACGACGCGACGGCGTCGAGCAATGGCCGCAAGATGGTGCGAACGGCGAATGATCGCCGTGTTGTGGTTTATCAAGATAGTGTCGAAGACAAACCAGTCATTCGATGGACATGCAGCAATGACGGCTTCAACTGGTCGCCTCCAGCCGTGATTGCCAGTGGCTCTTTTCCCGCATTGGCAGTGTCGGATGAAAATTGGATTTATTTGGTTTGGTGTTTGGATGGTCAACAGGGACTCGGTGTTTCTTACTCAACCGACGGCGCGACGACTTGGACGCCCTCGATAGAAATCCGGCCTGAGGCCATGGCGAAATCTCGGTTTCCAGCGATTGAAGCAACAACGCAAGCAGTGCACATCGTTTGGCAACAAAAAGATTTAACGGATGCAGTAGAGAAAATTTCCTATCAACGCTTCTCGAAAGATCTTTCCCAAACCCTCACACCGATCCTGACGTTGAGCGCAGAGGGGATCAATTCGCGTTTTCCGGTTGTCGCAAGTGATTTGGAATTTAAAGCCGAGTTTATGCATCTCGCATGGAATGAGTATCCAACCACCGGAGGCCAACCGCGGATCGTTTACTGTAATTTTATCGAAAGTGCGGGGCCACCCAATTGGGGGTTTATCACACCAGTCGTAGTGCCGGGATTGTCGGGCAAAAGTCATCCTTCCATTTCGGTGCGAAATTTTAATTTCAGCGGAAATCTGTCGGCACAAATCACCTTGGCGTGCGTTGATTCCATGAAGGGGCGCCTGATCACAACATTTTTACACGCCAGCCCGAAAGGCCTTCAGACAATGAAAGTCGATTCAATACCAGTAGGACTGAGTTCGTCAACAAGTGTGGACGATGTCTATTTGGGCTCGTGTGCAATTGTCTGGCAAAGCAACGGCTATATTTATTATGGACAAACCATTGATGAACGTATTGTGACCATTCCACCGTTACGGGTGTGCGCTGGCAGCGAGGTGCGTGGTAAAAATCCCAATGTCTGTTACAAAACTTTTCGCCGTGATTCGATTGACGTGGTATGGACGGACGGCGATCATGCGCCTTATCGCGTGATATATCGGCGCATGGCCAAGCAATACGAACCGGTTAGCGTTGATGAAAAGCGCGTAGCTGACACTTTGCCAAGCCAGTTCGAGCTTTCTCTCAGTTATCCCAATCCATTTACAAACCGGACAACCATAAGCTTGCGGATTATGCGCCCACTTTGGGTGGAAGTGAGTATTTTTGATTTAACTGGGAAACGCCTCCGTACGTTGCTCGCCTCAAATGTGCCGGCGGGAACAAAAACCTTGTCGTGGGAGGCAACGGACGAGCAGGGGAAAGTTCTGCCTTCGGGCTTATATTGGGTAAAAGCAAGTTCCGGCGGGATTATTTTGATCCGCAAGGTTCTTTTGCTGAAATGAGCAACCACTCTTACTCGGTATTATCACCGGGGTTATGCTGATCAATCGACGTGACAAAAGCGCCGCCTGATGGTCAGGCTTTTTCTCGCGACCTATTTGAGCGGTACACTCATTTTCGCCGCGCATTTTGATGGGCGCGATGAAGCAACAGTTGTAAGAAACTTTTGATAGCCAGTTTTTCATTGTTGATAGCAGCAAACATACGATTAACATAAAAAGGAATAAATCATGAACGACAGACACAAACAAGGCAAACGATGGGCGCTGGCAGGAATTAGATTTATTATGTTTTGCGTACTACTTCAATCAGCCGTGGCACAAGACAATGAAAAATCAGCGGCGTTATCATTAAAGAAATCTGCAATAAGCATGCAGTTGCCACCATCACTGACGAAGCCAAAGATATCGCCCATCCCACAAATTGCTGCGTCGCCGGGCAGTCTCGTGACCATCATGTCCGAGGATTTCGAAGGTACTTTTCCTTCCGGCGTGTGGCAAGTTAACACCGGCAATTACACGTGGGCAAAACGAAATTGCGCCGCTCACGGCGGCAGCTTCAGCGCTTGGGCGGTTGGCGGCGGCAATCTCGGCAACACCCTCTCTTGCGGGTCCAATTATCCCAACTCCACTTCAACGATCATGGTCTACGGACCATTCGATCTCAGCGACGCCAATTGGGCGGCCTTTTCTTTCTTTGTCTCACTGAATTTGGAAAGCGACTACTTTGATTTTTTGGCGTCGGAAGATGGCAGCAATTTTAACGGGTACAGGCTTTCCGGAACCACAAGCGGTGAGTGGCTTCCCTTTACTTTTGCCTTGACCGCCGTGCCCGGCGCCAACACTTATGCAAATTACACCGGCAAGCCGGCGGTGTGGATTGCGCTGGCCTTCAGCAGCGATGCGAGCGGCAATCTTCCGAACGGCGCTTTTGTTGATGACGTCGTGCTGCAAAAAGGCATGGTGAATGCGCCCACCATCGTTTCTTCTTTTGCCTCTCCCGGCCCTTCGCCGCGCGGACTGACTTTCGATGGCGCCAATCTGTGGTGCTCCGATGCCACGAACGACCGGATTTACAAATTGAGTACGACCGGCAGCGTCATTTCATCTTTTTCGTCGCCCGGATCGCTTCCCACCGGATTGGCGTGGGACGGAACGAATCTGTGGAACGCCGATAACAATGCGGATTTGATCTACAGGCTGTCCACTGCCGGTGGCGTGCTCGGTTCTTTTGTGGCGCCGAGCACCGGCGGCGCCGGTTTGTGTTGGGATGGCAGTGCCTTCTGGCACAGCGATCTCAATGCCCCGACGATTTGGCAACTCAATACCACGGGCAGCGTTCTCAACTCGTTTGCCGCGCCCGGCACTTACCACTACGGCCTGGCGTATGACGGCAAGAATTTGTGGTTGGTGGATGTTGAAACTTTGCTCATTTACAAGATGGACACCAGCGGCAACATTTTGGATTATTATCTGGTGCCTGCCACGTTCCCTTCCGGCCTGGCTTGGGATGGAAATTATTTGTGGCTGGCAGATCGCGATACCGCGCTGCTCTATCAAATGCAAGTCGCCGCGCAACAATTCGCCAACGATGTCGGCGTCACCGCGATGAATCTGCCCAATACTTTAAAGCTTGGTGATTCACTGGCGATCAGTGTCGTTGTCAAAAATTTCGGCGCCGCAGTGCAAAGCAATTTTCCGGTGAAATACAGCATCAACAACGGACCGGCGGTGACGGAAAATTTCACCGGCCCATTGGCAGCCGGAGCCACGGCGACGAAAACATTCGCGGCGGCGTGGAAACCGCGCATCGAAGGCACTTATCGCTTCACGGCGGCGACGGCATTAGCGGGCGATGAGAATTCCGCCAACGATAATTTGCCGGCGCCGAAAGAGGTGGTGGTGAGCAGCAGTTCTGCAACAGAAGTGTTCCTGGAAGATTTTGAAAAATATCCCCCCGGCGTGCTCGGCGACGCGCCCGGAACCCAGTGGGTGCGCTTGAGCGCCAGTCGCAATGGCAACGTTTCGACCAACTGGCCGCACGGCGGAAAGCAGGCTTTTGAAATCAATTCGTTCACGACCTCGACCGAAGTGGATTACGCCAAGTTCACTTTAGACAAAAAACCCGATCAAGTGAACGTCGAACTGTGGTACACGCCGGATGGCTTTTTCATTTATAAAGATTTTGCGATCGTGGGATTGGCGTATGTAGCGTCACCCTCCAGCATGACGAGAAAAGTCAGTTTCTGGGGAAGCGATCACAACGTGATGTTTCAGGCCAGCAGCATGGCGTCCGCGGCCAACGTCTTTACGGAATTGGAATATGGCGGCGGACCGGCGCCTTCGGGAACGCCGAAACATAATTACATTCGCGCCGAATTTGATTTTGTCAAAAATCAGGGGCGCTTCTTCATCGGCCCGACGGCGGAGGCACCGCTGCGCGCGACCGTCAATTTCGATACGAATTTTGATTTCAACGCGATCTTTATTGCCGGCGGCTTGAATCCGACATTCATTGACGACATTCGTATCACCGCGCAAACCATTCCACAATTTGCGCAGGATATCGGCGTAACAGATATGGATTTGCCGAATACCGTGAATGTGAACACCGTGGTGCCGGTCGGCGTGGTGATTAAAAATTTCGGCACCGCCGCGCAAAACAATTTTCCGGTGAGCTATCGCCTCGACAACCAGCCGGCGATAACCGAGAATTTTGCCGGCACGTTGGCTCCTGGCGCCAGTGCGACAAAAACTTTTGCCACACCGTGGACCCCGGCAGCAGTCGGCACTTATCGCTTCACCGCGTGGACGGCATTAACCGGTGATGAAAAAGCTGCCAACGATACTTTGCCAACGCCCAAAGATGTGCTGGTGCGCACGGGCGGCACAAATACCCCGCCGGTGTTGGCAGAAATCGGCAATCAGCTCGTCACCGCTGGAGAGACGAGAAATGTCCAACTCTCGGCGACTGATGTGGATGGGGACGCACTGACTTTCAGCATTACCGCTAATCCCGGCTTCCTGTCAATCAGCAATTTCTCCCAGACGGGCAATGTCGCCACGGCTACCCTGATCATGACGCCATTGTTGAATGCTCAGGGCATCTACAATGCCGGTGTGCAAGTCAGTGACGGCAAAGGCGGCGTCAGCAGCAAAAGTTTTATGGTCGAAGTGATTCCTCCTTCCAAAGGCGCGTGGTCTTATCAGAATCCGACAAATGGTTATCGAGATTTCAACGGTCTCCATTTTGTCGATGCGCAAACCGGCTGGGTGGT
>CAYZFF010000092.1:0-13628 GCA_964477305.1 uncultured Cytophagia bacterium
TGTCAAAACTTATTAGGCAGCGGGCTTTCGACAAAAGTTGAACGCCTGAAGGCGTTACGACAAACCTTTTACTCAACCACAATTCTCAGTCTTTTATTGATCTTTCCTTTACTTTCGTGTCCGACAACTTTGATGCAACCGACTTCGCGCGTATTGGCGACATGCGTGCCGCCGTCTGCCTGCAAATCGAGACCGACGATCTCGACGGTACGCACGTGTTGAATGCCGGGCGGCAGCAAATTGATCTTGGTGCGAATCAAATCCGGAATTTGAAACGCCTCGTCGCGCGGCAAAATGCGCACGCGAATATCGCGTGCCGCGGCGATTTCGAAATTGACTTTCGCTTCGATCTGCTTGGCAAAATCTGCCGTCAAATTTTCCAACTCGAAATCCAAACGCCCTTTGAGCGGCTCCATGTTGCCGCCGGTGACTGGCGCGCCGAAATCGCGCCAGATGACGCCGCAGAGAATGTGCAGCGCCGTGTGTGTGCGCATGAGGGCGTAACGGCGCTCCCAATCGAGCACGCCTTCGATCTCGTCGCCCGGTTGCGGTTCGCCGCCGTCGCAATAGTGCAGCACGGTCTCGCCTTTCTTCTCGATTTTGCGCAGCGGTAATTCCTGTCCGAACCAGCGCACGAAACCGCCATCTGCGGGCTGGCCACCGCCGCCGGGATAAAACGCGGTTTGGTCTAAAATTAGCGCGCCATCCTGCCGCGCCAGCACGTGCGCGGAAAATTGTTTGCAATAACTGTCGGTTTGATAAAGCAACGTGGTGGTCATATTAAAAACCTTATTCGTCATTTTCAAGTTTTTGCAAAATTGCCGCGGCATGTTCGCCATGACGCGTTGGGGCGGCGCGTTCGTAACGCAGCCAATCAATATATTCGACCATCACTTCCGCGCGCCAGCCGCCGAGGGCGTGATTGTGAGCAAGATAACCAATTACGCAAGCGTATTCATTTTCCGGGGAACATGAATCAAACAGCAGCCGGCCTTTTGCCAAGAGCGCGTGACGTTCCTTCTCGTTGGACATATTTAAAAATAGGAGAATTTGGCGGGAAAAGCAAGAGCTTCGTGGGAAGAGCATGGCGATCTCATGCCACACTTTGCGCAATAAAAAATCCCCAGACCCGATAAAGGAATCTGGGGATTCTGAGGAGGAAGGAAAACGACGAAAAAAGACAACCATTTATCAATACAGCCGTCACAAACTCCCTGGCTATTTTTAGCATCCGTGCTGGGCCGGCGTCTTTTTATATTTATATACCGCTCGGCGGGAAATTTGTTCCATCATCGGGGAAAATTTTTTCTTGCGATTCTTTGCACCGCTGGTTATATTAAAATCTGCGCCTTGGTCGCCACGCTGAATGAAATCCGGCGCGATAAATTGATTTAATTACGGTTAAAGGATTATGCCGAAGTTTTTCGTTTTCTTCTGTCTGCTCTTGTTGTGTTTGCTTCCGCCGTCGTTTGCCCAAAGCCCCGAAGATCGCGAGTCTGAAAAGAACCCTTATCTTAAAAACAACTCTTCCGAATCGCTGGATTTGTTGCAGCGATATTATCAACGGCAGAAATCCCGCCCCGACCAAGTCACCCGCTCCAGCGGCGAATCGGCCGCGGATCCCGCCCGTTTGTTCAGCACGGCAGCTTTGGCGATGGAAGGCCCGATCGATCCGCGCACCTACATTGTCGGGCCGGGGGATGTACTGACGATCACGATCGGTGGCCTCTCGGCGTTTTCGCATGCCGGGCCGGTGACACCGGAAGGACTGCTGGTGATCCCAACTGTTGGCGAAGTGGCGGTGGCCGGCGAGGCGCTTGCCAAAGTGAAAACAAGCGTTCAGGAGGCTGTGCGTCGAAAATACAATTCCAATGACATCGGCGTTCATCTATATTCGATGCGTACGTTTAGAGTTACAGTTGTTGGTGCTGTGGCCACGCCCGGAACTTACACGGTCTCCCCAGTCGACCGGGTGGATCGCGTCGTCGCGCTCGCCGATTTTGACGCAGAGGCGAAAGCGCTGAAGCAGCAGGCCGACACGGAAAATACACCGGAATTTTTTCAGATTGAAGAAAAACCACCGACGCCCATTTCATTGCGCAATATTAAGCTGCGTCGTGCTTCCGGAGATACTCTCGCCGTCGATCTCGTGCGCTACTATGCGATCGGTGAGACGGCGCACAATCCCTATTTGCGTGATGGCGACGTCGTCTTCGTTCCCGCGGAAAACCTGGCCGGCAACAGCGTGAGCATTTACGGCGGCGTGCGCCAGCCGGGCGTTTTTGAATTTCACGAGGGTGATAGTTTGAGCACTTTGTTGCGCCTCGCGCAGGGACCGACGGCGTTGGCCGAGCTTGATAGTGTGGAAGTGGTGCGCTTTCTTTCCTCCGGGCGGCAGGCGAAGATCCTCACGGTCAATTTGCAACCGGGACAAAACGGGCATACGCCGGATATACCGTTGCAGCGGAATGATCGTATCTTCATTCGCGAAGATCGGGAGAAGCGCAAGGAGCGCATGATTTACGTTTACGGCGCCGTGGCGCGGCCCGGCGAATATGCCATTCTTTATGAGCGCACCATGTTGTCCGAAATCATCCAGCGTGCGGGCGGCTTTAAGCCGGACGCTTCGATAGCGGAAGCCCGGCTCATTCGCAAATACAACAGCCCGGATGAACTGCGCAAAAACCCTGATTATGTGCGTTTGCTCGAATCGCGGCTGATGGATCTCAAACCGTCTGATCGTGAATACTTCGACTATGAGGTCGCGCTGCGCCGCGGTTTTGTTGCCGTTGATTTTGTGAAACTGTTTCAGCAGCGCGAAAAATCCGCGGACCTCGAAGTTTTGGAAAACGATGAAATTTTCGTGCCGACGCTGCACCAGACCGTCAACGTCACCGGGCAGGTGATCAATCCGGGTTATGTCACGTATCTCGGCGGCGTGGATTATCGCTACTATCTCGAAAAAGCCGGCGGTTTCAGCAAAGAAGCTGATCGCCAAAAAGTTCGCATCATCAAACGCGACACCAATGCCTGGCTGAAGCCGGGCGAAACCGTGCTCGAACCGGGCGATCAAATTTTTGTGTCGCGCCTGGTCCGCAAGCCCGCTTCGGTGTATTTCAATACTTTTCGTGACATCATTCAAACGACGGCGAGCCTGGCAACGGTGTATTTACTTTATCGCCAGGTGACGAAATAATGGTGCGGTTTTGGAGATAAACATGACGAAAGAAACGCTCAAGCTGGAGGAACCGCTGGACAAGGGGCAAATTCCGGAAAACCATTTCTTTGACTATCTTTACATTTTAGTTAAACGCCGGCGCTTCATTTTCAAAACTGTATTGGGCATTGGTGTTTTATCTGCGGTGTTCAGCCTGTTTATGCCGAACTGGTACCAAGCTACCGCCTCAGTGCTGCCACCAAAACGTCCCGGTGGTTTAATGAGTTTGCTGGAAGGCTCGGGGCTCTCGTCGAGGTTAAAAAGTTTGCCGGGCATCAGCGGTAGTTTGGGCGGCGGCCAGGAAGCCTACAGCTACTTGGCGATTTTGCAAAGCCGTACCGCGATGGAGCGCGTCGTGCGCAAGTTTGACCTCGTGACGGTTTACGATGTTAGCGACAGCTCGATGGAGAAAGCATTGAAGGAACTGCGGAGCAATGCGACATTTGATTTTGCCGTCGAAGGCAATATCGTCATTTCGGTGCTCGATAAAAATCCCCAACGTGCCGCCGATCTGGCGAATTATTTCATCGCGCTGCTGAACGAGATCAGCATCAAGCTCGGAACACAAGAGGCGCGCAGTAATCGCGAATTTGTCGAGCGCCGGTATCAGCAAAACCAAGGCGATCTCAAAACCGCAGAAGACAGCCTAAAAGCATTTCAACAGCGTTACGGCATTTACGCGCTGCCGGAGCAAACCGCCGGGGCGATCAGGGCCGCCAGCCTATTGAAAGCGGAAGCCGACGCCAAAGAAATCGAGATGGGTATTGTGCGGCGCAGTTTTGGCGACGCGAATCCGCGCGTGCAGGCGTTGCGGCTCGAATTGTCCGAGATGAACAAAAAAATGAGTGAGATGAAATTCGGCGCGGCCGATTGGCGCAACGATCAATCACTTAATCTATTCGTGCCGTTCAAAGACGTTCCTGAAGTCGGCGCCGAATATATCCGGCGCTATCGGGACTTTGAGATTCAAAACCGCATGTTGGAGTTCTTGACGCCACTCTACGAGCAGGCCAAAATCGACGAGCAAAAAGACGCGCCGGTTGTGTTGGTGCTCGACCAGGCCGTGCCGCCGGAGCGCAAAGCCAAGCCCAAGCGCAGCCTCATCGTGCTCATCAGCATGGCGGTGGCGTTGATGTTCAGCGCCACGTGGGTTTTCGTGCACGAAATCTATGACCGCGAAAAAGACGGCAATCCAAAAGTTTCTGCCATCACCGAAGAAATCAAACGGGGAACCTTCTATCGGAAAGTCGTTCATAGAATGAAAAAAATGTAGTCCAATTGAGATGGAATATGAATAAAATCACTTTCTTTCTGTTCTGGGCCTATCTCGGTCTTTCTTGCGTCCCAGGAACGTTGTTTTCTCAGTCATCCTTTTGGAGACAAACAGGCATTGCCAATGATCGTATTGACGCCATCGCCGTCGATTCCGCTGGGTATGTCTTCGCAGGCGGGATCAACAGTGGAACGATCTATCGTTCGACAGATAACGGTTGCACCTGGAGCTCAATCGAGCTGCCACTCGTATTTGCCGTACACGATCTTAAAATCGGCAGCCAAGGAAAACTGCTCGCAGGTACTGATTTTGGTGTTTTTGAATCAAATGACCATGGCGCCAGTTGGAGGCAGATAGGCCTAACGACTCATATTGTGGCGGCTGTTGCTATCGCTGTAGATGGCGCCAGATATGCCGGTACCACGCAAGGTATTTTTCGCGCATCCGTTAACGATAATAAATGGATTCTAGTCAGTCGAGATAATATCAGTATTTCCGATTTGGCCTTGTCAGCAAATGACAAAATCTTTGCCGGCGCGATTAGTGGCGGGGTTTTCCGTTCCATCGACAATGGTAACACTTGGGAACTGTCTGGCCTTCCCAATGCTTCGATATCTGCTGTTGGAATTGATCCACAAGGGATTATTTATGCCGCCCCGCGAATAACAATTTCTGGAGAAGCTGGGGTGTTTCGCTCAACAGATAATGGCAATAACTGGCAGCAACATTGGAATGATTTAGGAACCATTTGGGCCGGCGAGGCGATTGCTATAAATTCACTTGGGCATGTCTTCGTTGGAACTTCGGGTGGCGGGGTTTTTCGCTCAACCGGCTCTCCCTCTTGGACCAAAGTTAATAGTGGATTGATTGACAATTTCGGTAACTACTTCGTGCAAGCTCTTGCCATCGGCTCCGATGATGTTCTTTGGGCAGGCATGTACAGCGAGGGACTATTTAGAAGCCAGCCATCCTCTATACCCAATCAACCGCCAGCAATACCGTTGCTATTATCTCCGGAGAGCGGCTCCAGGCAACCAATGCCGCTGTTATTGAAATGGAATCATTCCAATACGACACGAAGCTATCAATTGCAAGTCGCATCGGACTCTCTATTTGATCATATCGTTGTCGATGATTCCACATTAACTTGTACTTCGCTTACACTTGTTGCGCTTGCGCCTACTACGACTCATTTCTGGCGCGTAAGAGCGTTGAATGCCGCCGGTAAGAGTGCTTGGTCACAATCATGGCGTTTTGTGACAACGGCAAGTACTCGAGTTGTGGAACATGATAGGTCTGAAGTATCACGCAAGTTTATGCTCCTGCAAAACTATCCCAACCCGTTCAACCCCAACACGATAATCCAATTCTCTCTGCCGCGCTCCGGCTATGTGACTTTGAAGGTGTACAACACGTTGGGAGAAGAGATGGCAACGCTGGTGGCAGAAAACCTTGCCGCAGGAAGACACCAAGTTGAGTGGAATGCTAAAGATTTCAAAAGTACGATTTATTTTTATCGTTTGCAAATGGGCGCACTCGTTGAAACCAGGAAGCTTCTTTTGCTGAAATAAACGTTGACTTGAAGCGCCGACATCTGATCAACTTGTTTGGTGTGATCGCCGTATTCTCGATTGCCGTTATGACATATGGATAAAAATTTAAAACCATTGGAGCAAACCAATGGTCGGTATGATACAAGCGATATCATTGACATCCTCGTCATTCTCACCAAATGGCGAAAATTTATCGTCATCAATAGCCTCATCGTTACGATAGTCACGGCCGCGGTGAGCATGCTTTTGCCGAAGTGGTATGCCTCAACCGTTTCCGTGCTTCCCCCGCAGAAAAAAAGCGGGTTGGCCGGAGACCTTGCCGGCTTTTCGACGGTATTCCAGGATTTTTCCAAAGCTCTGGGCCGAGTCGCCACCAGTGCCCCGCAAGAAATATATAATTATTTGGCGATCCTCAACAGCCGGACTGTAATGGAAAAAGTGATCCGGGAATTTAATCTGCGGCAAGTGTATGAACTCGAAGCCGGCGCGCCAATTGAGAACGTCATTGCGGCGTTAGGAGAACAAATAGATTTCGCCGTTCATGAGGAGGGAAATGTAACGATTACGGTGTATGATCGAGAACCGCAGCGCGCCGCTGATATGGCAAATTATTTTGTGAAGCTGCTGAATGAAATCAGCCTCGAGCTTGGCATGCGGGAAGCCAAAAGCCATCGCGAATTTGTGGAACGCCGATACCGGCAAGCGCAAAGCGATCTGCGTTCGGCGGAAGACACCTTGAAGAATTTTCAGGAAAAGCGCGGCGTCTATGCGATGCCTGAGCAAATCAAGGCGGCTATCGCCGCTGCCGCGGAGTTGAAATCCCAAATCCTTATTAAAGAAATCGGCCTCGGCGTCTTCGAGCGAGTGTTTGAAAAAGATGCCGCAGAAATTCAGCGCGCGCGTTTGGAATTAAACGAGATGAACAAGAAACTGACGGAAATGAAATACGGGACGGAAAAGCGCCTGGAGGAAAAAACGCTAAACTTATTCGTTCCTTTTCGAGACGTGCCGGATCTGGGAATGGAATATATCCGGCTGTATCGAGATTTTGAGATTAAGAATAAACTGCTGGTCTTCCTGTTGCCGATTTACGAACAGGCGAAAATTGAGGAACAGAAGAATATTCCCATCGTCCTGGTTTTGGATAAAGCCGTGCCGGCGGAGAAAAGAGCCAAACCGCGACGTTCGGTTATCGTTCTCTTTGCGGCAGGTTCAAGCCTGTTCTTGGGTATTATCGTTGCGCTGTGGTGCGAGGCTTTTCTGCGCCTGAAAGCCAACCCCGAACGCTACCGGAAAATTCAACAAGGCATCATTTTGCCGCTCCGGCAGAGCTTGCACGCATTTGCTAAAGTGAAAACCAATTCATAATGATGGCTCGGCCCGGCGTCAGCCTCAACAACCGGTATTTTGTAAAATCAAACCATGAGAGGCGGAATCATTAATCGCTCTTACGCTGAAAAACTGCTGGCGCCGTCAATTTTAAAAATATTGCTGCCGCTGTTGGCTTTTGAATTGAGTCTGTTGGCAGCCTTTGTTCTGGCTGGCAGCATTCCGCTTATCGCTTTGGCTGGCCTACTGGTGTTTTTAGCTTTTGCTTATGTTTTTTATCGGAACTCGAAGTATGCCGCGCTCTCGCTGATTTTCAGCATCCTGCTTGGGCCGTTAGCAGTTGTAAAAATCGCCGGAAAAGCGCCTTCTTTCCTCTTTTTGGATGTCGCTCTCCTGCTGGTCGTTGTCGTCATGGCCGTGCGTTGGCCGATGTCATGGGACGGCATGATTAAAATGCACCCTATTGCCATCAGTTTTTTTTTCTTTCTTTGTTGGGGCGGGGTCACTGCGCTGCAAGCCGTTGATTCCTCGCGGGCCATCGTGATGCTACGAAACTACTTTAGTGGCCTGGTGGCCTTTCTTATTGTTTATCAGGCTATCCGGACTGAAAAGGACGTTCGACAAATATACGTCGCGCTTCTTCTGTGGGGCATCATTCTTTCACTGCTGGCGCTCTCTAACCTGTTTCAATTCGGCAATTTGACCTTGGGAATGGTCAACGCTTTTCTTTACAAAAATCTTATTGCAACGAGCTGGGGAAAGTCAAACTATCTGGCGGCATTTGCTGTCATACTTATTCCTCTGGCGCTGGCGGTTTTTTTCACAAAAACTTCCCGTGCCGTAAAATGGTTGACGATCTGGTCGCTGGCGTTGATGACAACGGCATTGATTGTCTCGCTGTCACGGGGCGGATTAATTGCATGCTTCATCGCCGTGCTCATGGTTTTGGCAAGGTATCTGCGATTCAGAACCTTTCTTCCTATTTTTGCCCTGGTGTTGGTTGTCGGCCTGATCGCGCTTTTCAACCCACTGACTTCTGTTTTGCTTGAGCGCACTTCAACATTGGAGCGCAGCGCCTCCGTTTATTCGCGCCTGGATTTTTGGAAGGAAACCTGGCAGATCTTTCAAGCGCATCCGCTCACCGGTGTTGGTTTTGGCAATTTGGGATATTATGCCGTATTTCAAACGGCGAATTATTCCAGCGCGCATAACCTCGTGCTCGGACTGCTCGGAGAAACCGGCATCGTTGGGCTTATGCTGTTTGGCCTCTTGATGTTTAAAACGCTCCAGGCGCTGGCGCAAGCAATAATGCAAGCCAAGAACGATTTTACCAAACATTTGAGTTGGGGTGTGCTCTGCGCATTCTTCGGCGCTTTGCTGCATTCAATGGTTGAGCCAAATTTTGAAGGCAGCCAATTTTCGGTGATGGTCTGGACAGTCATCGGGTTGGGAGCGCGGCTTCCTGATCTCGCTGCCGAGGAGACAGTATTCGATACCGCTTTGTCAGCGAATTCATGAGTTTATCGTGGACACCATTGGAGACAATGATTTTTTTGATGCGATCAAATTCTCTGACATATTATGAAATTCTTCAAAAAATAAAAATGATCTGATTCCGGATGCGTATGGCGCCACCCTCTAAAAAAATTGGGAGAAACACGCTCTTTAACCTCGCCGGAAAAACGTGGCTCATTGGATTGAACCTCGCTATTGTTCCGTTTATCATTGCGAAACTGGGAACCGAAGCGTACGGCGTATGGGCGCTCGTTCTGGTCGTCGGCAATGCTTTTGCGATTTTTGATTTTGGTATCAGCGCGTCCATCGTCAAATATGTGTCGCAATATTTAGCTCTCGACGACTTGGCGGAAGTGAATCGGATTGTCAGCACTGGAGCCTTTTTTGCTCTTTCGGTCTCTCTGCTCTTCTGTGTTTGCGTATATCCGATGCTTCGTTGGCTGGCGACGGACTCCTTTCAAATTCCGTTGCCCCTGCTGGAACCGGCGCTTTTTGCTCTAAAGCTAAGTTTGGTCGCGTTTCTTTTCGGAGGAGTATTTAATCTATTTCAATCTATTCTGTATGGCGCCCAACGCATGGGGATGGTTAACGGAATCATTATTGCGGGGTCGATTCTGCAAACTTTGGGAATTGTCATCGCCCTCTCTGCGGGTTTTGCTTTAAAGGGCTTGATTGTCAATCACGTCCTCTTCAATTTAATCTTGGCCATCAGCATGATCATCGGCTCTCGTAAAGCCATTCCGGCTTTGGCCATCAAGCCTCGCCATATCACCAAGGCTGCTTTTCGAAGCCTTTTTTCGTATGGCGCCAAAATGCAAGTGGGCACGGCCACCAGTTTTTTAACGGAGCACGTGAACAAAGTTTTTGTCGTCACCTTCGCCGGCCTCTCAGCGGTTACCTTTTTTGACGTCGCCATGAAAGTGATCAATGTGGTTCGCTTGTTCCCGACCTTGCTGCTATCGGCTTTACTGCCGTCGGTTTCGGCGTTTCATGCACTTGAGCAGCATGAGCGTTTGCAGGCGCTTTATATTCGCGGCACGAAATATTTAGTGGCGGTGTCGGTTCCGCTCGTCTCGTTAGCGATTCTCGCCGCGTTTCCAGCGATAACGTTGTTATTTGGAAAAAGTTTTTCGACGGCGGCAAGTTCCGTGCAAATTCTCGCCGTTGCCTATGGCGTGAATCTTTTTACCGGGATGGGGACAACATTTGTGCGCGGTATCGGAAAACCTGAGTTGGAAATGTATTATGCGCTTGTCATTGCTTTTCTGAATATTGTCCTGGTTTACGCTCTGGGCTTGTGGTTTGGTTACTTTGGTGTGTTAGCAGGCATGGCAGCCGCCATCATCGCCGGCAGCTTCTTTTTCATTCTCCTCTTTCAGCAGGTCGCCAAAAAAATTTTTGAAAGCCCCAACGTAAAATTGACCCAAAGTCTATTTACCGTTGTTTTGCCAGCCATCATTACTTTTGTGGTCAACTACGTTCTAACCGCCTTGCACCTTGCACCTCCACAGTATGAGCAATTTCAGCAAGGATTTGTCATTGTCATGTTTTTGCTGTTATATGCTCTCGTACTTTACAAATCCAAATTTTTTGACGCCTATGATCGGGATTTTCTGCGCTCCATGTTGCAATGGCGGTAATGCCGAACAATACCGCCGGAAAAGAAAGTTACGATGAAAATAACCTTTGTGCTGCCTCATGCCGGCTTGTCCGGGGGAGTGCGAATTGTACGCAATTATGCCAGTGGCTTAGTCAAGCGCGGCCATCAGGTTACCATTGTCGTAACGTTATATCCACTTCAACCAACACCCATAGACCGGAGGAAATCAATATTTTCTCTTGCGGGCCTGCACTTATTGAAAGCCACACTCGATCGATGGTTTCGGGAAGACCATCTCGACAATTTTGAAGGACGCTTGTTGACGCCGCTGGTTTTAAACGCAGCTTCCATTCCGGCTGCCGACATTATCGTGGCCACTGCCTGGCAAACGGCTGAATGGGTGTCGCTCTATCCGCCATCCAAAGGCAAAAAGTTTTACTTCATTCAACATCACGAGATTTGGCATGGATCGCAAGAGCGTGTTTCGACAACCTGGAAACTTCCCATGACCAGGATAGTGATTTCGCAATGGCTCAAACAACTTGGAGAAGAGCAGTTCGGGGTTACGGTTGAAGGCCCGTTGCTTAATCCTATCGATCATCAGCTATTTCATCCGTCCAACCGGCCGCCCAACCAACGGCTTCGCGTTGGCATGCTGTACCACTCTTATTCGTGGAAAGGGTTTGCCGACGGATTAAGCGCCTTTAAACGCGCGCAACAAGAAGTGCCTAACATTGAGCTTGTGCTCCTCAGCAGTGAGCCTCGCTCATTCGAGACGCCGAAGGACGCTGAATTTCACTATCGTCCTAAGCAACAACGATTGCGCGATATCTATGGAAGCTGCGATATTTGGTTATGCTCGAGCTGGAAAGAAGGATTTCATCTGCCGCCGTTTGAGGCCATGGCCTGTGGATGCGCCTTGGTCAGCACACGCGTCGGCGGCGTTGAGGATCTTTGCGTGCATGAAAAATCGGCTTTGATTTCCGAGCCTCGCGACCCCGCAGCGTTGGCTTCAAATCTTGTGCGGGTCCTGAAGTACCCGGAACTTCGCCACGCGCTCGCGCGCAATGGCCAAGAATTAGCTACGCGGCTCTCCTGGGATGACCAGGTGGCTGCTCTGGAAGCTCTTTTTAATAAATAAAATTCCATGCCTTCACAACAACTCGAATCCCAGTTAGGCGAAATTGCCTTTCGCAAAAAACTCGTCCAGCAGCAGGTTGATGGCGCGCCGCTTTTAAAGGATGAATTTGATCGCCAAGGCATTGAAGATATTCTGCAACAGCGCATGCAGAAAACGTTGGCGCAGATGGCCGCGCTGAAACAACAAGGCATTGCCGTCTCGCCATATCTCGAAATTGGCGCGGAACGCGGGCAACGCTCACTCGTCATGGAAAACGATGTTGGTGCCAGCGGCGCGGCGGTCGATTTGTCTTTCGATATGCTCAAAAGCTGTGACTATTACCAAAAGGCCTTCAACCAAAAGAGAATACCCGCACGGGTCTGCGGCGATGCAAATTTCTTACCGTTTGCGAGTAATTCTCTGCCGTTCGTTTTTTGTTATGAAACCCTGCATCATTTCCCCGAGCCGACGCCGATTGTCCAGGAGATTCATCGCGTGCTCGCGCCCGGCGGCTATTTTTTCTTTGATGAAGAACCATACAAACGAGTTATGCACGTGGATTTATATGCGAGTAAAAAAATTTATTCTGCGGAATACAAGAACGCCAGTTTGGTGAGAAAAATTATGGATTTCTTTTTCGCCAAACGCAGTTGCAATGAAACCGAGCACGGCATTATCGAAAACGATGAGATTCCGCTGCGGACGTGGAAAAAAGCGCTGAAGGTCTTCGCTGGCAAAGACGTAAAGCTGGGTTCGTTAAAGAATCATTTGCATGCAGAATTGTTTGCACCATCGTATGACGTCAAATATTTTCTAAGTTATTTATTTGGTGGTAATATCAGCGGCGTATGCCGCAAAGCCGGCGGCAACGCCAGTCCGGTCGTAACTGTACGCGAGGCATTCATTTGCCCATCTTGTCTGCCGGCTGGTCTTGAAGTTACGCTGGCGACGAATGATTCCGGATTCTCGTGCCGGAACTGTACAAAAAAATTTCCCACGGTGGATGGCGTAATTTTTCTGCTGGCCCACGAGAAACTGGCCAAGCTTTATCCCGAAATTTTTGAGAGATTTTGTTGAACATGCCGGTGGACGTTTCTATTATCATTGTCAGTTACAACACTTGCGCGATTTTACTGGACTGCCTGGCCTCTATCTATCAATGGTTGCCTTCGCGCACCAGTGAAATTATTGTCATTGATAATGCTTCAACCGATGGCAGCGCCGAAGCGGTGGCGCAGGGTTTTCCCGGCGTGCTGCTACTGCGCAACGCTGAGAATCTCGGTTTTGCGAAAGCGAATAATCAGGGCATCCAACGGGCAACTGGCAAATATCTGCTGTTGTTGAATCCGGATACGTTGTTCGTTGAAGATACGATTACGCCGCTTTTGGCATTTATGGAACAACATGCGGAAGCCGGAATGGCCGGCTGCAAAATTCTCAATCGGGACGGTTCGTTGCAGCCGTCATATTTTCCTTTACCCAATTTGGCAACTGTTTTGTGGACGGCGCTTTTTCTTGATCGTCTTGTGCCTTTAAACCATGTAAACGGAAAATGGGTTTTGCAACATCAACCGACGGCGTCGCCTTTTCGCGTGCAAAGGTTGCTTGGCGCTTTTTTATTTGTACGGCGCGAAGTGTTTAAAAAAATTGGCGGGTTTGACGAAGGATTTTTTTTGTATTCTGAAGAGGAAGATTTGTGTTACCGCGTGCTGCAACAGGGATGGGCGATTTATTATTTTCCGCAAACCCCAATCATCCATTTGGGTGGGCAAAGTGCACCGAAAGCTGATCCCCGTGCTGTCGTGTATGCCAATGAAAGCAAAGTGCGATTTTTCCGCAAACATTATGGCACAGCAACCCAACTGTTGTTTCGGAGCATTTGGTTTGTGGCGCTCATCATCCGCATGCCCTCCGTGCTTTTGTTAGCGCGCTCGAAACAGCGCGCGATGTTTAAGGCGTATCAACAGTCGCTTGCGGCGCTTTTCCAACGGTTGACTACCATTCGGGCGCAGGAGGAATTG
>CAYZFF010000093.1:0-13558 GCA_964477305.1 uncultured Cytophagia bacterium
ATCGGCGCCGAGGGCTTGGACAGCTCGGGAAAGTCAACGCAGATCGCTCTCGTCAAGCGCTGGCTCGAAATGTAAAGCATATCGCGCGACACGCTGGAAAGTTTTTTTGAAATAGCAAAAATTAATTCAAGCGGAGTTTGCCAATATTCAATAACGCTTCGGCTTTGAAGCGATCAACGGCAATTGCACACCGCGGGTGATAACGCTGGATTTGCAAGCGCGGTGGCAAGGATGATCGGCGGCATCCCGATTGACCAACCGCCGGCCAAAACCGCTAAACCGAAACCGGCTGCTAAAACCACTGAACGGGCGCCGCGGGTTGAAACCGTCGCTGCTCACTCATCACCTGAACTTATCGAGGTCTAAATTATGGCTCTTAAAACCAACCCGTTGCTCAAACCCCGAACTGAAGTCAAAGACAGCATTGAAAATCTACGCACGCTGCTGCGAGAAATTACCAACGCTTTTGTGGTTCGCGCCGAAGCCGAGATCGTCGCCTTGAGCGAAGCAGTGCGTGATTTGCCGAGCGTCGAAAACGATTCGAAACCGGCACATAAGCAGGAAAAACTGCTCGAAGAAATGCAAAAACTCGTCGCCGATTTAAAGGTCAAGCCAGAGAAAGGGCGTTTGAAGGATTTGCGTCGTGTTCGCGAAGTGCTGGATGAGCTTAACAGTTTGATCCAGCCTGCGTCGAAATGACGAATATTGAATTCAAGGCGCGAGTTCAGAGTTTTGAAAAAATTCACGCTATTCTGACGCAGCGCCGCCTGTTGCTTGCGGCCACGCTGCGGCAGAGCGATACGTATTTTCACACGCCGAACGGCCGTTTGAAATTGCGCGAGATCAACGACGAAACCGCGCAATTGATTTTTTACCAACGGCCCGATCACGCCGGAGTGAAACGCAGTGATTATCTGATTGCGCCGGTTATCTCGCCGGCGTCTTTGCGCGCTGCGCTCGGTGCGGCGTATGGCATTCGCACGGCCGTCAAAAAAACACGCGAGCTTTATTTGCTGCCACGACAATTGGGCGAATACACCGGCCATGTTGGGCCCGATCTGATTCGCTTGCATCTCGATGCGGTCGAGGGCCTCGGCAATTTTCTTGAGATTGAAGTGATTGTTCGAGAGGGGGAATCCCCACAATTAGCAGAACAGGAAGCGCGATTTTGGCTGCGAGAATTGGGTATTGCGCCGGCAGATTTGCTGTCAGGCTCTTACGCGGATTTGGGAAACGAATAAAACAGATTATAAGTTTAGTGACTGAACGACGTTTCCACTGGCAACCCCGCGAGTTCCATAATCTTCAACGCATTTGTCGTCGGGCACGGGCCTAAATGAAGCTTGTAATCGAAATGCATTTTGCCGTCGACGACCTCTTCGCGAAAATGATAGTTGTGAATTTGGGGGAAGCTCTCTGCCAGCGTGGTCAATTCCAAGTCGTGCGTTGAAATCATCCCAAAACCGTTTTGTCCCACCAGCGCGCGAACATAGGCCCGGCTGCCGATCAGGCGTTCGCGATTGTTCGTGCCTTTGAAAATTTCATCAATTAAAAAAAACAGGGGCGGCGCCTGCGTATTTTGCAACGCCTCCAATAAAGCTTTCAATCTTCGCACTTCCGCATAAAAAAATGAAAACCCATCGCTCAAGGAGTCGTTGACATTGAGGCTGGTGCAGATACGTAGCAAAGGAATTTGTAAATGGTTCGCGCAGACCGGCCCACCGGCATAAGCCAGGCCGAGATTGATGCCCAACGTGCGAAGGAATGTGCTTTTGCCGGACATATTCGAACCGGTGACCATTGCCAATTCGCCAAGGTTTTGCAACGCAAAGTCATTGACGACGCGAGGCTCGGCTGGAATGAGTGGATGCCCGAGCTGTTGCGCTTGCAGCCGCTTGCTATCTGCAACTATTTCGGGAAACGTGTACTGCGGATTAAGATAAGAGAAGTTCGCCAGCGAGTTGAGCGCTTCTAACTCGAAACAAACCTCCAACCAGTTGGGCAGCACGGCGGCAAGTTTGTCTTTCTGTTTATCTAAAAAATAAGCGCAGTACCAATCCCACGGTAAAATGGCATTTAGCAAAACTCGCATTAAGGGATTCATCCGCAGACCGATTGCGGTGACAACGGCGTGAACTTGTTTTAATTGCGCCGACGGCCGTTTAGTCGGGCCGGTGAAGAGATGGCAAAGTTCGGCTAAATTTTTGTTCTGGCCATACGGATAAGTTTCCAAATACAGCAACAAGGCTTTGAGTTTCGCCAATTCATCTTCCAGAAAAATGGCTTCGTTAAAAATCGAAGCAATATTTTCCGCGTACAGCAAATATAAAGCGGCGTAAGCAAAAAATGTGAACGGCCAGTATTGCGGAATGAATTGCAAATGATTTAAAACAAAAAGGGCAAAATTTAACAGGGCGAAAACGCTAAAGAGCGGTAGAAGCCATGCCGGGGAGCGAAGGTTTTTTTGTGCCAACCAAGTTAATAATTTTTTCCCTTCCAACGGTTCATTGGTCACCTCCATGAAGCTGAGCCGAAGTTTATCGCGAAATCTCGACAGCGGCGTGATCTCATGGACACGCGCTTGGCGTTGCTGAATCGCGGAGAGTTGGGGCACGGTTGTCAATAGCCATTTTTTTAAACGTCCACTGCCTTCAACCGTGATGGCAAGATCGAGCAGATGATGCAATGACTTGACGCCGGTGAGATTTAGATCGATTTCAAAAGGGTGATCGCGCTCCGGCGGTTGTTCCGCCGGCACCGGAATGGCGGACCAATCCAACTGCATCCGCGCCAATTGGGTTAATTTAAGTCGCAGCCAAATGCGATGCCGTTTCGCGCTGCGCTCCAAGCGCCGATGATGGTAAGCAATAATGTTGAATAGAACCACGCCCAAACCGATGGCGATCCAGAAGAAAAGCGTAGGCAGGAAATAAGCCGCGATCATGCAGAGTCCCACCGTGCTCAAGAAAATCAACAGCCGGATGGTGGAATACTGCCGGCTGAGTTGGTGCATTTTTTGTAAACGATTTTCAATGCGCAGAATTTGATGATTGAGCGCCCGCCAGCGGGTTGATCTTTGTATCATTTTAGCTTTTTATTTTTTCCTTTTGGTATCCGTAGCAGGTAATCGGCTCGATCCCCCGCACCTGCACGTTATGAAACTCTTGAAATTCACCGCGCCGCGCGAGCGGAAGTTGATCATAAAATTTTTCACCGACGACGATGGGAACGCCGAGATCCTTCGTTAACGATTCAAAACGCGAGGCTAAATTCACCGGATGCCCTAACACGGTGAATTGCCGTTTGCGATCATTGCCGACGTTGCCGCAAAACACGGTGCCATAATTCAGCCCAATGCCGATTTGAATTTGGCGGCCGCGGAAAGAGTAATTGTGCGCGGCTTTCCACATCGCGATGGCGCAATCCAAGGCTCGACTCACGGAGTTAATTTCTCTCAGCGTGAGATGGCCGTTTGAGTTGCCCGGAATTTTGCCGGCGCAATTTTGCGTGAGATCAGCCGACGGCCGCGCGGCGACGGAAGAAGCCGATTGCGCGAAACCCCAAAAGGCCATCACGTTGTCGCCAATAAATTTATCAATCATCCCGTCGTGGGCATGAATGATCTCGATCATCCCGTCAAGATAGCGGCTGAGTTCGTTAACGATTTCTTCCGGAGTGGCCTCTAACGAGAGCGAAGTGTAAGAACGAATATCGGCAAAGAGAATAGCGCAATCAATGTAGCGCGGCGCCCCATAATCTTCGATGCCTTTGGCGAGTAGATCGTCCAGCACGCGCGGATGCACGTGACTGCGAAAAGCCGCAAACATTTTCTGTTCTTGCGCCAGCCGTACCGCTTCGTCATCCGTCGCCTCGCGCAATTTGGCCGAAAGAATTTTGATGAGGTTTAGCGTGAAGCGGTAATTCATCAAAAACTGTTTCGCCAAACCAGCCGGAATCGCGAGCACCTCAACTTTGCCGCGCGCCATCGCCGTGGCGCTGTAAACCACTTCATCAACGACGCCTTGCTCGCCGATCATTTCATTGGCGCTGCGCGACACGAGAAAAACATTGCCGCGCACGATATCAACGACGCCTTGCAAAATAACAATCAGGTGATCCGCCGGCTGCCCTTCTTGAATAATCATTGCTCCATCAGCATACACGCGCAACATACCGGGCTTGAGCCGGTGGAGAAGGCTTTTCGGAACGTTTTGCAGCACGGGAATGTTAGCGAGACGGCTGCGAAATCTCGCGGTTTCGATTTCTTTCGCGGCAGAAGCCTTCTGCCCTTGAGGTGATCTCATCGCATTCCTGCTCGTTCAATCTACATCATCCAGTCATACGCCTGTAGCTCCTTGACAAAGCTCGCCGTGCTGGTTGGGGCGGAGCAACTCTGCATTAAGATGCACAATTTCTTGGAACTTTCCAAAAGTTTTTGTATCTTAATTTTCATCTTAAGGAAGAGCACTCAACCAATTCACCAGTCAGCAGGAAAACGAAGAATAAAATAATAATAGTAGAAAGGGATGCAGCCATGCTCGACAACATTCAATTACAAAACACTGCCGGTAATGGGGCGGCCGGAACAAAAAAAATCGAACGCACGCCGCGGCCGAAAATTTGGGCAGAAGTGCCCGAGGCGCAATGGGATGACTGGCGCTGGCAACTCAAGCATCGGCTTAATTCCGTGGACGAGTTGGCGCAAATTATCAACCTTTCGGAGAGCGAACAGACTGCACTTCGCGCCAATAATTTATTTCGCGTCGATATTACACCCTTTTTTGCCTCGATCATTGACCCCGACGATCGCCATTGCCCGATTCGCCAGCAAGTGATTCCAACCGATGCGGAGATGGTGCCGTTCACCTCAATGATGGAAGACTCGCTCGCAGAAGATCGGCATTCGCCGGTGCCGGGTTTGGTGCATCGCTATCCCGATCGCGTGCTGATGCTGGTGACGACACAATGCGCGAGTTATTGCCGCTATTGCACGCGCAGCCGCATCGTTGGCGATCCGAAGGCACAGTTTAACAGCGCGGAATACGACGCGCAAATCGACTACATTGCGAAAACGCCGCAAATTCGCGACGTGTTGCTTTCCGGTGGTGACCCGTTTATTTTGCCGCCGAAAGTTTTGGATAATTTGTTGGGGCGGCTGCGGGCGATTCCACACCTTGAAATCATCCGCCTCGGCACCCGTGTACCGATTTTCCTGCCGCAACGTGTCGATGATGAGCTTTGTGCCACGCTATCAAAATATCATCCGATCTGGGTGAATATGCATTTCAATCATCCCAAAGAAATTACCCCGGAAATCGCGCTCGCTTGCGATAAACTGTCGCGCGCCGGTGTGCCCTTGGGCAATCAAAGCGTTTTGCTGGCAGGCGTTAATGATTGCGTGCACATTCAGCGCAAGTTGGTGCAAGATCTCGTTAAAATGCGCGTGCGGCCCTATTATCTTTATCAATGCGATCTCGTGGAAGGCTCCGGACATTTGCGCACGCCAGTGGCCAAAGGCATCGAGATTATTGAAGGCCTGCGCGGCCACACTTCGGGCTACGCCGTGCCGACTTATGTTGTCGATGCGCCGGGGGGTGGCGGTAAAATTCCGGTGATGCCGAATTATTTGTTGAGCATGTCGGATCACAAAGTGGTGCTGCGCAACTTTGAGGGTTTTATCACAACTTACGAAGAGCCGACGGACTACAAATCGCATGATCCGAAGACTTGTGTGTATTGCCAAGCCAAACGTTCCGAGCCGGGCCAAGCTGGAATTACTGGCCTGTTGGATGGCGAACGTTTGTTTATCGAGCCGAAGGGCTTTGACGAAACGCATGCGCGTGGCGGCGCGAAGCACCGTTTGCGTAGCGACGACACGCACAAATGGCAACCGTTTGGTGTCGGTAGCGAAACGAGTCCGGTGATTCAGGTTGGTGAACCCATGGCGACCGCGAATCATGAATTGTTGTAACCCGCAGTACCGCTAAAAACTGATTTGACATTTTTTAAAGTTGCCCGCAAGCAAGAAAATTGTTTGCGGGCATTTTTTTTAAAAATTTTTTCCGCATTTTTCGCCACTGCCAGTATGAATAAGTTAGATTTTTGACAAAATCAAGATTGGTATTGCTGTAAAAATGTTACAACAGCTAAAACAACTGTGGTTTTCTTTAATTTTAAGAAACCTAAGTTACAGCAATACCGACAATTTCATTGCATTTTTGCATGGTCAAGCTTGCCATTGCCTTTCCAACCTTGCACTTCAACCGGCCAGCCTAACCTACTCGTAGGCGTTTGTTTAAAAAAGTGTATGGACTTGTTTACACCCAATTTAAAGTAAGTCTATTTTTACACTTTATTTTTTAATTGACCACCTCAGCATTATTATTCCGACTTCCATGACGGAGAAGGAGGCAGAGGGACATGCTTCTAAGTAACGGCCTAACACCGCGTGCCGACGGCTACCGCAACCGAATGCCACGAAAGCTCATCAACCTGCGTGGCATCGAATTGAGTTTTCGCCAACGTTTGTTTGTCGGGGCCATTTTTTTGGCGCTGATACACGGCTTGATCGTCGCTCTTGTGGGTTTATTTTCTCTACAACCGGCTTTGTTGCAACAAACCTTCGAGAACAGCCGAGGGCGTAGCGCATATCTCGCCCGCCATTTGGAACCGCTATTGACGAACGCGGCATTGGAACACGAGCCTAAACGGCTGACGCATGCGCTGGATGAGTTGTTACAAATCGACGAGATACGGCATTGCGTCATTTACACCCCACAACTCAAGCTATTGTTTGAAAAAGGCGTGACCGAGATTGCAGACGCCGAGCTGAAGCCGTTGCTCGCTAATTTGGGAAATCATCGGCAACCTCTGGAGCACGTTGTTTGCCGGGAGGGTAGCCAGCATGCCTTTATCACCATCCATCCGCTTTTTACCGAAGCGCAAGCTGAAGACACGCAAGTGGCGCGGATTTCCCAAATGAATTTGGAGAAATTCACGGCGTCCACGGCACCGCTCATTGGTTTCTTGCGCGTTGATTATGATCTCGCTTTCGTGCGCGAAAAACGTGCAAAGTTTTTCCAATTGAATTTATTGCTCACGGGGCTTTTTCTCGGCACGGGAATCGGACTGGCAATGCTTTTGAGCCGTGGACTGCATCGGCCGCTGCGGCAATTAATCGACGGCGCGCAGCGCCTCGGCAACGGCGATTTGCAGCATCGCCTCGACATTCACGGCCACAATGAATTGGCGCTGTTGGGGAAATCGTTCAATCGCATGGCCGCGCATTTCCAACAGCGCGAAGGGCAATTGCAGCGCTCCGAGGCGTTGTATCGCCATCTCGTGCAAGATGCGTTGGATGGAATTTTTGTGGTTGATCAGGAACTCCGGTTTATCGAGGTGAATGAGAAGTTTTGCGAAATGTTCGGTTGCAGCCGGGAAGAATTGTTGCAGTCAACACTGAACGAAGTGATCGCCAAAACCACTGGGGCGGAAGAATACCTCGACGATATTTTATCGCGCCGGCCGTTTCGCGGAGAACTGGCGATCCAGCCGCGCACGGAATTGGCTCTGGCCTCCTCGCTATACAATGGCAAGCTGGAGAGTTTTATTGAAAAATCCGGTGAGGCTGATGACAATTCCCGGGGGTACAAAGCTCGCCCCGCCCACGCCACCGCGCTGCGTAATTTATTGTTTGCGCGCACGATTGATCTCAACGCTGCGCCAATCAATGAAGAAATTTACATGGGGATTGCGCGCGACATTACCGAGAAAAAACACTACGAAGTGGAACTACATCGCGCCGCGGAATTGCGCGAATTGTTGCTCCGTACGATGAGCGACGGTATTGCCGTTTTGGATCGCGCCGGTGATCTGTTGATCAGCAATCGTGCCCTCGAAGTAATTTTTGAAATGTCACAGGCGGAGTTTTTGCAAAGCCGGTTCTTTGAATTTAAAAACGGCTGGCAGGTTCGCACCTTGGAAGGTGAAAATTTGCCGCGCCGCCACAATCCCATCTATTTAGCGCTGTATGAACAAAAACGCAGCAGTGATTGCCGATTGAAAATTTGCCGCGCCGGTCAGGAAAAATATCTATCCGTCAATGCCGCGCCGTTGTATGATGAACGCGAACAGTTGATTGGCGCAATTTTGGCAGTGCGGGATATGACAGCGACAGTGCAGAACGAACGAGCACGTGAAATTTTACAGCAGCAAATGCAACAAACCGCCAGACTGGTTGCACTTGGCGAGTTGGCCGCCGGCGTGGCGCATGAAATCAATAACCCGATGACCGGCATCATCAATTACGCGCAGCTTTTGTATGAACGCGCGCCGATGAACGACGAAAAACAATTTTTGTTGCAAGGCATTTTGCGCGAGAGTGATCGCGTCACCAAAATCGTGCACAATCTATTGACCTTCGCGCGTCAACAACCCCAGGAACAGAATTGGGTTGGACTTGCAGAATTATTGGAATCGGCGTTGCATTTGATGGAGCATCGGCTACGTAAAGACGGGATCAATCTCATTTTTGAACTGCCAGCGGACTTGCCGCCGCTCAAATGCCGCAGCCAGCAGATTCAACAAGTTTTCATCAATTTGGTGAGCAATGCGCAACACGCGCTGAATCAAAAATATGCCGGTGCTCACGACAACAAAACACTGAAAATTTCCGCTCATGCGTTGCAGCGCCAGGGCCGGCACTTTATCCGCACCGAGTTTTATGATACCGGTGTCGGCATTATGCCGGAAGTGTTGCCGAAAATTTTTGATCCATTTTTCACCACCAAAAAACGCTCGGAAGGAACTGGACTCGGACTCAGTATCAGTTATGGCATTGTTAAAGAACACCACGGCGATATTTTTGTGGAAAGCCGAGCCGGCGAGTATACGACATTTATCGTTGAATTGCCGGTTGCTAATGAAGGATTGACTGGTTAATCAGTCAATTGACTAACTGGCAAACGTTTTGAGATAAGGAAGCTGGGATTTCTCGCGAAATCGGAGTGGGAGCAGGTACCAACCATCAAGGATGATTTATGTTTAAACCACTTCGACTGTTGTTGATTGCAGATTCGTCCGTGGGAGCGCTGTTGTTGCAGGAGTTGCACCGTTGCGGCTATGAAACCCTTTACAAGCGTGTCGATTCTTTGGCGGCGATACATGCTGCGTTCGCCGAACCCAATTGGGATATTATTATCCTCGATGATAGCCTGCCGCATTGCGATGCAATGGCCGTTTTAAAACTGTGTAAAACGCACGCTATTGACGCACCGTTCATTATCGTTTCCAACACTGCCGGCGATGAAAGCGCCGTGGCCACAATGAAAGCCGGCGCGCATGATTACCTCGCGAAAAATAATTTGGCGCGACTCGGCCCGATGATTGAGCGCGAGTTGCGACATGTTGAAGTCTGCCGCGCCTACATCCGTGCCGAAGCGGCACTGCAAAAAGCTAATGAAGAATTGGAAGCCAAAATTGAAGCGCGTACACAAGCTTTGATGCGCACGAATTTAAAACTGCGCCAAGCGATTTATAAACTCAAACGGCTTTCACGCGAAGATGCGCTCACGGGCTTGCTCAATCGCCGCATGATTTTGGAGCGGGCCACTGGAGAATGGGCGCGCTGGCGGCGCTATGTTTCGGCATTTTCCCTCATGATTATTGACGCGGATGATTTTAAGGCAGTCAATGATCGCTACGGACATCTCGCTGGTGATCAAGTGCTGAAATTGATTGCCCATACGATCAAGCATTCGATTCGCACGGTCGATCTGGTTGGCCGTCTGGGCGGTGAAGAGTTTGTCGTGGTGATGCCGGAAACCTCGGCGGAAGGGGCACTGGCCGCGAGCCAAAACATCATGAGCAATATTCGCCACTCGCCGATGCGGACGGATGATTTTAATATTCCAGTCACAGTGAGCATCGGTATTGCTACAGTCAGTCTTGACGATAAAAATTTCGACAGCGTGCTGCAGCGCGCGGATGTGGCGTTGTATGCCGCCAAGCGGCAGGGAAAAGATCGCGCCGTCGTCAGCGCGTGTGGTTTTTCGGAGCTGATGGTGGCGAGTGTATGAAGGATAACCCAATAATATCAGAGATGATTAATTCGCACTGATATTGGACTCCGCCGTCGTAATTGCAGCCGGTTGTTCCATTGCTGGACCGGTGGTCTCGTCACGGTGCCACGAACGTATTTCAAACAATAAAACCAAGCCGCCGATAACCGCCCCAATAATCGTTGTGGCTAACCGCCAGAGCACGGCGTAAATCATCAGCAAGGATTCCGGGAGCAATTTGCCCATGAGCCAAACTGAAGAAAGCTCGGCGACGCCAGAGGCCCCGGGCGTGGGCGCAAAATAAATGACTAAAAGTTGGACGATCTGCAAACCGATAAAAACTCCGAAAGGAACATTTTGTCCGAGGGCGCGCGCGATCACGTAACCCATTAGGTATTTATTAAAAAAAAGGGTAAAGGTGAACAACACGGTGGCGGCCAGCGCCCATTTTTTGTGCCGGAGAATTTTTTGGAAACCGTCGCCGAAGCGTTGCGCCTCGGACTCCAGCGTGTTCAATAAACGGTCACGCAGTGCTAAAAACTTTTCATGGCGTCCGGGCAACAGGTGAAAAAGAAACTTGATGAGCCGCATCCCCAAATGCGGAAAGAGCAAAACAAAAAGCACCAATCCTGCCACGCCGCCGACGGCGACAAAACCGGTTTTAAGCAGCGGCGCAAAATTTTCGCCGAAGAGATTCGGCGGCAATATTAACAGCGCGGCCACACTGGCGATGAGAAAAAAGACGAGGGTCGCTCCGAAGTTGATCAACGAGCTTAAGACCCCGTCGGCCACGTTCGCGCCGCAACGCCACAAAATATAAAGCTGTGCCGGCCCGCCGCCGGTTTGAAATGGGGTGGCTGCGCCCATAAACATGTTGGCCCAATTCGAGCGCATGCAATTCCACAACGAAACATTGGGCAGGATGTTGCCGTCAAAATAAAGCCGATAGCGCAGCCCGCCAACGAGATAATCCAAGCCGATCAAGGGAATCAGCAGCGCGACGAAGCGCCATTCAATATGCTGTAGAAAGTCTTCAAATCCTACCGGCCGTTTCCACCAGATGCCAAGCAGCGTTCCCGCCACGGAAAAGATAATGAAGCCTTGAATGCCGCGCACCAAAACTTTGGGCGAAGGGAGTAAAGCGTTTTGAGAAGAGTTATTTTCCATCCGGAGTTCTTAAAATAGTTTGAATTTCAAATAAAACCTGCTGAAAACTCATCGGTGGGGAGGACTCAACTGTGCCATCTGCTTTATGCCAATGATGCGGGAAACCATCATTTATCTTGCGCTCGCCAACGCTTCTTTTTTTTCAAGAAGATTTTGCCGCATCTGATACAAAGCTGCCCATTCAACAAAATCCATTTTATCGCCACGGTCGCCCAGTTGAAATTTAGCGTAGAACTCGGCAGAAGTCATGGCATATTCAGTTTCAAATGCACACAAGTCTTCTTGCAGTTCGGCGAGGTCTTGCTCATATTGTTGGACTTTATAATCCAACATTTTGGCCAAAGTATTAGAGATATAGACGTCATCGCCGTGCTTCGTGATGAAGTTTTCAAGTGTCTTGATTTTCTCTATGGTGGCTGGCATGTTATTACCTTTCAAACTGTTCATCGTCGCGAATCTGTAAGGTCAATTTAAATACTGGAGACGGCAAATGCAAGCCCGTACTTACGGCACCGTACTTGATAATTTAAATCAATAACATTAAATTATCAAGCAACCGCGTCCGGCCGATTCGTACGGCGAGGGCAACGACGACTTCGCCATGCAGCTTTGGCAACGGATGTAGGGTCGCGCGATCGACAATTTCCACATACTCAATTACTGGCGCGGAGATTTCGCGGTGCAGGAGAGTTTGTATCGCCAAAATTATTTTCGCGGCGTCGCGTTCGCCGTCGCGAATCATGTGTTCGGCCAAAGAGAGGGCATGATAAAGTGCCGTGGCTTGTTGCCGTTCAGCAGGGGAGAGGTAGATGTTGCGCGAACTCATGGCCAAGCCATCCGGCTCACGCAAAGTTGGGCCAACAACAATTTCGATGGGCATATTTAAATCCTGCACCATACGCTCGATGACGACGACTTGTTGTGCATCCTTCTGGCCGAAGGCGGCGAAATGCGGTTGGACAATGTTGAAGAGTTTACAAACCACCGTGGCCACCCCGCGAAAATGTCCGGGCCGCCACGGCCCGCAAAGCGTTTCGGTGAGATATTCCACGTCAACATGCGTGTGAAAATTTTTCGGGTAAATGGCTTCGACCGCCGGATAAAAAACCACGTCGCCCCCCGCGCTCGCGCATAATTTCATGTCACGCGCCAAGTCGCGCGGATATTGCGCAAAATCTTCTTTGGGGCCGAATTGCATCGGGTTGACAAAAATACTCGTAATGAGGAGATCGCAGCGCGGGCGCAGCAGACGCATCAAGCTCAGATGGCCCTCGTGCAAATAACCCATCGTTGGCACCAAACCGAGGCGTTTGCCCGCAGCGCGCCACGCGAGTGCCTGTTGCTGCATGTGCGCGGCGGATTCGATGATTTGAAGGCTCATGAAATTTTATCGATCAGCAGAATATTTAGAAAAGTTTTTTCATTTTGAGCAAAGCCAAAGTCCAACCCTTTCGCATTTCAGTTATCGCGAACGATTGCAGAAGTTGATCAAAAAAAACGACGTGATTATTTCCCCAGTCGTTGTGTGAGCAGCCACGGGATCAACTCCGACTCGGCATATGCTTGGTCCCATGAATTGTGATTTACGCCGGGGTATTCGGTGTATTTCACTGTGGCGCCGATCTCGCGGAGGGCCTCGGCCATTTGCCGTGATTCGGTGACCGGAATCACCGGATCGGCATCGCCATGAAAAATCCACACCAGTATTTTGCCAAGGCGTTTCGCGATGGTGGCATACGGTTGTTGGGTGGGAACTTGCGTGGCCGCCTCGGCTGGAAACGGAAAAGCCGGCGGTGGAACCACTCCACCGCAAATTGGCGCGAGGGCAGCAAATTTTCCGGGATGACGTGCGGCCCAATAGTAAGTGCCATAACCGCCCATCGAGAGACCGGTTAAGTAGACACGTTGCGGATCGCCGTTGAATTCTTTGAGCGTTTGATTGAGCGCCTGCAACGCTTGCTGCTCCATTTCTCCAAACCACACCTGACCACGCCGACATTGCGGCATCACCACGATACAGGGAAAGCGTTCGGGATGTTGTCTTATGGCGGCGCCAATGCCAACTTGCGTGTGGCTGCTGCCGTCATCGCCGCGCTCGCCGGCGCCGTGTAGAAAAAGAATCACCGGCCATTTTTTCTTTGGCGTGAAATCGGCGGGCACGTAAACTTGATAGCGATAAACCATCCCGTTCACGGCGACGGTGCGGTTGAGAAAACCGGTTTCGGTCCCAAACAGCAAGTTCGTTAGGATATTCGTTAAAATGAACAGCAGAAAAGAAGAGAAGCGCAAGCATCGATTCAACATAGTGATTTTCTAAAATTGTCACGACGGCA